>NZ_JBHFHW010000038.1:68925-118269 GCF_057333975.1 Stenotrophomonas sp. AGC87
GCCCGCCACTACCCTTCAGCTTGACGCGGCAGAACCCGCTCAGCTCGACGCGGTGCGGATCGCCTCGGGCAACGGCGCGCTCTTGCCGGTCTGCGTGTCCATCCAGACCACCACCACGTTGCCATCCGAATACAGCGTGCTGTCGTTCTTCTCGTCCACGATGCGGTGGCCGATGGTCACGCTGCTGTTGCCGAGTCGCTCGACGAACAGCTCCACCACGATGTCGTTGGGCCACACGATGGGCAGGCGATAGTTGACGTTGGTCGCCGCCACTACCGGTGCGATCCGGTCGGTCATCGAAACGCCCTCCACGCCCAGCATCCAGCGCACGCGCGCTTCTTCCAGATAGGAAATGTACTTGGCGTTGTTCACGTGGCCCATGCTGTCCATGTCGCGCCAGCGGACGCTGATCGGCACGCGGGCGAGGATCTTGTGCTCCTTGCTCATGCGGTCTTCTTCTTGGTCTTGCTGGGGGCTTTGGTCGCGGCGGTCTTGCGCACGGCCTTCTTCGGTTCCGGCTTGGCCTTGCGTGGCGGGCGGGCGTCAGGCTTGTTGGCCACGGCCGCCGGCTGTTCCGGGCGCGCGCTGGTGGAGGGCAACATCTTGGCCAGGAACTGGCCGGTGTACGAGGTCGGGCAGGCCGCCACGTCCTCCGGCGTGCCCGTGACCAGGATGGTGCCACCGCGATGGCCGCCTTCCGGACCGAGATCGACGATCCAGTCGGCGGTCTTGATCACGTCCAGGTTGTGCTCGATCACCACCACCGTGTTGCCTTCGTCGCGCAGCTTGTGCAGCACGCCGAGCAGCGCCTCGATGTCGTGGAAATGCAGGCCGGTGGTCGGCTCATCCAGGATGTACAGCGTGCGCCCGGTATCGCGGCGCGACAGTTCCTTGGACAGCTTCACACGCTGCGCTTCACCACCGGACAGCGTGGTCGCGCTCTGGCCCAGCTTGATGTAGCTCAGGCCCACATCGACCAGGGTTTCCAGCTTGCGCGCGATGCTCGGCACCGGCTCGAACAGCTTCAGGGCATCTTCGACGGTCATCTGCAGCACGTCGTTGATGTTGTAACCCTTGTAGAGGATCTCCAGCGTTTCGCGGTTGTAGCGCTTGCCGTGGCAGACATCGCAGGGCACGTACACGTCCGGCAGGAAGTGCATCTCCACCTTGATCAGGCCATCGCCCTGGCACGCTTCGCAGCGGCCGCCGCGCACGTTGAAGCTGAAACGCCCCGGCGAATAACCGCGCGCACGCGCTTCGGGCACCTGCGCATACAGCTCGCGCAGCGGCGTGAACAGACCGGTGTAGGTGGCCGGGTTCGAGCGCGGGGTGCGGCCGATCGGCGACTGGTCGATGTCCACCACCTTGTCGAACAGATCCAGCCCGTCCACTTCCTTGTAGGGGGCGATCGGGTGCGAGGAGCCGTTGATCTCGTTGGCGGCCAGCGAGAACAGGGTGTCGTTGATCAGGGTCGACTTGCCCGAGCCGGACACGCCGGTGATGCAGGTCAGCAGGCCTGACGGAATGTCCAGGTCCACGCCCTTGAGGTTGTTGCCGCTGGCACCGCGCAGGTGCAGGGTCATCTTCGGGTTGGG
This sequence comes from Stenotrophomonas sp. AGC87, assembly GCF_057333975.1. Classification (NCBI taxonomy): domain Bacteria; kingdom Pseudomonadati; phylum Pseudomonadota; class Gammaproteobacteria; order Lysobacterales; family Lysobacteraceae; genus Stenotrophomonas; species Stenotrophomonas sp. AGC87. The sequence continues at coordinate 70,521 of NZ_JBHFHW010000038.1, forward strand.
CTTGTGCCGGCGCGCCGGAATCTCGATGGCGCGCTTGCCCGACAGGTACTGGCCGGTCAGCGAACGCGGGGCATCCAGGATGTCCTGCAGCGTGCCCTGGCCGACGATCTCGCCGCCGTGCACGCCCGCGCCCGGACCGATGTCCAGCACGTAGTCGGCCAGGCGGATCGCGTCTTCGTCATGCTCGACCACGATCACCGTGTTGCCGAGGTCGCGCAGGCGGGTCAGGGTGCCGAGCAGGCGCTCGTTGTCGCGCTGGTGCAGGCCGATCGAGGGCTCATCCAGCACGTACATCACGCCGACCAGGCCGGCACCGATCTGCGAGGCCAGCCGGATGCGCTGGGCTTCGCCACCGGACAGGGTGTCGGCCTTGCGCTCCAGGGTCAGGTAATCCAGGCCAACGTCGACCAGGAAGCCGAGCCGTTCGCCGATCTCCTTGACGATCTTGCCGGCGATCTCGCCGCGCCAGCCGGGCAGGGTCATGCTGCTGAAGAACTTCAGCGCATCGTCGATCGGCATCACCACCAGTTCCGGCAGCGCACGGTCGGCCACGAACACGTTGCGCGCGGCCTTGTTCAGGCGCTGGCCCTGGCACTCGGGGCAGTTGCGCTCGCTGATGTACTTGGCCAGCTCTTCGCGGACGGCCGAGGATTCGGTCTCTTTGTAGCGGCGTTCGAGGTTGGGAATGATGCCCTCGAAGCGATGCTTGCGCTGGGTGCGGCCGCCGGCTTCGGTGAAGTAGGTGAAGGTGATCGTCTCTTCGCCGCTGCCGTACAGCACGGCCTGGCGCACGTCTTCGGGCAGACTCTGCCAAGGGGCGTCGGTGTCGAACTTGTAGTGCTTGGCCAGCGAGGCGATCAGCTGGAAATAGTACGCATTGCGACGGTCCCAGCCGCGCACGGCGCCGGCCGAGAGCGACAGCTCCGGGTGCACCACCACGCGCGAGGGATCGAAGAACTCGGCCATGCCCAGGCCATCGCAGCCCGGGCAGGCGCCGACCGGCGAGTTGAACGAGAACAGGCGCGGTTCCAGCTCCGGCAGCGAGTAATCGCAGACCGGGCAGCTGTACTTGGACGAGAACAGGTGCGCAGGCGCATCCTCCACATCCAGCGACTGCACCGAGACCATGCCGTCGCCCAGCTTCAGCGCGGTTTCAAAGCTCTCGGCCAGGCGCTGCTTGATGTCTTCACGCGGGCGGAAGCGGTCGATCACCGCTTCGATGGTGTGCTTCTGGCGCAGCGCCAGCGGCGGCACCGCATCGATTTCATGCAGCTGGCCGTCCACGCGCACGCGCACATAGCCCTGCGCGCGCAGCTGGTCGAACACCTGGGCGTGCTCGCCCTTGCGCTCGCGGATCACCGGGGCCAGCAGCATGTAGCGCTGTTCGGCATCCAGGGTCAGCACGTGGTCGACCATCTGGCTGACCGTCTGCGCTTCCAGTGGGTAGCCGTGGTCCGGGCAGCGCGGGCTGCCGACGCGGGCGTACAGCAGGCGCAGGTAGTCGTAGATCTCGGTGATCGTGCCGACGGTCGAGCGCGGGTTGTGCGAGGTCGATTTCTGCTCGATCGAGATCGCCGGGGACAGGCCCTCGATGTGGTCCAGGTCCGGCTTTTCCATCACGCTGAGGAACTGGCGGGCATAGGCCGACAGCGACTCCACGTAACGGCGCTGGCCTTCGGCGTAAATGGTGTCGAACGCCAACGAGGACTTGCCCGAGCCGGACAGGCCGGTGATGACAATCAGCTTGTCGCGGGGCAGGTCGAGATCGATGTTCTTGAGATTGTGCGTCCGCGCGCCGCGGATGCGGATGAAATCCATCGCCATGGGGGATCCGTTGTGGGGCTTCGGCTCAGGGAGCCGGCAAGCGGGTGGGGCAATCGGAAACGGCAATCGGTCAGCCTACCGAGCTTGGGATTTGGGGGCAATCGCGGACTTTGCCACCCCCATGTCTCATTCCCTGAGACCCCGCCAGCCGGTTTCCTGAACCGTATTCAGCCAAATCCGGGTCAGAGCAGGGGGTGGGTTGACCCGAAGTGGTTGAAGTCATTAAAATTCCGCTTCTGTCCGCCCTCGATGGCGGCAGTCCATAGACCACAATAACTACAGAGGAAGTCTGGTCATGTACGCAGTACTGGTAACCGGCGGTAAGCAATACCGCGTGGCGCAGGGCGAAACGCTCCGCGTTGAAAAGCTCGAAGTCGAAGTCGGCAACGAGATCAAGTTCGACAACATCCTGATGCTGGGCGACAGCGATGGCATCAAGCTGGGCGACGCGCTGAGCGGCGCTTCGGTCACTGCCAAGGTCGTGTCCCAGGGTCGTGCCGACAAGGTCCGGATCATCAAGTTCCGTCGCCGTAAGCACCACATGAAGCGCCAGGGTCACCGTCAGTACTACACCGAAATCGAGATCACCGGCATTGCCGGTGGCAGCAAGTAATAAGGAGAAGCAGTCATGGCACATAAGAAGGGCGTAGGCTCATCGCGCAACGGTCGCGACTCCAACCCGAAGTACCTCGGCGTCAAGATCTTCGGTGGCCAGGCCATCGATGCCGGCAACATCATCGTGCGTCAGCGCGGCACCCAGTTCCATCCGGGTACCGGCGTTGGCCTCGGCCGTGACCACACCCTGTTCGCGCTCGTCGACGGCAAGGTGGAGTTCTCGGTCAAGGGCCCGAAGAAGCGTCGTACCGTCAGCGTCGTCGCCGAAGCCTGATCTTCAGCGGTACGCAGGCGCCCACGCCACGGCGTGGGGTCGCTGACGAAAGCCCCGCTTCGGCGGGGTTTTTCGTTGGTATCAACTATCGGGCGGGACATTTCCCGCCGCCGGCCCTGGATCGTACCGGGGCCGTTAGACTCTGCGGTGGGGTGCACCTCGCGCCCGCCGCCTCCAGATTGGCATCCAGAATCATGAAACTTGTAGACGAAGCAGAAATCCAGGTGATCGCCGGCAATGGCGGCAACGGCTGCATCGGTTTCCGTCGCGAGAAGTTCATTCCGCTGGGCGGGCCGGACGGTGGCGACGGCGGTAATGGCGGCAGCGTGTGGATCCGCGCCGACGAGAACCTCAACACCCTGGTCGATTTCCGCCATGACCGCATCTTCAAGGCGCAGCGTGGCGAGAACGGCATGGGCCGCCAGGCCTATGGCAAGGGCGGCGAAGACCTGGTCATCACCGTGCCGATCGGCACCGTGATCATGAACGTCAGCACCGATGAAGTGATCGGCGATCTGACCGCTCATGGTGATCGCCTGTTGGGGGCCAAGGGCGGCCGCGGCGGCCTGGGCAACATGCATTTCAAGAGCTCCACCAACCGCTCGCCGCGCCAGGCGCTGCCGGGCGAAGAGGGTGAAGAGCGCCTGATCAAGCTGGAGCTGAAGCTGTTGGCCGACGTGGGCCTGCTGGGCTTCCCGAATGCCGGCAAGAGCACCCTGATCCGCGCCGTGTCGGCTGCGACCCCGAAGGTCGCCGATTACCCGTTCACCACGCTGTACCCCAATCTGGGCGTTGTGCGCGTGGAGAACTACCGCAGCTTCGTGATCGCCGACATTCCCGGCCTGATCGAAGGTGCGGCCGATGGTGCTGGCCTGGGCGCGCAGTTCCTGCGCCACCTGCAGCGCACCCGCCTGCTGCTGCACCTCGTGGATATCTCCCCGATGGAGGGCGGCGTGGAGGGTGTCTCGCCGATCGAGCAGGTCCGTGCGATCGAGCGCGAGCTGGAAAAGCACGACCCGGAGCTGCTGGACAAGCCGCGCTGGCTGGTGCTGAACAAGGCTGACCTGATGTTCGAGGACGAGGCCAAGGCCGCCGCCGAGAAGATCGTAGCCGAGCTGGGCTGGACCCAGCCGTGGTACCTGGTCTCGGCGCTGGGCCGCGAAGGCACCTGGCCGATCATGAACAACGTGATGGCGTTCTTCGATCGCCAGAAGGAAGACGAGGCGCAAGCGCGCGATGCGTACTGAGCGCACCCGCGCGCCCCTGAGAAACCCGGCTCCGGCCGGGGTTTTCTGTGGTGCCAGCCACGCATGGCGTGGCGCTGCCGTCGATCAGGATGGGCGCTCGAGATCGCAGGCAACAAAAACCCCGGCCGGGGCCGGGCTTTTTTCTGCGGCTGGGTCGAAGCCACGCAGCGCGTGGCTCTACGACACCCGCAGCGCCGTATCAGGCGGCCTTGATGGCCTTGATGCGCGCGGTCAGGCGGCTCTTATGGCGAGCAGCCTTGTTCTTGTGGATCAGACCACGCGAGCTGAAACGGTCGAGGATCGGCTGGGCAACAGCAAAGGCTGCCTCGGCGCCGGCGGCGTCGTTGGCATCCAGAGCCTTGATCACCTTCTTGACAGCGGTGCGCAGCATCGAACGCTGAGCCGTATTGCGCGCGTTGCGCACGACGGTCTGCTTGGCGCGCTTCTTGGCGGACTTGATATTGGCCACAGTGGTGGTTTCCTGAAAAATCGGTGTAATGGGAACAGCAAGCTGGAAAGTATGATGGCTCGAAAAATGTACGTCAAGTCAATTGTCAAGAGGGAACACGGGTGAGTTCACCAAGGATGTTGCGGGGCCTGCTGTCTTTCAGCAGCATGACCATGATTTCGCGGGTGTTGGGGCTGGTTCGCGACCTGGTCATCACCACCACGTTCGGCACCAATGCGGTGACCGACGCCTTCTGGGTCGCCTTCCGGGTGCCCAATTTCCTGCGCCGGCTGTTCGCCGAGGGCTCGTTCGCCACCGCGTTCGTCCCGGTGTTCACGGAGGTGAAGGAAACCCGCTCGCATGCCGAACTGCGCGAGCTGATGTCGCGGGTGGCCGGCACGCTGGGCGGGGTGCTGCTGCTCGTCACGGCGCTGGCGCTGATCTTCGCGCCGCAGCTGGCGACCCTGTTCTCCAGCGGGGTCGATACCGACCCGGCCAAGCATGGCCTGCTGGTGGACCTGTTCCGGTTGACCTTCCCGTTCCTGCTGTTCGTCTCCCTGACCGCCTTGGCGGGCGGGGCGCTCAACAGTTTCCAGAAGTTCGCGATGCCGGCGCTGACCCCGGTGATCCTCAACCTGTGCATGATCGCCGGCGCGCTGTGGCTGGCCCCGCGGCTGGGCGGCACCCCGGAGAAGCAGATCCTGGCCCTGGGCTGGGCGGTGCTGGCCGCCGGCCTGCTGCAGCTGCTGTTCCAGCTGCCTTCGCTGAAGGGCATCAACCTGCTGACCCTGCCGCGCTGGGGCTGGCAGCATCCGGGGGTGCGCAAGGTGCTGACCCTGATGGTGCCGACCCTGTTCGGTTCCTCGATCGCGCAGATCAACCTGCTGCTGGATACGGTGATCGCGGCCAAGCTGACCGACGGGTCGCAGTCCTGGCTGTCGCTGGCCGACCGCTTCCTGGAACTGCCGCTGGGCGTGTTCGGGGTGGCGCTGGGCACGGTAATCCTGCCGGCGCTGGCCCGCCACCATGTCAGTACCGACAAGGCCGGTTTCTCCAGTGCGCTGGACTGGGGCCTGCGCACGACGCTGTTGATCGCCATCCCCGCCATGCTGGGCCTGCTGCTGCTGGCCGAGCCGCTGATCGCCACCGTGTTCCAGTACGGCCGCTTCACCGCGTTCGATACCCGCATGACCGCGCTGTCGGTGTACGGCCTGAGCTTCGCTCTGCCGGCCTTCGCGCTGCTCAAGGTGGTGCTGCCGGCCTTCTATGCCCGCCAGGACACCCGCACCCCGGTCCGCGCCGGTGTGGCCGCGCTGGTGGCCAACATGGTGTTCAACTTCATCCTGCTGGCCGTGCTGTACCACGTGATGGTGCCGGAGGCGCTGAAAGCGCAGGGCGTCTGGGTTGCGTTGGGCAAGCAGCCGGGCCTGCATCTCGCGCTGGGTATCGCCAGTGCGCTGTCCAGTTATCTGAACCTTGGCCTGCTCTGGTATTGGCTGGGCAAGACCGATGTGTACCAGCCCAAGGCGGGCTGGGGCGGCTATGCGACCAAGCTGGGGCTGGCCTGCCTGGCCATGGTGGTGGTGCTGCTGGCCCTGCGCTACGGGATGGCGGACTTCACCGGCATGGACAAATGGCACCGGATCGGCAACCTCGCGCTGCTGGTCGGCGGCGGTGGCCTGACCTATCTGGTGGCCCTGGTTGCCCTGGGCTTCCGCCCGCGCCACCTGCGGGAGCATTGATCCGGGGGCAGCCCGGCTATACTTCATGGCTATCTCTTGCAAAGCATCGGCCCTGGTGGGCCGCATTCCACGTAGATGAGCAGGCTGTTTAGAAACGTCGAAGGCGGGCAGTTGTTCCCGCACGGAAGCGTGGTCTGCATCGGCGCATTCGACGGCCTGCACCTGGGTCATCGTGCGTTGGTGCGCCACGCCGTTTCGCGCGCGCGCGCGCTGGGCGTGGCCGCCGTGGCGGTGGCCTTCGAGCCGCTGCCGCGCGAGTACTTCGCCCAGGGCGAGCCGCCGCCGCGGTTGACCCTGGCCCGTGACAAGGTCGCCATGCTGCGCGAGCTCGGCGTGGATGCGGTCGGCCTGCTGCGCTTCGATGCGCGCATGGCCGCGATGCAGGCCGAGGCGTTCGTCGAGCAGTTGCTGGTACACCGCCTGAGCGCGCGTGAAGTGTGGATCGGACCGGAGTTCTGCTTCGGCAACCGCCGCAAGGGCGATCTGGCCCTGCTGCAGGCGATGGGCCGCGAGCGTGGCTTCAGTGCCGGTGAGATCGAGCCGGTCGACCTGCATGGCGAGCGCATCTCCAGCACCCGCATCCGCCAGCTGCTGCGCGTCGGCGATTTCCGTCATGCCGGCGATCTGCTGGGCAGGCCGTATACGATTGGGGGCAGGGTAGTGCGCGGCCGTCAGTTGGGCCGTACGCTGGGCTTCCCGACCGCCAACCTGCGCTTCCCGAAGACGCCGGCGCTGTCGGGGATCTACGCGACCTGGGTCCACGGTGTGTTCGATCAGCCGTGGCCGTCGGTCTCCAGCTTCGGTACGCGTCCCACCGTGGATGGCGTGGAGCCGCTGCTGGAAGCGCACCTGTTTGATTTCCAGGGCGACCTGTACGGCCGCCACATCGATGTCGAGTTCGTCGCCAAGCTGCGCGACGAAGAAAAGTTCCACGATCTGGCTGCGTTGACCGACCAGATGCACCGTGACGCCGAACAGGCCCGTCACATCCTTTCCGAACACAGATTGCGAGCCACTGCGTGAGCCAGGACTACAAAGCCACCCTTCATCTGCCGGCAACCGAATTCCCGATGCGCGGCGACCTGCCCAAGCGCGAGCCGGGCATTCTGTCGCGCTGGGAGGACGAGGGCCTTTACGCCCGCCTGCGCGACAACGCGCAGGGCCGCCCGCTGTTCGTGCTGCACGACGGCCCGCCCTACGCCAATGGCCAGATCCACCTGGGCCACGCGGTCAACAAGATCCTCAAGGACATCATCGTCAAGTCGCGCTACCTGGCCGGCTTCGATGCGCCCTACGTGCCGGGCTGGGATTGCCACGGCCTGCCGATCGAGATCGCGGTCGAGAAGAAGTGGGGCAAGGTCGGCGTCAAGCTCGATGCGGTCGCGTTCCGCCAGAAGTGCCGCGAGTTCGCCGAAGAGCAGATCGAACTGCAGCGCCGCGACTTCAAGCGCCTGGGTGTGATCGGCGATTGGGACAACCCGTACAAGACGCTGAGCTTCGATTTCGAAGCCAACGAGATCCGTGCGCTTTCCAAGGTGTTCGCCAACGGTCACATCGTGCGCGGCGCCAAGCCGGTGCACTGGTGCTTCGACTGTGGCTCGGCGCTGGCCGAGGCCGAGATCGAATACCAGGACAAGACCTCCCCGGCGATCGACGTGGCCTACGTGTCGCGTGATTCGCAGCAGCTGGCCGAGCGCTTCGGCGTGACGCTGCCGGCCGATGTCGAGGTGGCGGTGCCGATCTGGACCACCACCCCGTGGACGCTGCCGGCCTCGCTGGCGGTGTCGCTCGGTGCGGAGATCGAGTACGTGCTGGCCGAAGGCCCGGCCCACAACGGCAAGCGCCGTTGGCTGGTGCTGGCCGCCGCGCTGGCCGAGCGTTCGCTGCAGCGCTACGGCGTGGACGGCCTGGTCGTGCACGGTCATGCCACCGGCGCCGCGCTGGAAAACCTGCTGCTGGCCCATCCGTTCTACCCGCAGCGCGACATCCCGCTGCTCAACGGCGCCCACGTCTCCGATGAAGACGGCACCGGTGCGGTGCATACCGCCCCCGGCCATGGCCAGGAAGACTTCGTGGTCAGCCAGCAGTACGGGCTGATGGACAAGTACAACGCCGGCCAGATCAACCCGGTCGACGGCCGTGGCGTGTACCTGTCCTCGACCCCGCCGGCCGGCGATGTCGAGCTGGCCGGCGTGCACCTGTGGAAGGCGCAGCCGCTGATCGTCGATGTGCTGCGCGCCTCCGGTGCGCTGCTGGCCTTCGTCGAGATCGTGCACAGCTACCCGCATTGCTGGCGCCACAAGACCCCGGTCGTGTTCCGCGCCACCCCGCAGTGGTTCATCTCGATGGACAAGGCCAACCTGCGCCGCGACGCGATGGCCGCGATCGACAACGTTGGCTGGTTCCCGAGCTGGGGCAAGGCGCGCATCGGCTCGATGGTCGATGGCCGCCCGGACTGGTGCATCAGCCGCCAGCGCACCTGGGGCGTGCCGATCGCGCTGTTCACCCACCGCGAAACCGGTGAGCCGCACCCGCGCACCGTCGAATTGATGCAGCAGGTCGCCGACCGCGTGCAGGCCGAAGGCATCGACGTGTGGTACTCGCTGGACAGCGCCGAGCTGCTGGGCGAGGAAGCGCCGCAGTACGAGAAGGTCACCGACATCCTCGATGTCTGGTTCGACTCGGGCGTGACCCATGAAGGCGTGCTGCTGGCGCGTGGCTTCGGCAAGCCGGCCGATCTGTACCTGGAAGGCTCGGACCAGCACCGCGGCTGGTTCCAGTCCTCGCTGCTGACCGGCGTGGCCATCGACAAGCAGGCCCCGTACAAGCAGTGCCTCACCCACGGCTTCACCGTGGATGAGAAGGGCCGCAAGATGTCCAAGTCGCTGGGCAACGGCATCGAGCCGCAGGACATCATGAAGACCCTGGGCGCGGACATCCTGCGCCTGTGGATCGCCTCGGCCGACTACAGCAATGAAATGTCGCTGTCGCAGGAGATCCTCAAGCGCAACGCGGATGCCTACCGGCGCCTGCGCAACACCGCGCGCTTCCTGCTCGGCAACCTGGACGGCTTCGACCCGGCCCAGCATCTGGTGGCCCCGGCCGACATGGTCGCGCTGGACCGCTGGATCGTGCATCGCGCCTTCGAGGTGCAGGAGAAGATCAAGGCCGCATACACCGGCTACAACATGGCCGAGATCGTGCAGCTGCTGCTGAACTTCTGCAGCGTGGATCTGGGCTCGGTGTATCTGGATGTCACCAAGGACCGCCTGTACACCATGCCGGTGGACTCGCGCGGCCGCCGCTCGGCGCAGACCGCGATGTACCACATCGCCGAAGCGTTCACGCGCTGGATCGCGCCGATCCTGAGCTTCACCGCCGATGAGCTGTGGGGGTACCTGCCGGGCGAGCGCAAGGAGAACGTGCTGTTCGCCACGTGGTACGACGGTCTGACTCCGTTGCCGGCCGATGCACCGCTCAACGCGGCCGACTTCGATCAGCTGCTGGCCCTGCGCGAGCAGGTCGCCAAGGTGCTCGAGCCGATGCGCGCCAACGGTGCGATCGGTGCGGCGCTGGAAGCGGAGATCACCGTCGCCGCCGATGCCGAGACCGCCGCGCGCTGGCAGCCGCTGGCCGAGGAGCTGCGCTTCCTGCTGATCAGCGGTGACGTGCAGGTGCGCCCGGCGACCACCGACGAGGTGTTCGTCAGCGCCCAGCCGACCGGCAAGCAGAAGTGCGTGCGCTGCTGGCATTACCGCGCCGATGTCGGCTCGGTGGCGGCGCACCCGGAACTGTGTGGCCGCTGCGTGACCAACATCGACGGTGCCGGCGAAGACCGGCGGTGGTTCTGATGGCCGCCGCCCGTCCGCGTCCGAACGCGCTGATCTGGCTGCTGCTGTCGGCAGCGATCATCATCGCCGACCAGTGGAGCAAGGCCTGGGTGCTGTCCAGCCTGCCCGAGTACGAGCCGGTGGTGGTCATCGAGGGCTTCTGGAACTGGTACCGCACCTACAACACCGGTGCGGCATTCAGCTTCCTGAGCGATGCCGGTGGCTGGCAGCTGTGGTTCTTCACCGCGCTGGCGGTGGGCATCAGCGGCCTGATGGCCTACTGGATGTGGGGCACCGCGCGCGGTGCCTGGCGCAGCGCCGTGCCTTACGCGCTGGTGATCGGCGGGGCGATCGGCAACGTGATCGACCGCCTCATGCACGGTCACGTGGTCGACTTCATCCAGTGGCATATCGGGGACCATTACTGGCCCTCGTTCAACATCGCCGACTCGGCGATCGTGCTGGGCGCGGTGGGTATCGCCCTGTTCGGCCTGTTCGACGGCAAGGCGGCCAAAAAAGCGGGATAATTCCCTCCTGTATCCGTAACAACCCGGCTCACGCCGGCCGGAGTATCTGACCGATGGATGTGTTGCTCGCCAATCCGCGTGGTTTCTGTGCCGGTGTCGATCGTGCGATCGAGATCGTCAAGCGCGCGATCGAGACCCTGGGTGCGCCGATTTACGTGCGCCACGAGGTCGTGCACAACCGGTTCGTGGTGGATGACCTCAAGGCCCGCGGCGCGATCTTCGTCGAAGAACTCGACGAAGTGCCGGACGACAACACGGTGATTTTCAGCGCCCACGGCGTGTCCCAGGCCGTGCGCCAGGAAGCCGACCGCCGTGGCCTGAAGGTGTTCGACGCGACCTGCCCGCTGGTCACCAAGGTGCACCTGGAAGTGGCCCGCCACTGCCGCGCCGGCCGCGACGTGGTGCTGATCGGCCACGCCGGGCACCCGGAAGTGGAAGGCACGATGGGCCAGTGGAGCCGCGAGCGCGGCACCGGCCAGATCTACCTGGTGGAGGATGTGGACGACGTCGCCACGCTGGTCATCGACCAGCCGGAGAACTTCGCCTACACCACCCAGACCACGCTCTCGGTGGATGACACCCGCAGCATCATCGACGCCCTGCGCACCCGCTTCCCGGCGATGCAGGGCCCGAAGAACGACGACATCTGCTACGCCACGCAGAACCGCCAGGACGCCGTGCGTGACCTGGCCAAGCGTTGTGATCTGGTGCTGGTGGTCGGTTCGCCGAACAGCTCCAACTCCAACCGCCTGAGTGAACTGGCGCGCCGTGATGGCGTGGAGTCCTACCTGATCGACGGTGCCGACGAGATCGATCCGGCGTGGGTGGCCGGCAAGAAGCACATCGGCCTGACCGCGGGCGCCTCGGCACCGCAGGTGCTGGTGGATGGTGTGATCGCCCGCCTGAAGGAACTCGGTGCCACCGGCGTCGGCGAACTGGAGGGCGAGCCGGAATCGATGGTGTTCGCGTTGCCGAAGGAACTGCGCCTGCGGTTGGTCGACTGACCGCGCAGCATTCCGCCACGCATGCCATGGCGCTGCCCCGGTAGTGCCGGCCGCTGGCCGGCAGCGCACCCCGGTTGGCCCTGATCCCGACCGGCAGACAGAACGTCACTGCGCGCCGCTGTGCCAATCATGGCCACAACGCGACGCATGACCTTTGGCCATAGGGCAGGGCGCAGGCGGAGGGCTAGGATCAAGAGCTTCCCCCGCTGGAGCCTGCCTGATGAAGATGCGTGCCATTGCCCTGTCCATGTTGCTGGCCGTGTCCGCCACCGGCGTACAGGCGCAGACACCGCCGCCGCAGGACGTGGCCTTCCCGGGCCTGCTGCGCATCGACGTGGACGCGCGCGACATCGGGCGACGCATCTTCAAGGTCAAGGCCACGGTACCCGCCAAGCCCGGGCCGCTTACCCTGCTGTACCCGCAGTGGCTGCCCGGGGCGCATTCACCGAGCGGCCCGATCGACAAGCTCGCTGGTCTGGTCGTCACCGCCAACGGCACGCCGCTGCAGTGGACGCGCGATCCGTACGACGTCTATGCCTTCACCGTGCAGGTGCCGCAGGGCGCCAACGAAGTGGTGGCCGAGTTCAAGTTCCTCTCTTCGCAGGGCGCCCAGGGTCGCGTGGTGATGACCCCGGACATGCTCAACCTGCAGTGGAATGCCAATTCGCTGTACCCGGCCGGGGTGATCACCCGCAACATCCAGGCGCAGGCCACCGTCACGCTGCCGCCGGGCTGGTCGTATGCCACCGCGCTGGATACCGAGCGCCGCGAGGGTGACACGGTGGTGTTCAAGCCGATCAGCTACGACCACCTGGTCGACTCGCCGCTGTTCGCCGGCCGCCACTTCCAGCGCTTCGATCTGGACCCCGGTGCGAAGGTGCCGGTGCACCTGAATGTCTTCGCCGATGAGGCCAAATCGCTGGCCGCCAAGCCAGAGCAGATCCAAGCGCACCGCGCGCTGGTGCAGCAGATGTACAAGCTCTACGGCGCACGCCACTTCGACCGCTACGAGTTCCTGCTGGCGTTGACCGACAAGCTCGGCGGCATCGGCCTGGAGCACCAGCGCTCCAGCGAGAACAGCGGCGACACCGGCTACTTCACCGAGTGGGACAAGACCTGGCTGGGCCGTGATCTGCTGCCGCATGAGTTCAACCACTCCTGGAACGGCAAGTACCGTCGTGGCGCCGATCTGACCACGGCCAACTTCAACGTGCCGATGGGCGACAGCCTGCTGTGGCTGTACGAAGGCCAGACCCAGTTCTGGGGCCAGGTGCTGGCCGCGCGCTCCGGGCTGTGGAGCCCGCAGCAGACCCGCGACGTGCTGGCCAATGTGGCGGGCACTTACGATCGCGGTCGCCCCGGCCTGGCCTGGCGCAACCTGCAGGACACCACCAACGACCCGACCATCGCCCAGCGCCGCGCGCTGGCGTTCCGCAACTATCAGATGAGCGAGGACTACTACTCCGGCGGCCAGATGGTGTGGCTGGAGGTGGAGGGCAAGCTGCGCGCGCTGACCGGCAACAAGCGCGGCCTGGATGATTTCGCCAAGGCGTTCTTCGGCATGAACGACGGCGACTGGAACGTCCATCCGTACACCTTCGACGAGGTGGTGAGCACGCTCAATGGCGTGGCGCCGTTCGACTGGGCCAGCTTCCTGCGCGAGCGCCTGGACGGGCACGGGCCGCTGACCGGCGGTCTGGAAGCGGCCGGCTGGAAACTGGTCTACACCGATACGCCGAACGAAGCATTCAAGGCGCAGGAGACGCGCGGCAAGAACAGCAACCTGCTGTACTCCATCGGCCTGTCCGTCAGCGAGTCCGGCTACATCGGCGACGTGCTGTGGGACAGCCCGGCCTTCAATGCCGGCCTGATTCCCGGCATGAGCGTGGTCGCGCTCAATGGCCGCGTGTTCAAGGCCGAGCAGTTGAAGGAGGCGATCACCGCGGCCAAGACCGACAAAGCGCCGCTGACGCTGCTGGTGAAGAGCTTCGATCGCATCGATACGGTGACGCTGGATTACCACGATGGGCTGAAGTATCCGTCGCTGGAGCGGATCGCGGGCAAGCCGGATCGGTTGGCGGAGTTGTGGAAGGCGCGGTGATGCCGTGTCCTCGCCCGAGGCGGCGACGATTCATGGTGGATGCGTTATCAAACACGTTGGACTGGATGCGATGGTGGCACGGACGCTCATGCTTGGAAAACACGGGAAGGCACTACTGGCAGTGGTACTCATCGCTGCGGGCGGTATCTCCGTAGGAGCGCTGGCACTGCGCAGTCAGGACAGCGTTCCGGCTGGCCAACACGTGCGGAGCACTACCAGTGAAGCTGCTTCTCCGGTGGCCCTCAGTGGGATGCGCGTGCCTGCCTCGGTCACTTCGCTACCGCCGGCACCGGGCACGTTTCGTTCGTTGGGGCCCAAAGCCTACGAGCTGTCGCGCCAAGGCTCGAGCCGTCCACCGGGCGATGCGCTGGCCTATGTCCAGCAGTTGCTGCCGCGCTCGAAGGCTGGCGACGGTACCGCCAGCTACGACATCTATCTGACCGTGCTTGAGTGCCGCACGTTCACCTCCGACCGGGTGGATCAACTCGCGCAGTCCGCGGCACTGGTGGGTGCAGAGAAGGCATTCCTGGAGCGCTCCGAGCGTCTGCTTCGCGAGTGCGGCGCACTGGTGCTTGATCGCGATCTGTACCCCGGCAACTGGCTGGAACAGGCGGCGCTGCAGGGCTCTGTTGAGGGTCAACTGGGCTACGCACGCTCGCCCGAGGATGTGCTGGGCACCTACGCGGATATCCTGGAAGACCCGGAGCGGGCCGTGGCGTGGAAGCACACCGCAGGGCAATACCTGGAAACACTGGCCCGCAGCGGCAGCATCGATGCGGTCGCCAAGCTGGCCCAGGATTACGAACACGGCGGCATCGTGCCGCGCGATCCGGTGGCCGCCTATGCCTACAACCTGGCCTTGCAGCAGGTGAATCCCCACTACGTCTCTCCGCTGGTCATGCAATCGCTGGATGCCGAATTGAGCGCAGACCAGCGGGCACGCGCACGGCTGCTGGCCAACACTGTCCACGGGGCATGTTGCGTGCCATAGCGCGCATGACGTTCGCGCGGCGCGGGTGGTGGATCAGTCCGCGGCGTCCACATCCTGGGCGCTCTGGCACGCACGCTTCGGTGCACACAGCCGATCCAGCAGCGCCAACGTGACCCCGTTGCTCCAGCCAAAGCCATCCTGCAGCGGGTACTCGCCGCCGCCGCCGCCGGTGGCCGAACCGTCCACCACGTACTTCTCCACCAGCTTGCCCTCGCGGTCATACACCGTCTGCACGGTGCGCAGGAAGCGCGTGCCGATCCGGCGGGCGAGGGTGTCCTGCCCATAGCGCTGCAGCCCGTCCACCGCAACCCACTGCAGCGGCGCCCAGCCATTCGGGGCATCCCATTGCTGGCCGGTCGTCACGGTGGTGGTCAGCAGCCCGCCATCGCGCAGCAACTGAGCCTGGACGGCCTCCGCGGTACGTCGCGCCTGCGTGCGACCAGCGACGTCCAGCCACAAGGGGAACAACGCCGCCGCGGTCAGGGCAGGGCGGGTCTGGCCGCGCTCCAGATCGCGATCCACGTACCAGCCTTGCTCGTCATCCCAGAGCAGCTGGTTGATGGCGTGCTGACGTGTCTTCGCGAGTTGGGCAAAGGTGCGTGCAGCGCTGCGATCACCGGCTGCCTTGCTGGCGCGGGCCAGGGTCGTTTCCAGATGGAACAGCAGGCTGTTCAGATCGACCGGCACGATCGCCGTGGTATGGATGCTCGCCAACGCAGACGGCTCGGCGAGCCAGCGCGAGCTGAAATCCCAGCCCGATTCCGCACCGGCGCGCAGGTCGCGATACACCTGCGAAGGCGCGCGCTGCGGCGCCAGGGCGGCGGTGGCCAGATCGTCCCTCCACGACTCGGTTCGCGGCACCGCGCGGCCATCCCAATAGCGGTTGAGCAGTTGCCCGTCCGCCAGCCGCACGACGCGTTCGCGCGCCTCGCCCGCTGCCAGCGTTTCCGCGCCGCGCATCCAGAACGCATGCTCGATGCGCAGCTGCGGCAGGTAACGGCGGTAGGCATCATCGCCTTCGTGGGTGGCGAGTAAACCCACCATCAGGCTGAAGAACGGCGGCTGCGAGCGGCTGAGGTAGTAGCTGCGGTTGCCGTTGGGGATATGGCCGTAGCTGTCGAGCTGGAACGCGAAGTTGTCCACCATGTTGCGCACCTGCTGCCAGCGACCACTGGAGGCCAGCCCGAGTAGGGTGAAATAGCTGTCCCAGTAGTACACCTCCCGGAAGCGCCCGCCGGGCACGACGTAGGGCTTGGGCAGCGGCAGCAGCGAGCCGTTCGGATCCACGGTGCCGGTGGTGCGGGTCAGCACCGGCCATAGCCCATCGATGTGCGCGCGCAGTGTCTCGCCCGCTGGCGGCACGTAGGGCTGGGTGTCACGAGGCACTGCGAAGTGCTCGGCTACGAAGGCTGCCAGGTCGAATACGGGCTCAGTCCTGGCGCGCTGCCACTGGGTGAGGAGGGCAGCGCTGGGCTGGTGGGGCACTGCATCCGCGAAGGTCTTCTGATCCTTGAACAGGTGTGCGCCCTGGACCTGCTGGAAGAGTGGCTGCCACTGCTGGTCCGGCGTCGGCGGCATCGGCCCCGTGCCTTGTGCCAGCGCGGGGACACTGAACAACAGGGATGACAGCAGCAGGCCGGCCAAGCGGGCACAGGGGCGCATGGGATGCCTCCGGAGGTGGGGAATCCACTGTAGAGGCTGGTGCGTCAAGGCTTGGTGCTGCTGGAGCACGTCGGGCCAGCCCGTTGGCGCGCGGCGGTTCGGCGGCGCGCGCGCTTCCCTGATTGACCAAAGTGGCCTGCACCCCCTAGAATTCACGACCTCGCCGGAATAGCTCAGTTGGTAGAGCGGCGCATTCGTAATGCGTAGGTCGTAGGTTCGATTCCTATTTCCGGCACCAGATACAGCAAAAAGCCCCGGCCTTGGTCGGGGCTTTTTGTTTGTACTTCTGTAGCGGCGGCCGATGGATGTGAGAAAGCGCGACACCCCGTCAGGTAGTGCCAGCCCCTGGCTGGCAGCCCAGAACAGTTGAACCCCTCTTCTCACTCGTACGTCGCCTTCGGCTTACCTGGCGCTTCACGTTTCGGGCAGAGCTCGACGTGAAATGGCGTCTTAGGCCTGAGTATCGCGATTCAATATCCCGTTCGCCCATCCTGTGCTATGAATTCGATGCCTTACTGGAAGGCTCTTTCAGGGATTTGAAGGATGTGCAGGTTCAAGGGAAATGCAGGCGGTGTGTCGACCCGCTTCAGGGGATTGGACGATCGAATTCGAAAGCTGGGTGCCGTAGGCGCCTGGCTATGCTGCGTGCTGCTGATTGGCTTCGGCGTGGCACCAGCCGCAATCGCACAGGCGGTCACGTACATTCACACCGACGCCCTTGGCTCGGTTGTGGCCGAGAGTGATGCCAATGGCAATGTGATCAAGCGCTATGACTACGAACCCTACGGGGCCGTTGTCGGTGGTCAGGTCACGGACGGGCCGGGATACGCCGGGCATGTGACCGACTCGGCTACCGGGCTGAGCTACATGCAGCAGCGGTATATGGATCCGCAGTTGGGCGTGTTCCTGTCGGTTGATCCGGTAACAGCGTATGAGCAGCCTGTAGGACAGTTCAATCGGTATCGATATGCCAACGGGAACCCGTATAAGTTCACGGATCCGGATGGGCGCTCTGGAAAGCCGATCCTTCCGTTCATGGATCGGGTCGAAGTTAGATCGGAGCTCTCCGCGGGGGCCATCAAGGTGGAACGTATGCCTCAGTCGGACATGGGGCCGACAGTGGCTCAAGGGACAGTAGTTTTGCTGCCGCAACGCTCAATGCAGGGTGAGCCAGCCAGTGTCGGGACGGCTGTATTGGATAGCTTGCTGAACTTCAGTCAGTCAGAAGGTAAGTCTGTGGAAGTGACAAGCGGTCAAAGAACCGTGCAGCAGAACTCAGACGTTGGAGGAGCTCAGAAGAGTCAGCACCTGCAGAATAATGCGGCTGATATAAGAATATCGGGTTACACAAAAACGCAGACTGCCGACGCAGCGCATGCATCCGGGAACTTCAATCGAGTGAACGAGTATCCTGATAACCGGGGTGTACATGTGGATCTAAAGTCGGGCGGTAATCAAGGGCGGTTCAATAACTGGAAGCCTCAGCGTGAAAAATAACTTTCTAGTTTTGCTGGCTATCGTTCTTTCAGGTTGCGGCGCAAGCTGGTCACAAGAGTCAGCGGGAAGCAGGGCGCCGCGTACAGAAGAGTCCTCGACGCAACCTTCTGATTGGATGGTGGATCCAGTCAGTGGATCTTTTGGACCGCTTCACGTCGGGATGTCCAAGGAGAGAATTATTTCGCTCGATCTTCCCATCAAGTGGGGGGAAGACCAGCAGGAGGGGCTGACGTATGAAGTAGTAACCGTGAGTGCGCCGGGCGACATCGCGATTGAATGCGTCCTCAGTGACGATATTGTGTATAGGTGTTCGAGTGAGTCGAAAAGGCTGCGTGATCCAGCGGGGGAGGGGGTTGGTTCATCTCTCCGTGAGCTGAGGCGTGCCCACCCGCAGGGGCGCCTTCTAGTTAGCTATGAGAATGGTAAGAATGCGAATTTCGTCTTGGGTGGGCGAATGATGTTCGCGATGGATGTTCGTTTGATCAAGGAGGAGTGTTTCGAGTTGGAGCAATGCGTTTTCGACGAGGATGCTCTCCGCGTCGTACGTATTGTTATAACGGATGTCTGACGCAGGCACAGACGAGTCCTTGTGGATCCCGCATGACGGGTGCTTCGCAAATGAGGGGCTGGATCAACGCCCCTTCGCGAGCCTGAGGACGTGCGCGACGCAGTGCACTGGTGGATGATCGATTACAACGAGACCCGTCCATGTGACTCCCATTGCGGCGTGAGCCCCGTCGAGTACTGTGCCGCTCACGTCAGAAGCTCTACTTTAGACATGTCTGCTTGACCGGGGGGGCTTACGACTCCGCACCACTCCCCACCGGATGCGACGACCGCCGCCGGAACTTCCGCGACAGCCAATCCCCCGCATCATCCACCACGGTGAAGGCCGCCGGAATCACGATCAGGCTCAGCAGCGTGGAGGTGATCAAGCCACCGATCACGGCGATCGCCATCGGTGCACGGAAGCTGGAATCGCCGGCAAAGCCCAGCGCGATCGGCATCATGCCTGCGCCCATCGCCAGCGTGGTCATGATGATCGGCTGTGCACGCTTGCGGCAGGCATCGATCAACGCGTCGTGCTGGCTCATGCCGTGTTCGTCTTCGGCCATCACCGCGTAATCCACCAGCAGGATGGAGTTCTTGGTGGCGATGCCGATCAGCATCAGCAGCCCGATCAGCGCCGGCAGCGAGAGCATGTTCTGGGTGATCAGCAGCGCGCCGAACGCGCCACCGGCACACAGCGGCACCGCGGCGAGGATGGTGATCGGCATCAGGGCGTGGTTGAACAGCAGCAACAGCACCATGTAGATGCAGATCAACCCGGCTGCCATGGCCAGCATGAAACCGATGAACAGCTCGACGAACACTTCCGCATCGCCGGTGTTGAGGAAGGTGACGCCCGGCGGCAACTGCTTGACGCCCGGCAGGGCCTGCACTTCGGTCATCACATCGCCCAGTGGGCGACCGTTGAGTTCGGCGGTGAGGGTCACGTTGCGCTGGCGCTGGTAGCGTGAGATCTGCGAAGGGCCACTGCCTTGCTGGATGTCAGCCACGGCCGCCAGCGGTACCGGGCCATTGCGGCCGGGCACGCGCAGCTGGCTGATCAGGCCCGGGTTGGCGAGCGGGGCTTCGGCGAAGCCGACCCGGATCGGCACCTGCCGGTCGGGCAGGTTGAGCTTGGCCAGGCGCTGTTCGTAATCGCCAGCCGTGGCGATGCGGGCGGCCTCGGCGATATCGGCCGTCGCCACGCCCAGGTCGGCAGCGCGGGCGGGGTTCGGCAAGATCTGGAGTTCCGGGCGCAGCAGCGAGGCCGTGGAGGTGACGCTGCCCAGGCCCTGGATACCGCGCAGGTCGCGCTCCAGCGCAGTGGCGGCATCCTGCAGGCGCTGCGGGTCGTCACCGGAGAGCACCAGCTGCAGCAGGTTGCCGGGCTCGGAGCTGACATAGCTGACCCGCACGCCGGGCAGGTCGGCCAGGCGCTCGCGGGCCTCACGCTCCAGCACGCGTTGGTCGCGGTCCCGTCCGTCGGCGCTGCCCCAGTCAAGGACCAGGGTGGCCTTTCGCGGCTCGCCGATGCCGGTCGCGCCGGGGTCGCCCAGGTCCAGCACGCTGCCGACGGCGGTGTAGACCTGCTGGAGCTCGGGCATGTCCTTGAGCAGGCCGCGCGCATGCTCGGCGACGGCCACAGTTTCCTGCAGGCGGGTGCCCGGCGGCAGCTCGAGATTGAGGTTGCTGCGGCCCAGATCGGACTGTGGAATGAAGGTGGCCGGGATGAAGGGCACCAGCGCCAGCGAGGCCACGAACAGGCCGGTGGCGATCCACAGGGTGCGGCCACGATGGCGCAGCGCGGCGTCCACCCAGCCCAAGTACCACGTCATCAGCTTGGATTCCGGCTTCTCCTCGCCATGTGGCTTGAGCAGGTAGGCGGCCATCATCGGGGTGAGCAGGCGGGCCACCAGCAAAGAGAACAGCACGGCAGTGGCGGCGGTCCAGCCGAATTCGCGGAAGAACTTGCCGGCGATGCCCGGCATGAAGGCGACCGGCACGAACACGGCGGCCAGGGTCAGCGAGGTGGCGATTACCGCGTTGCCGATCTCGCCGGCGGCCTCGCGCGCGGCTTCCAGCGGTGGCTTGCCCATGCGCAGGTGGCGCACGATGTTCTCGATCTCCACGATCGCATCGTCCACCAGGATGCCGACCACCACGGAGAGCGCCAGCAGCGTGATGATGTTGAGGGTGAACCCGAAGAAGTACATCACCGCGAACGTCGGGATGATCGACAGCGGCAGCGCCAACGCGGACACCCAGGTCGCGCGCCAGTCGCGCAGGAACAGCCACACCACCAGCAGCGCGAGCAGTGCGCCTTCCCAGAGCATGGTCATCGAGGAATCGTAGGAGCGGTGGGTCTCATCGATCGCCGTGGTGACCAGGCGGAAGTCGATGCCCGGATGCTCGGCCTTGATCTTGTCCAGCGCGTCATGCACGCCGGCCTCCACCTTGACCTCGCTGGAGCCGCGGGTGCGCGACATCGAGAAGGCCACCACGCCCTTGCCGTCCAGCAGGGCGGCCTCGGTGGGATCGGCAGCGCCGTCGGTCACCGTGGCCAGCGTGGAGAGCCGCACCGCGCGGCCATCAGGCAGGGCGATGGAGTAGTCGCGCAGTGCCTGTGCGTCACCGACGGTGCCCAGCGTGCGGATGGTCTGCTGCGCGCCTTCGACCTCGGTCTTGCCGCCGGCACGCTCCACCTGGATGCGGGCCAGCTGCTGGGAGACATCGCCGGCGGTGATGCCCATCGCGATCAGCGCATTGGGATCCAGGTCCACCCGCACCTGGCGCTGCACGCCACCCACGCGGGTGACGCGCGCCACACCAGGCACGCCGTACATTGCACGCGAGATATCACGGTCGACGAACCAGCTGGCCTCATCGGTGGTCATGTGTGGGGCGACCAGCGCGTAGGTCATCAGCGAGCCGCCGATATCGACCTTGGAGATCACCGGTTCCTGGATGTCCTGCGGCAGGTCGGTACGGATGCGGGTAACCGCATCACGGGTGTCATCCAGCGCGGTGGCCAGATCGGCCTCGAGCTGGAATTCGATGGTGGTGGTGCTGACACCTTCGCTGACCGAGGACATCACGCGCTTGACGTTGTTGACCGTCGCGACCGAGTCCTCGACCTTGCGGGTCACCTCGGCCTCCAGCTGGCTGGGCGAGGCACCCGGCTGGGTGACGGTGACGGTGGTCATCGGGAAAGCGATGTCGGGGAAGCGCGCTACCGGCAGCTGATGGAAACCCCACAGGCCGGCCACGCACAGCACGAAGAAGATCAGCAGCGCGGGCAGGGGGCGGTTGATCGCCCAGGCGGAGATGTTCATCGGGCGGCGGCCTTGGTATCGGCCACCACGCGCACGCGGTCGCCCTCGCCGAGGAAACCGGCGCCATCCACCACCACCTGATCGCCCGCCTTCAATCCTTCAAGGATCGCGGTACGGCCCTTGACGGCCTGGCCGGTGCTGACGCGGTGGCGGGTAGCCTGCTGCTTGTCGTTCACGGTGAACACGTAGTTGTGGCCATCGCGCTGCACGATCGCCGCGGTCGGGATGGTCAGCACCGGGCCGTCGCCGGTGACGATGCGGCCATCTACGTAGATACCCTGCTTGAGCGGGCCGGGGGTTGGCAGGTCGGCATAGATCGTGCCGGTGCGGGTCTGCCCATCGACACCCGGGGTAACCGCGCGGATGCGGCCGCTGACCACCTGGCCGGCGTACGGCAGCTCCACAGTGTTGCCGACGGCGACATCAGCCAGCTGGTTCTCCGGCAGCTCCGCGCGCCACTCCAGGCGGCCATCGCGGATCAGGCGCAGCAGCTCGGTACCGGCGGAGACCACCTGGCCCGGCTGCACCAGGCGCTTGGAAATCAGGCCGTCGGCTGGTGCGCGCAGGTCGGCGAAGTCGCGGCGCAGCTTGGCCGCGTCACGCGCGGCACGTGCAGTGGCGGTCTGCGCTTCGGCGTTGATGCGCGAGGCGCGCAGCTCATCCAGGCTGCTTTCGCTGATCAGCTGCTGGGCGGCCAGCTTGGCGCTACGCTCGTAGTTCATGCGGGCCAGCTCCTGCGAGGCCTGCGCCTGTCGCAACGAGGCATCGGCCTGCGCCAGCTCGCTGTCCAACGTGCGATGGTCCACCTGCAGCAGCACCTGGCCCTGCTTGACCCATTGCCCCACATCCACCAGCAACGCGGTCACGCGCTGGCCACTGATCTCCACGCCGAGCTGCATTTCTTCATAGGCGGTCACCGGCCCGGAGACCAGCACCGTGCGGGCCATGGTCTGCTGCTGCGCGGGCGCCAGCGAGACCGGCAGCGCCGAGCTGGCGGCGGTGGCGTCGGCCGAGGCCTTGTCGTCCTTGCCGCCACACGCGGACAGCAGCGCGACAGCCAGGATCAGGGAAAAACTGCGGAGGTAGGGTGCACGCATCGAGAGGCTTTCCGGGTCGGAACAGCAGGAAAAGAAAGGAATCGGGAAATCAGGCGTCGCGGGACAGGTGCAGTCCGATGCCATCCAGCATCAGGCCCAGCCCCTGCTCGAAGCGGGCGTCGAAATCGACCTCGCTCCACACGTCACGGGCCTGCCAGCAATGGGGAAAGCGGGCCTCGGCCAGCGCCATGAACGCCTCACCCAGCGCCTCCATGCTGCCGTCGCCGGGCCAGGACTGTTCCTCGATGACGAAGCCCATCGTGTAGTACACCAGGTCCATCGAGGTGGTCGCGGCAAAGCGTGCCGGCGCGCCGGCGCCCATCAGCGCGGCGATGCTGGCCTCACCCACCCGCAGCACGTTCTCGGTCGCCAGGAAGGTGCCGGCATACACCCGTGCACCATCGCGGCGGGCCTTGAAGGCCAGGCGGAACTCGCGCCCGATCTGCAGCAGGGTCTGCCGCCATGGCTGCCCGGCGGGGATCGCACGGGCGACGTCGCTGATCATGGCGTCGGCCATGGCGTCGATCAGCGCCTGTTTGCTCTTGAAGTGCCAGTACAACGACGGCGCCCGGATGCCCAGCGAGCAGGCCACCTTGCGCAGGGTAATACCCTCCAGGCCAGCCTCGTCGAGGATCCGGAAGGCCGCTTCGACGATGTTTTCCCGCGCGATCGGTTGGCGCACTGTGCTCTGGCCTAACGTTGTTAGGGGGCGAATCTAACAGTGTTAGGCTGGCGCGGACAAGTGCCGCCCGCGTGCCTCAGAGGTTGATCAGCTTGGCCTGCAGCGCCGCCATCCGGACCCGGTTCCGGCCGCTGGTCTTGGCCTCATACAGCGCCTCATCCGCCCGGGCGATCAGGTCTTCCAGCAGTTTCTGGTCGCCACCCGGCAGCGCCTCGCCGATCGCCCCACCGACGCTGACGGAGACGGAGATCCGGTCGCCGCCCACCAGGATGGGGTCGGCCGCCACCGCACTGCGCAGCCGCTCGGCGGCGGCGGGAATCTCATCCACGGCGGACGCGGCCAGCAGGGCGATGAACTCTTCGCCGCCGAAGCGGGCAAACAGATCGCGCTCCCGCAGGGCATCCCGGCAGCGCCTGGCTACGACCTTGAGGACTTCATCGCCGGCGGGATGGCCGTAGGTATCGTTGATCTTCTTGAAGTGATCCACGTCCACCATCAGCACCGCCACCGCGCGGCCGTTGGCTTCGCGCGCGGCGATGATCTGTGCCGAGCATTCCTCGAAGTGACGGCGATTGGGGACGCCGGTCAAGGGATCGGAGGAGGCGAGGCGGCGCAGTTCGGCGGCCATCAGCAGATCGGCGGTGACGTCGGTGAACAGCCAGATGCGCCCGTGCGCCCCGTTGCCGCGTACCGGATGGGTGTCCACTTCGAAGGTGCGCTCGCCCAGGGTCCAGTTCTGCTTGGCGGCGAACTGGTCGTTGTTGATCTGGGCGCGGTAGGCCAGCTCGAGTTCGGCGTGGTTGTCGCAGCGTTGGCGCAGGGCGCGCATCGGGCCGGCGAGATCCGCCGCGCGGTGATCACCTGCCTTGCAACCCAGCAGTTCCGCAGCGTGCTCGTTGACCGCAGCACCTACGCCATCACCGTCGATCAGGACGATGCCCGCGGGCACGCTTTCAAACAGATCGAGGAACTGATTGCGGACGATGACCTGGCGGGCGGCCTCGCGGCGTGCGGACAACAGGCGTGCCACGCTCTTTGCCAGCAGCGCCATCTGCCCGGTCAGCCCGGCAGGCGCGGGTGGGTTTCGCCAGAGCAGCAGCAGGCCGCTGAGCGGCGCACCGTGGGAGGGGGCCGGGACGTAGAGCAGGCGGGCAGGGAGGCCCTCCAGCGCATGGATCACCGCAGTCGGCAGCCGGAACCCCGCCGCGTCGACGGCTTCATCGCCCCAGGTGTGCTCCAACAGGCCGCTGCGCGCCAGGTTGAAGCTCGATGAGGGCAGTGCCGGTGCTGCGGCAGCCCAGGTCGCCCTGCCGCCGTCTTCCACCTCCATCGCCATGACCAGGTCCGCGTGGGAGGCCAGGCGGGCAAACTGGCACAGCGCCGCGAGCGCTTCACTGTCGGACGTGCTCACCGGGCCCTTCCACTCAGCCGCTGTTCGAGGATGCGCATGACGTCATCCGGCGCGGTCATGTGCGGGAGATGACCCGAGGCATCGATCACATCCAGGGTGGCGCCATCGATCGCGTTGGCCAGCCAGTGGCCGACGGCGACCGGTACCGCCACGTCGTGCGCGGTCTGGATGAGGTGGACCGGCGTGGAAACCCGCGCAGCCAGGCTGCGCAGATCGGAGGTGAAGATCGTGCGCGACGTATTGAGGGCGATATCCGGGCGCATCTGGAACAGCGTATTGGAGAAATCGGCGACAACCGCGCTGTCCTCCACGCCGACGACCATCGGGGCGAAACCGGCGATCCAGGCCTGGTAGTTCGCTCGCATGCTCTCGAACAGCTGCTCCAGGTCCTGCGGCTTGAAGCCGCCGGTGTAGCCGTCGTCGTCGAGATAACGCGGCGACGCACCGATGATGACCAGGCGCTCGAACAGATCCGGCCGCGCAACGGCGGCGGCCGCGCCGATCATGCCGCTCATCGAGTGGCCGATGTAGGTGCAGTTGTGCACGTCCAGCTCGTCCAGAATGTCGATCAGATCGTCGGCATAGCCGAACAGTGAGCCGTGCCGTTCGAAATCGTAGGTCTGCGCACCGTGCGGACCGCAGCCGGCAAGATCGAAGGAGATCACATCAAAGCGTGCTTCAAACCAGGGGCGCAGGGCGTTCCATGCGGTCTGATCGGTACCAAAGCCGTGTGACAGGATCGCGACTGATTTGCCCGCACCGCTACGGCGCCCGTTGAACCGCTCGAAACTTTCCACGCACATCCACCCATGGCGTCTTGCAAGGGCCGAATACTAGGTCACGGCCGCGCGCGGGTCCAACGCGCGCCCGTGCCGAATACCAGTTGCCGGAGATAACCGCCGATGAAACCTGCGAAGGCCCCTGCGAGCGTATCGAGCAGTAGACGGGCCGCGGCGCGGGCGATACGGCTGGCATGCAGCCGCACCCACGGCAACAAGGTCATCGCCTGCGCACCGATCAGCAGGATCAGCACATCCAGCCCCAGCGCATCCACCACGGGCAGCAGTGGTGCAAGCAATGGATTGCAGGCCATCAGGGTTACGATCGCGGCAGTGAGCGCGAACAGGGCGCGTCGGCCCACCGGCGTGGCGGTCCAGCGGAGAAGGCGGGCAGTCAGGGACACGGCAGGCTCCAGGCAGTTGGCCGGAGTGTACTGCGGTATCGTCATGCTCGAACTCCCGCGGATCGCCCTCATGAAGATCGCCGTATTCAGTGCCCGCCCGTATGACCAGCGGTTTCTCGATGAAGCCAGTCAACGCCGCGGGGCAGGGCCGTCGTTCGAGTTCCTGTATTTCGATGCCGCACTGGAGGTGCATACCGCGGCACTGGCGCAGGAGTGCGAGGCGGTCTGTGTGTTCGTGAATGACCGGCTGGATGCCCCGGTGCTGCAGGCGCTGCATGCACTCGGGCTGCGCGCGATCCTGCTGCGCTGTGCGGGCTTCAATAATGTCGACCTGGCCGCGGCGGAGCAGTTGGGGCTGTTCGTGGCACGCGTGCCGGCTTACTCCCCCGAAGCCGTGGCAGAGCATGCCCTGGCCATGGTGATGACCCTCAACCGGCAGACCCACCGCGCCTACAACCGGGTGCGCGAGGGCAACTTCATGCTCGATGGCCTGCTGGGTCGCACGTTGCATGGCAAAACGGTGGGCATCGTGGGGACCGGCCAGATCGGCCTGGCCACCGCGCGCATCTTCAAGGGCATGGGCTGCACGGTGCTGGGCCACGATCCCTATCCGTCGGCGGCATTCGCTGCGATTGGCACGTCGGTCGCGCTGGATGAACTGCTCGCCCGCGCGGATGTCGTCTCGCTGCACTGCCCGCTGACGCCGGACACCCATCACCTGATCGACGATGCGTCACTTGCCGGGATGAAGCCCGGGGCGATGCTGGTCAATACCTCGCGCGGTGGGCTGGTGGATACCCATGCGGTGATCCGCGCGCTGAAGTCACGGCGCCTGGGGCATCTGGCCATCGATGTGTACGAGCAGGAGAGCGGGCTGTTCTTCCAGGACCGGTCCGGCGAAATCATCGACGATGACGCGTTCCAGCGCCTGATGACCTTCCCCAATGTGCTGGTGACCGGGCACCAGGGCTTCTTCACGGCCGAGGCGCTGCAGGAGATCTCCGCGATCACGCTGCGCAACATCGCGGACTTCGCCACGGGGGCGGACTGCCCGAATCGGGTACGGGCTGCCTGAGCGCAGCCGCGGTGACGGTGGCCGTCGGTGCGTGTACCGTGGCCGCCCGCAGGATGCTCGGCAGGACGCCCGTGACGAGGCGGCGACGTGCGCGCTGACCGGGGCCCCGGAACTGACCCGTTCATGTCTATACAAGGGCCGGAATGTTGCCGAATCGGGTCATTGCCCGGCACTGCGACAACGTGTCGCAGCCCAAAACAGGCCTTTCCTGCGCTGGATCATTGTCAATGCCTTTCTTAAATGATGCGTGACGGCCTAAAATTAGAAGGCTGACATGATCGTCCTTCGTGCCTGTCCCCTTGGACCGGCACCACCGGCTTTGGCTGGGACGGAGGCGGGCTTGAACTGGCATTCCCTACGCAATTGGATCGACCGATGATTCCGTTGAAACCCCTTGGACGCTTCCTGCGTCCGGGCCTGCTGTTTGCGTTGTCCGTGTTCCTGACGGGCTGCAACTCGGCCATCCTCAACCCGAAGGGCCAGATCGGCCACGACGAGAAGACCCTGCTCATCACGGCGACCGTGCTGATGCTGCTGGTTGTCGTGCCGGTCATCATCATGACCCTCACCTTCGCGTGGAAGTACCGTGCGACCAACACCAAGGCCCGTTATGAGCCGAAGTGGTCGCATTCCACGGCCATCGAAGTGGTGGTCTGGTCGATCCCGTGCATGATCGTGCTGGTGCTGGCCGTGCTGACCTGGCGTTCCTCGCACGCGCTGGATCCGTACCGTCCGCTGGACTCGGACAAGAAGCCGGTGGTGATCGAAGCCATCTCGCTGGATTGGAAGTGGCTCTTCATCTATCCCGAAGAGAACATCGCCACCGTCAACGAGATCACCTTCCCGGTGGATACCCCGCTGAACTTCAAGATCACGTCCGATACGGTGATGAATGCGTTCTTCATTCCGCACCTGGGCAGCATGATCTACTCGATGACGGCCATGGAGACCAAACTCCACCTGATCGCCAACGAGACCGGTGAGTTCCCGGGCATGTCCTCGCACTACAGCGGCGCGGGCTTCAGCAAGATGCATTTCTCCGCGCACTCGGTGACCGAGGCGGAGTACCAGCAGTGGCTGACCAAGGTGCGTGCCGAAAGCGCGACCCTGGACAAGACCGCCTTTGCTGCGCTGACCGCCGAGAAGAACCATGACTGGCACCCGGTGACCTACTTCGGTACCACCGAGGCCGGCCTGTTCGACTGGGTCATCGCCAAGCACATGGGCGACAACCAGCACTACGGCATGAAGCACGACCACAAGGCCATGAAGCATGACGGCGCCGAGGGCGAAAGCCACGAAGGCCACACCATGCCGGCCGCCGGTGAATCGCACGACGGCCACGCGATGGCTGAAGGCGATGCTGCTGCACACGCCGAACACACTGCAGACGAGCACGCCGCAGCCGGTCACACCGGTCACGGCGGCTCGGGAGAATGACCATGAATCTGTTGGGTAAATTGACGTTTGCCGACATCCCGCATGACCCGATCATCATCACCACGTTGATCGGTGCTGGTATCGGCGGCCTGCTGGTGTTGGCCCTGATCACCAAGTTCAAGCTGTGGGGCTATCTCTGGAAAGAGTGGTTCACCTCGGTCGACCACAAGAAGATCGGCGTGATGTACCTCATCGTCGCCTTCGTCATGCTGCTGCGCGGCTTCGCCGACGCGATCATGATGCGTGTCCAGCAGGCCATGGCCGCTGGAGGCAACGAGGGCATCCTGCCTCCGCATCACTACGACCAGATCTTCACCGCCCACGGCGTGATCATGATCTTCTTCGTGGCGATGCCGCTGATCACCGGCCTGATGAACGTTGTCGTGCCGCTGCAGATCGGCGCACGCGACGTGGCCTTCCCGTTCGTCAACTCGCTCAGCTTCTGGCTGTTCGTGGCGGGCGCGGGCCTGGTGATGATCTCGCTGGGTGTCGGTGAGTTCGCGCAGACCGGCTGGCTGGCCTTCCCACCGTTGTCAGGCAAGGAATACAGTCCAGGGGTAGGTGTCGATTACTACATCTGGGGCCTGCAGGTCGCCGGCCTGGGTACCACGCTGAGCGGCATCAACTTCTTCATCACCATCTTGAAGATGCGCACCCCCGGCATGAAGCTGATGCAGATGCCGATCTTCACCTGGACCGCGCTGGTCACCAACGTGCTGATCATCGCTGCCTTCCCGGTGTTGACCATCACCCTGGTGCTGCTGACCCTGGATCGTTACCTGGGCACGCATTTCTTCACCAATGACGGTGGCGGCAACGCCATGCTGTACATCAACCTGATCTGGATCTGGGGTCACCCGGAAGTCTATATCCTGGTCCTGCCGGCCTTTGGCGTGTTCTCCGAGGTCATCGCCACGTTCTCGCGCAAGGCGCTGTTCGGCTACAAGGGCATGGTCTACGCCACCGCCTGCATCGGCGTGCTGTCGTTCCTGGTCTGGCTGCACCACTTCTTCACCATGGGCTCGGGTGCCAACGTCAATGCCTTCTTCGGCATCACGACGATGATCATCTCGATCCCGACCGGCGTGAAGATCTTCAACTGGCTGTTCACCATGTTCCGCGGTCGCGTGCAGTTCACGACCCCGGTGCTGTGGACCATCGGCTTCATGGTCACCTTCACCATCGGCGGCATGACCGGCGTGATGCTGGCGATCCCGGCCATCGATTTCGTGCTGCACAACAGCCTGTTCCTGATCGCCCACTTCCACAACGTCATCATCGGCGGCGTGGTGTTCGGCATGTTCGCCGGCATCACCTACTGGTGGCCGAAGATGTTCGGCTTCCGCCTCAATGAAACCTGGGGCAAGCGCGCGTTCTGGTGCTGGTTCATCGGCTTCTATGTCGCGTTCATGCCGCTGTACATCCTGGGCTTCATGGGCATGACCCGCCGTATGCAGAGCTACCCGAACATGGAATATCAGCCGCTGCTGATCATCGCCATGTGTGGTGCCTTCATCATCGGTGCCGGCATCCTGTGCCAGATCATCCAGATCGCCGTGTCGATCCGTGACCGCAAGAAGACCGCCGACCTGACCGGCGATCCGTGGGACGCCCGTACGCTGGAGTGGGAAACCTCTTCGCCGCCGTCGTTCTACAACTTCGGCTCGCTGCCGCGCGTCAACGAACTGGACGAGTTCTGGGAGCGCAAGCAGCGCGGTGAGGCGTGGGAACGCCCGGCCAAGTACACCGACATCCACATGCCGCGCAACACCGGCACCGGTGTGGTGATCGGCGCCTTCAGCCTGGTGTTCGGCTTTGCGATGATCTGGCACATCTGGTGGCTGGCCATCGTGGGTCTGGTCGGCATGATCGGCACCTTCATCTGGCGCACCTTCGACAAGGACGTGGATTACTACGTGCCGGCCGCGGAAGTGGAGCGGATCGAAAATGAGCACCGTCGCCACCTGGTGGCGCAGGGCCTGGTGAAATCGGAGCTGAAGGCATGAGCACCACTATCCCCAACACCATGAACCCTGGGCACGCCGCGCACGCGGCGGCCCACGGCCATGACGACCACGAGCACCACGACACCGGCGGCAATACCGTCTTCGGTTTCTGGGTGTACCTGATGAGCGATTGCCTCATCTTCGCCACGCTGTTTGCGACCTACATCGTGCTGTCCGGCGGCACCGACGGCGGCCCCGGCCCGAAGGACCTGTTCGAACTGTCCTTCGTTGCCTGGGAAACCACGCTGCTGCTGGTCTCCTCGCTGACCTTCGGCCTGGGCATGATCGCCATGCACAAGCAGAAGGTGGGCCAGATGTACGCATGGCTCGCACTGACCTGGCTGCTGGGCTTCGGCTTCATGTGCATGGAAGTGTGGGAGTTCAACCACCTGATCCATCAGGGCTACGGTCCGGACCACAGTGCGTTCCTGTCGGCGTTCTTCGCGCTGGTCGGTACCCACGGTCTGCACGTGAGCGCGGGTCTGCTGTGGCTGCTGATCATGTTCATCCAGATCAAGCAGAACGGCCTGACCCAGACCAACAAGACCCGCATGGCGTGCCTGAGCCTGTTCTGGCACTTCCTGGATCTGATCTGGATCGGCGTGTTCTCCGTCGTCTATCTGAATGGAGCGCTGTAATGGCCGCACATGACAATCACGCACACGATCATGGCCACAGCGCTGCCGGCGAAAGCCATGGCAGCGTCAAGTCCTACCTGATCGGCTTCGTCCTGGCCGCCGTGCTGACCATCATCCCGTTCTGGGCGGTCATGCATGGCGACCTGCCGCGCTTCACCACCGGCGTCATCATCGTGGTGGCTGCGGTGCTGCAGATCCTGGTGCACCTGGTGTTCTTCCTGCACCTGGACCGCTCCTCGGAGCAGCGCTGGAACGTCAGCGCGGCGGCTTTCACCGTCGTGGTGATCGGCATCATCGTCGCCGGTTCGCTGTGGGTCATGCACAACATGAACGTGCACATGATGCACTGACGTCTTCGCGACGTTGCCACACGCAGAAAGGCCGCCCTCGGGCGGCCTTTCTGTTTGGTTCGCCCTCGCAATCCGTATGAGAAGCCGAGTCCCGCCGCGCCGAGCCGCGCGTTACGCCGCCCTCGCCAGCCGCATGAACTCCGCCGCATCCACCGGCCGCCCGAGGTGATAGCCCTGCAGCTGATCGCAGCCCATGTCGCTCAGGTACTGGCGTTGGCCCGCGGTCTCCACGCCCTCGGCGACGATCTGCAGCTGCAGCGAGCGGCCCAGCGCGATGATCGAGGAGACGATCGCCGCATCCTCGGCGTTGTCTTCCAGATCGTGCACGAAGGCCCGATCGATCTTCAGCTCGGTGGCCGGCATGCGCTTGAGGTAGAGCAGGCTGGAGTAGCCGGTGCCGAAATCATCGATGGAGATGTTCACGCCCATCGCGGTCAGCCCATGCAGGATCAGCAGGCTCGCTTCCACATCGCGCATCGCAGTGGTTTCGGTCACCTCCAGCGTCAGCCGCTTCGGGTCCAGCCCGTGTTTCTCCAGCGTGCGGCGCACGGTCTCCAGCAGCGTGCTCGAGCCGAACTGCAGGGGCGACAGGTTCACCGCCATTGTCCAGTCCGGATGCCCGGCATCGTGCCAGTGGCGCAGCTGCGCGCAGGCCCGGTCGAGCACCCAGTCGCCGATGGACAGGATCAGCCCGCTGCGCTCTGCGATCGGGATGAACGCATCCGGCGACAGCAGGCCCAGTTCGGGGTGCTGCCAGCGCACCAGCGCCTCGGCCCCGATCAGCGCGTTGCCGTTGGCCTGGAACTTGGGCTGGTAGTGCAGCACCAGCTCGCTGCGGCTGACCGCCTTGCGCAGTTCCTGCAGCAGTTTCAGCTGGCGGTTGGCGCTGACGTTGAGTGACTGGGTAAAGAAGGTATAGCCGTTCCGGCCCGAATCCTTGGTGTGGTACATCGCCGCGTCGGCGTGGGCCATCAGATCGCGCTCGGTGGTGGCATCGGCCGGGTACAGCGCGATGCCCAGGCTGGCGCTGACCTGCAGTTCCAGCGCATCGATCTCGAACGGTTCGGCCACGCTGGCGATGATCCGTTCGGCGACCACCGCCGCGTCTTCCGGATCTTCCACCTGGAACACGATGACGAATTCGTCGCCGCCCAGCCGCGCGAACGTGTCCTGCGCACGCAGCAGCGCAGTGATCCGCTCGCTGACCTGGATCAGGAGTTTGTCGCCGAGCTGGTGGCCGTAGGCATCGTTGATCGCCTTGAAACCATCGAGGTCGCAGAACATCACCGCGAAGCTGAACTGCCGGCGTTGTGCCTTCTCGATGGCCTGCTCGATCCGGTCCTGCAGCAGCATGCGGTTGGGCAGCTGGGTCAGCGGGTCGTGCAGGGCGGCCTGCATCAGCTTCTCGTTGGCCTGCGCCAGCGAATCGGCGAGCAGGCCGGTGCGGGTACGCATCTGGCGATCGAACACCGAGGCGATCAACGCGATCCCCAGCGTGGCCAGTGTCGTCACGATCACCAGCACGGCCAGCCATTTGGTATCGATGCCCTGACCGTACGCCGCGCCGCACAGCGCACCCTCGGGGAAGTTGGCTGCGGCCATGCCGGTGTAGTGCATGCCGACGATGGCCAGGCCCATCACCAGCGAGGCCAGGCCGCGCAGCAGGAACGGCCTGCGCTGCTCCAGGCGCAGCCGGAAGGCGATCCACAGCGCCGCACCGGCCGCGCCGATCGCGATCAGGATCGAGGCGGCAAACCACAGCGGGTCGTAGTCGATGCCCGGCTGCATCTCCAGCGCGGCCATGCCCAGGTAGTGCATGGCGGCGATGCCCAGCCCCATCAGCACCGCGCCCGCGCACAGTCGCGACCACGGCAGCTCTGCACGCGAGACCAGCCACAGTGCATACGCCGAGGCGCCCACCGACACCGCCAGCGAGTACAGGGTGATGGCCAGGTCATAGCCGACCGGGATCGGCAGGTGGAAGGCGAGCATGCCGATGAAGTGCATCGACCAGATGCCCAGGCCCATCGCGCCGGCACCACCGGCCAGCCACCAGCGGGCGACCCGGCCGCGGGTACTGGCCAGGCGACCGGCCATGTCCAGCGCGGTGTACGAGGCGAGGATGGCGACGAGCAGCGAGAACACGACAAGACTCTGGCTGTAGGTGCCGGTCATGGAGAAGCCTGGAAAGGGTTGAAGGAGGGCAGTGGCCCGCCGGAGTATCGGCATCGGGGCCGGAATCTTGAGCGGGGGCGCTCGGCGTCTCGGTTGCTGCGACGCGGCTCGGCTATCCTGCCCCATCGATTCTGAAGCGGAAGTGGACATGGCCAAGCGACTCACCGCTTACGTCTGCAGTGAATGCGGCGCCGAATACAGCAAGTGGCAGGGCCAGTGCACCGAGTGCGGGGTCTGGAACACGCTCAGCGAAATCACGCTGGAAAGCGCGACGCCCACCAAGTCCTCGCCGGCATCGCGCCGTTCCGGCTGGGCCGGCAAGGTCGATGCGCCGAAGATCATGGCGCTCAAGGACGTACAGCAGACCGAACACCTGCGGGTGAGCACCGGCATCGGCGAGTTCGACCGCGTGCTCGGCGGTGGCCTGGTCGAAGGCGCGGTGGTGCTGGTCGGTGGCGATCCGGGCATCGGCAAATCCACCCTGCTGCTGCAGGCGGTGGCGAAGATGGCTGCCAGCTTGCCGGTGCTGTACATCACCGGTGAGGAATCGCTCTCGCAGGTCGCTGGCCGTGCGGTCCGGCTGGATCTGCCGCTGGACAACGTCAACGCGCTGGCCGAAACCCAGGTCGAGGCGATCCTGCAGCATGCCAGCGTGGCCAAGCCGCGGCTGATCGTGGCCGATTCGGTGCAGACCCTGTGGACCGAATCGCTGACCGCTGCCCCAGGCTCGGTCAGCCAGGTGCGTGAGAGCGCCGCACGGCTGGTGCGCTTTGCCAAGGAAACCGGTACCGCCGTGTTCCTGGTCGGCCACGTCACCAAGGAGGGCGGCATTGCCGGCCCGCGCGTGCTCGAACACATGGTCGACGCGGTGCTGTACTTCGAAGGCGAGAGCGGCAGCCGATTCCGCCTGCTGCGGGCGTTCAAGAACCGCTTCGGCGCGGTCAACGAGCTGGGCGTGTTCGCGATGGGCGAGAAGGGTCTGAAAGAGGTCTCCAATCCCTCGGCGATCTTCCTTTCCGGCGGCAGCACCCAGCAGCCGGGCAGCTGCGTGATGGTGACCCGCGAGGGCACGCGCCCGCTGCTGGTGGAAGTGCAGGCCCTGGTGGACGCTTCTCCGCTGTCCAACCCGCGCCGGGTGGCGGTGGGGCTGGAGCAGAACCGCCTGGCGATGCTGCTGGCGGTGCTGCACCGTCATGGCGGCGTGCTGGTGGGCGATCAGGACGTGTTCGTCAATGTGGTGGGCGGCATCCGCGTGCAGGAGACCGCCGCCGATCTGCCGGTGCTGCTGGCGGTGCTGTCCTCGCTGCAGGACCGGCCGCTGGCCGAGAAGACCATCGCCTTCGGCGAGGTGGGCCTCTCCGGCGAGATCCGCCCCGTGCCCAATGGTGAAGATCGTCTGCGCGAAGCAGCGACGCATGGCTTCAAGCGCGCGATCGTGCCGAAAGCGAACGCGCCGAAGACCGGCAGCGTGAAGGGCATGGAGGTGATCGCGGTGGAACGGTTGTCGGAGGCGATCGACGCGTTGTGAGCGGCCTGCCGACCGTTGGTCGGCACGCCGCTATCGCGTGCGCCCGAACACCAGCTCGATCACGAACTGGCTGCCGAAGAACGCCAGCAGCAGCAACGCCATCGCGGTGAGGGTCCAGTGCACCGCCTTCGCGCCGCGCCAGCCATAACGGCGGCGCCCGATCAGCAGCGTGCCGAACACGATCCAGGACAGGATGCTGAGCACGGTCTTGTGTACCAGCTTCTGCGCCAGCAGGTCATCGACGAACAGCACGCCGGTGACCAGCGTCAGCGTGAGCAGTGCAAAGCCGACCGCGATCACCCGGAACAGCAGGGCTTCCAGGTCCGCCAGCGGGGGCAGGGCGCGCAGCCACGGGCGGAAATCACGGCGGCGCAGGGCGCGTTCCTGCAGCCACAGCATGATCGCCAGCAACGCGGCCACGCTCAGGGTGGCGTAGGCGAGCAGCGCCATCCACGCGTGCGTGGCCAACTGCCAGCCCAGCGGCTTGCTCGGCTCGTGGCCGTAGGCGTGATAGATCCACAGCACCACGGCGGCCATCGGGAATACCAGCACGCCAAGCGCTGCCATGCGGCCGCGCGCAGCCACCAGCGAGGTCAGCCACGCCATGCCCAGCCCGACCAGCGACAGGGCGGCGAAGAAGTGCATGTCCGGGCCACCACTGGTACGCATCGCCACCAGCACGTGATAACCGCCATGCAGCAGCATCGCCGGCAGCACCGGCCACAGCCAGGCCGGGGAGGTCACCGCATCATCGCGGACGACCGCGCGCACCAGCAGGCCGGTGGCGGTCAGATACAGCAGGGTCGCGATGAGAACGATTGTCATCGTGTCAGTTTCGCATACCCCCGGGGTGCTGGCGATGCCCGCAGCGCCGCCGTCAGGGCCGGTCCGGGAGCCGGGGCGGAACCGTTATACTGGCGGTCTCATTGTCTTTTGTTCTGAACAGGTCGCTTCCATGTTCGAGTCCCTGACCCAGCGCCTCTCCGGCACCATCGAACGGCTGCGCGGCCGCGGTCGCCTGACCGAGGAAAACATCCGCGAGGCCACCCGCGAAGTCCGCATCGCGCTGCTTGAAGCCGACGTCGCGTTGCCGGTGGTGCAGGCGCTGGTCGAGCGCATCAAGGTGCGCGCGGTCGGCCAGGAAGTGCTCAAGTCGCTGACCCCGGGCCAGGCGCTGATCAAGGTCGTGCGCGACGAGCTGACTGCGGTCATGGGCTCGGCCGCCTCGGACCTGAACCTCAACGTCCCGGCGCCGGCGATCATCCTGATGGCCGGCCTGCAGGGTGCGGGCAAGACCACCACGGTGGGCAAGCTGGCCAAGCACCTCAAGGAAAAGCGCAAGAAGAAGGTGATGGTGGTCTCGGCCGACGTCTACCGTCCGGCCGCGATCGAGCAGCTGAAGACGCTGGCCGACCAAGTCGGTGTGCTGTTCTTCCCGTCCACCGCCGACCAGAAGCCGGAAGCCATCGTCCGCGCTGCGATCGATGATGCGCGCAAGTCGTTCGTGGATGTGCTGATCGTCGATACCGCCGGCCGCCTGGCCATCGACGAAGCGATGATGGCCGAGATCAAGGCGCTGCACGCCGCGGTCAACCCGGCCGAAACGCTGTTCGTGGTCGATGCCATGACCGGCCAGGATGCCGCCAATACCGCCAAGGCCTTCGGCGATGCGCTGCCGCTGACCGGCGTGGTGCTGACCAAGACCGACGGTGACGCCCGCGGCGGTGCCGCGCTGAGCGTGCGCTACATCACCGGCAAGCCGATCAAGTTCGTCGGTGTGAGCGAAAAGCCGGACGGCCTGGATGTGTTCCACCCCGACCGTATCGCCAGCCGCATCCTGGACATGGGCGACGTGTTGTCGCTGGTGGAGCAGGTCGAGCAGCAGGTCGACAAGGACAAGGCCCAGAAGCTGGCCGAGAAGGTCGCCAAGGGCAAGAAGTTCGATCTGAACGACATGCGTGACCAGCTGGAGCAGATGCAGAACATGGGCGGCATCGGCGGCCTGATGGACAAGCTGCCGGGCCTGGGCCAGATCCCCGAGCACCTCAAGCAGCAGGTCAGCCAAGGCAAGGAAGTGCCGCGCATGATCGCGATCATCAACTCGATGACCAAGAAGGAGCGCCGCAACCCGGGCCTGCTCAACGGCTCGCGCCGTGCCCGTATCGCGCGCGGTTCCGGCCTGACCCCGGCCGACGTCAACAAGCTCATGAAGCAGTTCCAGCAGATGGAAAAGATGATGAGCAAGATGGCTGGCGGCGGCATGAAGGGCATGATGCGCAGCATGAAGGGGATGATGGGTGCCATGGGCGGCCGCGGCGGCATGCCGTTCCGCTGAGTCCTGCGCAGGCGCATTCCGGGCAGGGGCGGTGCGGCGTATGCTGGCACCGTCTCCTTCCACAGGTGCGCCGCGCGTGAATGGTTCCCCGCTTCTCGAACGCGCCGACAGCTTCTGTCGGCGTTTTGCATT
Source organism: Stenotrophomonas sp. AGC87 (assembly GCF_057333975.1). Classification (NCBI taxonomy): domain Bacteria; kingdom Pseudomonadati; phylum Pseudomonadota; class Gammaproteobacteria; order Lysobacterales; family Lysobacteraceae; genus Stenotrophomonas; species Stenotrophomonas sp. AGC87. Next base: position 108,216 of record NZ_JBHFHW010000038.1, read on the forward strand.
GCAGGCCCCGATCCTGCTGGCGCCGATGGCCGGCGCCTGCCCCGTGCCGCTGTCGGCCGCGCTGGCCAACGCCGGCAGCATGGGCGCGATGGGCGCGGTGTTGTCGCAGCCGCAGGACATCGTGGCGTGGATGACCGATTTCCGTGCGCAGTCCACTGGGCCGGCGCAGGTCAATGTCTGGATTCCGGATCCGCTGCCGTCGCGCGATGCCGATGCTGAAGCCGCGACACGCCGCTTCCTGGCGCAGTGGGGGCCGGAGGTGCCGGCCAGCGCTGCCGATGCCGGTCCGGCCGATTTCGATGCGCAGTTCGATGCCTTGATCGAGGCGCGCCCGGCGGTGGCCTCCACCATCATGGGCGTGTTTTCTCCGGCACAGGTGCGGCGCCTGAAAGACGTGGGCATCGCCTGGATCGCCTGCGCCACCACCTTGGCTGAAGCGCGTGCCGCACAGGCGGCCGGCGCCGATGCGGTGGTCGCGCAGGGGTTCGAGGCGGGCGGCCATCGCGGCGCATTCGATCCGGACGCGGCCGAGCGCCAATTGGTCGGGTTGTTCGCGCTGCTGCCGCGGCTGGCCGATCATCTGGATATCCCGGTCATCGCGGCCGGTGGCATCGCCGATGGGCGCGGTATCGCGGCAGCCCTGACGCTGGGTGCGAGTGCGGTGCAGGTGGGCACCGCGTTCCTGCGCACCCCGGAGTGCCATTTGAATCCGGCATGGTCACAGGCGTTGGCCAGTGCCGAACCGGAAGACACCTGGCCGACGCGCGCTTTCAGTGGTCGCCTCGGTCGTGGCCTGGCGACCGCATATGTGCGCGCCGCGGCGTCTGCTGACGCACCACCGCCGCGGCCCTATCCGGTGCAGCGTGGGCTGACCGCGCCGATGCGCGCGCAGGCGGGCCGCGACAACACGCTGGATGCGATGCAGGCCTGGGCGGGACAGTCCGCGTGGATGGCGCCGGCGCGCCCGGCGGCCGAGGTGCTGCAGCAGATGTGGTCCGATGCGAAGGCGTTGCTGGGATGACTTTGTACTGCAATGGCCGCACCGCCAGCGCCGATGATCTTGCCGGCGCACTGACCAACTACGGTCATTTCACCTCGCTGCAGGTGCGCAATGGCGCGGTGCAGGGGCTGGATCTGCATCTGCAGCGTCTGCAGGAGGGCACGGTGGAGCTGTTCGGCACCGCGCTGGATCCGCTGCAGGTGCGGGCCTGGATGCACGGCGCGCTGCAGGCCGACGGTGCGGTCGATGCCTCGCTGCGGGTGACCGTGTTTTCACGGCAGTTCGATTTCCGGCAGCCGCTGCAGTCCGTCGCCGTCGATGTACTGGTCGCCGTCGCGCCACCGGTCGATCTGCCGCCGATAGCACGGCGACTGCGGACGGTGCGCTACCAGCGTGAGCTGCCGCACGTGAAGCATGTCGGCACGTTCGCGCTGTTCCAGCATCGCCGCGAGGCCTTGCTGGCCGGGGTGGACGACGCGCTGTTCGTCGGTGACGACGGGCTGGTCAGCGAAGGCACCACCTGGAACATCGCCTTCGCCTCCGGTGACACGTTGATCTGGCCGCAGGCGCCCGCGCTGCGCGGTACCCAGGAGCGCCTGCTGCAGGCCGGGTGGGGCAGCGATCAGCAGGTGCGGCCGGTCGCCCTGGCGGACCTGACTGGATTCGACGCGGCCATTGCCTGCAACGCAGCCGGCATCTGGCCGATCGCGGTGATCGATGGGGGCGTACTGGCGAACTCGGCGGCGTTGTGCGCCAAGGCCCGGCAGGTACTGGCGGCGGCACCCTGGCAGCCGTTGGTGGCCTGAACCACCTGATCGGCAGGCCCTGTTCAGCTTTCCCGGCCTTCACAGGCTTGGAATGACCGGAGGCCGCCGCTATAATCGCCGGCTTACCGCGCCATCCTGGCGACTGGGCAATTGAGGAAACAACACCATGGTCAAGATTCGACTGACCCGCGGCGGCGCCAAGAAGCGTCCCTTCTACCACATCATCGTGACCGATTCGCGCAGCGCCCGTGATGGCCGCAACATCGAGCGCGTCGGTTACTACAACCCGGTTGCCCAGGGTGCCGAGTCCCGCATCGTGCTGGACCTGCCGCTGGTCGACAAGTGGGTCGCCAACGGCGCCCAGATGACCGACAAGGTTCGCAACCTGTACAAGGAAGCGACCAAGGCCCAGGCCTCCGCGGCCTGATCCTGAAGGGCCGCGCCTGCCGCGGCCCATCGGTCTATACAGATGAAAGATACCGAGCGCCGCATCCTGCTGGGCAGGATTGTCGGCGCTTTTGGTGTGCGAGGCGAGATCAAGCTCGAGTCCTGGACCGAGCCGCGTACCGCCATTTTCCATTATCAGCCCTGGATCCTGCGGACCCCCGCCGGCCAGGAGAGCACGCTCACCGGTGCACGTGGACGTCAGTCCGGCAAGCATCTGGTCGCCGTGTTTCCCGATATCACCGACCGCGATGTGGTCGAGGCGATGTACGGGACCGAAGTCTATGTCGCGCGCAGCGCACTGCCGCCCCCGAAGCCCGATGAGTATTACTGGGTCGATCTGGAGGGCTTGCAGGTGCGTACCGTCGAAGGTGTCGAACTAGGGCGGGCGTCACACCTGTTCTCGACCGGCTCCAACGACGTGCTCGTGGTGCAGGGGGATCGTGAGCGGATGATTCCGTTCGTGCAGCCCGAATTCGTCGTCTCGGTGGATTTCGAGGCCAACCTGATCGTGGTCGACTGGGATCCGGAGTTCTAAGCCGGATGCGTATCGACGTCGTCACGTTGTTCCCCGAGTTCATGGCGCAGTCGGCCGCGCTGGGCGTGGTCGGCCGTGCTGCCGAGCGCGGTCTGCTGGACCTGCACGGCTGGAATCCGCGTGACTATGCCGAAGGCAACTACCGCCGGGTGGACGACCGTCCATTCGGGGGTGGCCCGGGCATGGTCATGTTGATCGAGCCGCTGCGGGCGTGTCTGGCGGCCGCGAAAGCCGCCGATCCGGCGCCCGCGCCAGTGATCTACCTCAGCCCGCAGGGCACGCCGCTGACCCAGGCCAAGGTCCGGGAGCTGGCGGCACTGCCGCGCATGATCCTGCTCTGCGGCCGCTATGAGGGCATCGACGAGCGCTTTCTCGAGGCTGAGGTCACCGAGGAAATCTCCCTCGGCGATTACGTCCTGTCCGGCGGTGAGCTGGGTGCGGCGGTGATCGTCGATGCGGTGACCCGCCTGCAGGACGGGGCCCTCGGCGATGCCGAATCGGCCGCCCAGGACAGTTTCGAAGGCCCGCAGGGGCTGCTGGACTGCCCGCATTACAGCCATCCGGCCCAGCATGAATGGGGCACTGTCCCGGACGTGCTGCGCTCGGGCAACCATGCCGCCATCGCCCGCTGGCGCCGGCAGCAGTCGTTGCTGCGCACAGCGCTGCGGCGGCCGGATCTGCTCGACGAAAGCCAGTTGTCCAAGGCCGACCGCGTCCTGCTGGAGCAGGCACGGCAGGCCGGTGCCAAGGATCCAACCCCCTAGCGCGGGGGCGGGATCTTGTTTACAATTCGGGATTGCCATCGGCCTTTTGGGGCCTGTTGGCAGGAACCCCTACAAAAAACGTGCAGCACAGTCCGGTGACTGCATGAGCCCACGTTGTCGAACGACACGATCACCCGAACATTATCGGTGCACCCATGAGCAAGCTGAACAAATCCATCCTCTCGGACTTCGAATCCGCCCAGATCACCCGCGAGCTGCCGAAGTTCAGCCAGGGTGACACCGTCGTCGTCAACGTGAAGGTGAAGGAAGGCAACCGTGAGCGCGTGCAGGCTTACGAAGGCGTCGTCATCGGCACCAAGAACGCCGGCCTGAACTCCGCGTTCACCGTCCGCAAGATCTCGCACGGCTACGGCGTCGAGCGCGTTTTCCAGACCCACAGCGCCATCATCGACTCGGTCGAAGTGAAGCGTCGTGGTAAGGTCCGCGCCGGCAAGCTGTACTACCTGCGTGGTCTGGAAGGCAAGGCTGCCCGCATCAAGGAAGATCTGGCTGCTGCTGCGCAGGCCAAGGCCGCGCGCCTGGCTGCCAAGGCTGCCCAGTAATTCCCGGCCGACAACCTCGGTTGTCGCCTCAAACGGCCACCTTCGGGTGGCCGTTTGCATTTGTGGCCGCGTGATGGAGAAGCACATGGACCGTTATCCCGCTGATGTTCGTCACGCGCTGCAGGCCATGGCCGACGCCAACGTGCCTGCCGGCATGCGCGCACCGCCACTGCATCGGCTGTTGTGGCGCATGGGGCTGCGCGTGCCGCCACCGCTGCTCGCCAGCTTCAGTGCCAATGCTCTGCTGATGGGCGGGCTGTTCGGTCTGCTGTGGAGCGGCTTATGGCAGGCGCTGATGTGGCTGCTCTTCGAACTGGGCCCGTTCCCGCTCGGCATCACCGTTGGTAGTGCTGTCATGGCCGGCCTGTTGTTCGGCGTGATGATGGCGCTGCTGATGCGCTACCAGCGGCGGCGCTACCAACTGCCTGCCTGGAAGACGCTGCTGCAGGGGCCTGCCGCTTAATCCGGCCGTGCGCTGCCCGCCGGGGCAGGCTGCAGCGGCGTGGTCGGGTTCGGGTCCGCCACCGGCGACGGCGGCGAGGCGGGGACCTCGGCCGGGGCCGCCAGTTCCTCGTGATGGCTGGGCAGCATCCGCGCCTTGCGCCAGCCACCCCAGCGGTAATACGCCAGCGACATCAGCATCGCGCAGAACGAGCTGACCGGGAAACTCCACCACACCGCGTCGGCCCCCCAGCGGTCCTGCAGCAGCTCGGCGAACGGCACGCGGATGCCCCACAGCGAGGCTGCCAGGATCAGCAGCGGGGGAATCACCGCACCGGTCGAGCGCACCACGCCGGAGATCACGAAGTTCACGCCGAAGAACAGGAACGACCACACCGCGATGTGGTTGAGGTGGCGCGCCACCTCCAGCGCCTGGCTGCCCTCGGGCAGGAACAGGGCGAGCGTGTAACGGTCCAGCAGGATCAGCGGCAGGATCAGCACGCCGGTCAGCAGGAAGTTGTAGAGCACGCCGCTGCGGGCGGTGCCGCGCACGCGGTCCCAGCGCTGCGCGCCGACGTTCTGCGCGGCCATGGTCGAGCACGCCGCACCGATCGCCATCGCCGGCATCTGCACGTAGGTCCACAGCTGCAGTGAGGCGCCATACGCGGCGGCGGTGTCGGTGCCGTAGCTGTTGACCATGGTCATCATCAGGATCATCGACAGCGAGATCAGCACCATCTGCAGGCCCATCGGTACGCCCTTGACCACCAGCGCACGCAGGATCTCGCCGTCGATCTTGAACAGCGCCATGTCCTTGCGGCCCAGCCACAGCACGTGGCGTTTGTTGCGCATGTACCAGAGCAGGCCGAGCAGCGAGAGCGTCTGCGCGATCAACGTGGCCCAGGCCGCGCCGGCGATGCCCAGCTGCGGGAACGGGCCGATGCCGAAGATCAGCAGCGGGTTGAAGCCGATATCCAGCACCACCGAGAGCAGCAGGAAACGGAACGGCGTGCGTGAGTCACCGACGCCGCGCAGTGCCGAGCTCAGGAACGCGAAGGCATACAGCGTCGGCATCGCCAGGAAGATGATGCGCAGGTAAGCCTCGGCCAACGGCAGCGATTCGGCCGGTGTGCCCATCGCCGCCAGCAACGGATGCGACAGCCACCAACCGGCGATCGCAATCACCACCGACAGGCCGATGAAGAAGGTCGCGCTGGTGCCCATCACGCGCCGGGCCTGGGGCAGGTCACGCGCACCCATCGACTGGCCGATCAGGATCGAGGCGGCCATGCCGATCCCGAATACCGAGCCGATCAGGAAGAACATGATGTTGTTGGCGTTCGCGGTGGCGGTCAGCGCCGCCTCGCCGAGGAAGCGGCCGACCCAGATCGCGTTCACCGAGCCGTTCATCGACTGGGCGATGTTGCCGGCCAGGATCGGCAGGGCGAACAGGAACAGATTGCGCCCGATCGGGCCCGTGGTCAGGTCAAGCGGCGCTTTGGCCATGTGCGCTGGAGATCAAGCTCAGAGAGCGGCACACTAGCACCAAGCCCATCAAGGGGATATCGCGATGCGTACTTCCGCGTCTCAATGCACGTCAGCCGCTCCACCCGTAGTGCCGGCCGCTGGCCGGCTGCAGAGCCTCCCGGCTGATCGGTTCATCCCCGCCGCGCTGGCCCTCTTGATTGGCGCCGCGCTGACCGCATGTTCGAGTACGGACGACCGCCTGCGCGATGCGCAGGTGCGGCCGATGGACCGACCGGAATGCCAGGTCGGCAGCCAGCGCCGCGATCTGGATGCCGGGGTACCGGCGCTGATCGGTGGCACCGGGTGCCGCGGTACACCGGACGCCCCGCAACCCCTGAACCGACAACCGGCCAACGCCGTGGAGCTGGGTAGAAAGCATGACTGATGCAACACCGGTGGCCGCCGTGCGGCTGGATGTGTGGCTGTGGGCCGCACGGTTCTATCGAACCCGCAGCCTGGCCAAGCAGGCGGTGGAAACCGGCAAGGTGGACGTGGCCGGGCAACGCCCGAAATCCTCGCGCGCGGTGCGCGTGGGCGAAGCGCTGCAGATCAGCCGTGGCGATGAAGTGTTCGATATCCAGGTGCTTGGGCTCAGCGAGATGCGCGGCCCGGCTCCGGTGGCGCAGCAGTTGTATGCAGAGAGCGAGGCCTCGCTTGCACGCCGCGCGGAGCTGCGCCTGCAGCGTGCGGCCGCGAAGAACGGCTACCAGCCGCCGGAGCACAAGCCGGACAAGCGTGCGCGTCGGTTGATCCGCGCGCTGGGCGATCTGGACGCGCTGTGAGCCGCGCACCGCACGCATGAAAAGACCGGGCCATGCGGCCCGGTCTTTGTCTGTGCCTACGGTGTTGAATCAACGCAGGTCGTAACGGTCCAGCTCCATCACCCGCGCCCAGGCGGCCACGAAGTCGCGAACGAACTTCTTCTCACCGTCCGCGCTGGCATAGACCTCGGCCAGTGCCCGCAGCACCGAGTTCGAACCAAACACCAGATCCACGCGGCTGCCGCTCCAGCGCTGCGCGCCGGTGCCGCGGTCACGGCCGCTGTAGTTGTCGCCATTGGCCACCCATTGCGTGCGCATGTCGAGCAGGTTGACGAAGAAGTCGTTGCTCAACGTGCCGACGCGATCGGTGAACACGCCGTCCTTGCTGCCACCCACGTTGGTGCCGATCACCCGCAGGCCGCCGACCAGGGCGGTCATCTCCGGCGCGGTCAGCGTAAGCAGCTGCGCACGGTCGATCAGCAGCGCCTCGGTGGGCACGCTGTAGCGGCCCTTGACGTAATTGCGGAAGCCATCGGCATACGGTTCCAGCACGGCGAACGAATCCACATCGGTCTGCTCCTGGCTGGCATCGGTGCGGCCCGGGTTGAACGGCACGCTGACCTCATGGCCACCGGCCCTGGCCGCCTGCTCGACGCCGACATTGCCGGCCAGCACGATCAGATCGGCCAACGAGACCTGCGCACCGCCAGCGCCCTTGAAGCCGGCCTGGATCTTCTCCAGTGCGGCCAGCACCTTGCCCAGCTGCTGCGGCTGGTTGACCGCCCAATCCTTCTGCGGGGCCAGGCGCACACGCGCCCCGTTGGCGCCGCCACGCTTGTCCGAGCCGCGGAAGGTCGAGGCCGATGCCCATGCGGTGGAGACCAGCTCGCCCACGCTCAGGCCGGCCGCGGCGATCTGCTGCTTCAGCGCGGTGATGTCCTGTGCGCTGAGCGTGGTCTGTTGGGCCGCCGGCACCGGGTCCTGCCAGACGAATTCTTCGGCCGGGATTTCCGGGCCGAGGTAGCGCGCGCGCGGGCCCATGTCGCGATGGGTCAGCTTGAACCACGCGCGGGCGAAGGCGTCGGCGAAGGCCTGCGGATCGGCCAGGAAGCGGCGCGAGATCTTCTCGTAGGCCGGGTCCACACGCAGCGACAGATCGGTGGTGAGCATGGTCGGGCGGTGTTTTTTCGACGGATCGTGCGCGTCCGGAATGATCGCCTCGCTGTCCTTGGCCACCCACTGGTGCGCACCGGCCGGGCTCTTGGTCAGCTCCCACTCGTGGCCGAACAGGATCTCGAAGAAGTCATGGCTCCACTGCGCCGGCGTGCGCGTCCAGGTCACTTCCAGCCCACTGGTGATGGTATCGCCGCCCTTGCCGGTGCCGAACCGGTTGGCCCAGCCCAGGCCCTGGCTTTCCAGGCCCGCTGCTTCCGGTTCCACATCGACGTTGTCGGCCGGGCCGGCGCCGTGGGTCTTGCCGAAGCTGTGTCCACCGGCGATCAGCGCCACGGTTTCCTCATCGTCCATGGCCATGCGGCCGAACGTATCGCGGATGTCGAAGGCCGCCTTGAGCGGATCGGGATTGCCGTCCGGGCCTTCCGGATTGACGTAGATCAGGCCCATCTGCACCGCGGCCAGCGGGTTCTCCAGATCGCGCGAGTGGATGTCGCCGTCTGCGTCATCATCGGAGACCAGCACGCCGTGGTCTTCCTGCACGCCTTCGGAGCCATGCGCATAGCGCACATCGCCGCCGAGCCAGGTGGTTTCGCGGCCCCAGTACACATCCTGGTCGGGTTCCCAGGTATCCGGGCGGCCGCCGGCGAAGCCGAGTGTCTTGAAACCCATCGATTCGAGCGCGACGTTGCCGGTGAGCACCAGCAGGTCCGCCCAGGAGATCGCCTGGCCGTACTTCTGCTTGATCGGCCACAGCAGGCGGCGTGCCTTGTCCAGGCTGACGTTGTCCGGCCAGCTGTTGAGCGGGGCGAAGCGCTGCTGGCCGCGGCCGGCGCCGCCACGGCCATCGCCGATACGGTAGGTGCCGGCGCTGTGCCAGGCCATGCGCACGAACAGGCCGCCGTAGTGGCCGAAGTCGGCCGGCCACCAGTCCTGCGAATCGGTCATCAAGGCCTTGAGGTCGGCCTTGAGTGCGGCGTAATCCAGGCCCTTGAAGGCCTCGGCGTAATCGAATGCCTCATCCAGCGGATGCGACCGGGTCGAGTGCTGGTTGAGCAGGTCCACCCGCAGCTGCTTGGGCCACCAGTCGCGGTTGGTGGTGGCATCGCCGACGAGGGCGTGGTTGAACGGGCACTTGGCTTCGCTTTTCATGGGTATCTACCTGTGTACTGGCGAACGTGGCCACCATCGGCGTGGGGGAGGCGATGGCGACGTCGGAAAGGTTGCCTGCACACCTGGCCGTGGAGCACCGCGATGTGAAGGCGTGCCCACACGGTAATCACTGCCGTTCATTCGGTACATTCGAATGAATCAACCAATGCGATAGGCGCAGGCTATTTCGAGCGCGTGCCGTCAGCGCTTGCCGAACAGGCCGCCGCCGAGCTTGAGCAGATCGCCGACGCCCAGCTGCCCATCGCCGTCCTGGTCCAGCACGGAGGTCAGCAGTCCACCACTGTTGGCGCTCTGCGCTTCCTGGCCGAGAGCCTGGCTGAGCTGACCCGGGTTGGCGTTGCCGCCGCTGGCGAAGCGCTGGGCGAGATAGGACATGACGATGGGGGCGAGGATGGCCAGCAGCTGGCTGGTCTTGCTGCTGTCCAGCCCGGTGGCCTGGCTCAGGCCCTGGGTGGCGCGGTCAGTGTTGCCACCGAAGACATGGCCGAGGATGCCGGCGCCATTGGTCGCATTGCCGCCACCGCCGCCCAGCACGCTGCCGAGCAGCCCGCCCAGATCGAAGCCCCCGGCACTGGCCGGCGCATGATCACGCTGCAGCGCCCCGAGCAGTGCCTGGGCGCCCTGGGGTTCCTGCGCGTTGCGGCCCATCGCGCCGAGCAGCAGCGGCAGGGCAGCGCCCACCGCGGTGCTGGCCTGGTTGGGGTCGATGCCCAGCTGCTGGGACACCTGCTGCAGCCCTTGGCCCTGCTGCAGTTGCTGGAAGAGGGACGCGGCAAGCGATTCGGTATTCACGGCGGACTCCAGGGCAGGGATGGGAACCGCCCGAGCATAGCGCTGCGTTCACTACGGGAATGCGAAGAATTCACGCGGGCCCGCGCGGACACCCCCCCCCCGGTCGGGTGC
>NZ_JBHFHW010000038.1:118377-134305 GCF_057333975.1 Stenotrophomonas sp. AGC87
GAGCGGGCCCGCGGCCGGCACTACCGGATCGTCAGAGCAGCGTCTTCAACCGGTACAGCGCTTCCAGTGCCTGTTTCGGGGTGAGCTCGTCCGGATCGATCGCGGCCAGCGCATCCTGCGCGGCGGTGTTGGGCGCGTTGAACAGGCCGAACTGCTGCGGTGCATCCAAGGCCTGCGCGGCCACCACGGCGGACTGGGTCTCATGGCTGCGCTGCTCCAGCTCGGCCAAGCGACGACGCGCTTGTGCCACGGTGGATTTCGGCAGGCCGGCCAACGCGGCCACCTGCAGGCCGAAGCTGCGGTTGGCCGGGCCATCCTTCACGGCGTGCATGAACACCAGCGCGTCGCCGTGTTCCACCGCATCCAGGTGCACGTTGGCGATGCCGCTGGCGCCGCCTTCGTGCTGTTCGTCGGCCAGTGCGGTCAACTCGAAATAGTGCGTGGCGAACAGCGTGTAGCAGCGGTTCTGGTAGGCCAGATGCCGTGCGACGGCATCGGCAAGCGCCAGGCCATCATAGGTGGACGTGCCGCGGCCGATCTCGTCCATCAGCACCAGCGACTGCGCGCTGGCGTGATGCAGGATGTAGCTGGTCTCGGCCATTTCGACCATGAAGGTCGACTGCCCACGGGCCAGATCGTCGCCGGCACCGATGCGGGTCAGGATGCGGTCGATCGGGCCGATCACCGCGCGGCTGGCCGGCACGAAGCTGCCGATGTGGGCCAGCAGCACGATCAGTGCGTTCTGGCGCATGTAGGTGGATTTACCGCCCATGTTCGGGCCGGTGATCACCAGCATGCGGCGGTCCGGATGCAGGTCCAGATCGTTCGGCTCGAACGGCTGCTCGCGTACCGCTTCGACCACGGGATGACGCCCGCGCTCGATCTTCAGGCACGGCCCGGTCTCCAGTTCCGGTCGCGCCCAGTCCAGCGCCTGCGCGCGTTCGGCGAAGCCGGCCAGCACATCCAGTTCGCTCAGCGCGGCGGCACACTGCTTGAGCGGCTCCAGCCCGCTGGCGAGGATGTCCAGCAGTTGTTCGTACAGGAACTTCTCGCGGGTCAGCGAGCGTTCCCGCGCGGACAGCACCTTGTCTTCGAAGGACTTCAGTTCTTCGGTGATGTAGCGCTCGGCATTGGTCAGGGTCTGGCGGCGCGTGTAGTGCACCGGCGCCTTCTCCGACTGGCCCTTGCTGATTTCGATGTAGTACCCGTGCACGCGGTTGTAGCCGACCTTCAGCGTGGCGATGCCGCTGCTGATGCGCTCGCGCTGTTCCAGATCGATCAGGAACTGGTCCGCATGCGTGGAGAGGCGACGCAGCTCGTCGAGCTCGGCGTCGTAGCCTTCGGCGATGACGCCGCCATCGCTGAGCTTCAGCGGCGGGGTCGGGGCGATCGCGCTGGCCAGCAGGTGCGCGCATTCGTCATGCGAGCCCAGTGCGTCATGCAGCGCGACCAGGCGCGGCGAGTCCAGCGGTGCGAGCACCGCGCGCACCTCGGGCAGCAGACCCAGGCCATCGCGCAGCGTGGAGAAATCACGCGGGCGCGCCGAGCGCAGCGCCACGCGGGTGAGGATGCGTTCCAGATCGCCCAGCGCACGGAAGGCATCGCGCACGTCGCCCTCGGCGCCGCGATCGATCAGCGTGGCAACCGCATCGTGACGGTGCACCAGCACTTCGCGCAGGCGCAGCGGGCGATGCAGCCAGCGCCGCAGCAGGCGACCGCCCATCGGCGTCACCGTGGTATCGAGCACGCCGAGCAGGGTGTTGCGGGTATCGCCATCGACGCGCGTATCCAACTCCAGATGGCGGCGCGTGGCCGCGTTCATGGCGATGGCTTCGCTCGCGGTTTCGGTGGCGATCGCGGTGAGGTGCGGCAGGCGTTGCTTCTGGGTTTCTTCGACATAGCCCAGCAGGGCACCGGCGGCGGCGGTCGCGCGCGGCTTGTCGTCGATGCCGAAGCCGGTCAGGTCATGCAGCTTGAAGAAATTCAGCAGCTGGCGGCGGCCGCTGTCGGCATCGAACAGCCAGGGCGCGCGACGGCGGATGCCATTGCGGTACTGCAGGAACGCGGGCCAGTTCTCTTCATCGGGCACCAGCAGCTCGGCCGGTTCCAGGCGGGCCAGCTCGGCCTCCAGCGCATCGTCCGAATCCACCTCGTTGACCAGGAAACGGCCGCCGGCCAGATCGGCCCACGCCAGGCCATAGCCGTTCTTGCCCCGCGAGAGGGCCATCAGCAGCGTATCGCGGCGCTCGTCGAGCAGCGCTTCGTCGGTGACGGTGCCGGGGGTGACGATGCGCACCACCTTGCGCTCGACCAGGCCCTTGGCCAGCGCCGGGTCGCCGATCTGCTCGCAGATCGCCACTGACTCGCCCAAGGCGACCAGACGCGCCAGGTAGCCTTCGTAGGCATGCACCGGCACGCCGGCCATCGGGATCGGCGCGCCGCCGGAGCTGCCGCGCTGGGTCAGGGTGATGTCCAGCAGCCGCGCCGCCTTGCGGGCGTCGTCGTAGAACAGCTCGTAGAAGTCGCCCATCCGGAAGAACAGCAGCAGGTCCGGGTAGTCGGACTTGGCGGCGAAGAACTGCTTCATGAGCGGGGTGTGCTCGGCGGTCCCCTTGCTGTCTTTGGCTTTCAGTTTGGAATCAGTGGTTTGCAAGAAACGTCCTTACGAATACGGGCGGTCGATCCGGGCCGTGCGCGGCTGGCAGGCCGGCCGTCATCAAGGCGCCCAGTTTAAGCTGAGCCATCGGAAATTCCCCGGCCGCGGCTCAAACGCACCAGGAAGGGCAGGGGCGCGGGGCGGCAATGCCGATGGCAGGATGGGCCGCCCCGCGGTGCCGCGCGGTGCTGTTCGCTGGCCCGGCCGTCACCATCGGCACTCCCCCGATCGATACAAAAACTATCCAATGAATGTCCGGGGCCGCACTTTTTACGGGCTTTTAATTCTGCAGACTGCGCGGGTTGATGAGGGAAAACCATGCGTAGCAAGCTGTTCGTCCCCGGGGGCCGCCCGGAACTGTTCGACAAAGCCATGGCCAGCCAGGCCGATGCACTCTCGTTCGATCTGGAAGACTCGGTTCCCGAGGCCGGCAAGGCCCAGGCGCGTGCCCACGTCGCCGACGTCCTGCGACGCGCGGCCACCCAGGCCAGCGGCAAGCAGTTGATCGTGCGCACCAACGGCACCGGCAGCGCGCAGTTTGATGCCGATCTGGCGGCCGTGGCACTGCCCGGCGTGAGCCTGCTCAATCTGCCCAAGATCGAATCGGTCGCCCAGTTGCTGGTGGCGATCGCCCAGCTGGAGCGGGCCGAGCAGGCCAATGGCGTGGAGCGCCCGATCGGCCTGCTGATCAACATCGAAACCCCCAAGGCGCTGCGCACGGCCGCCGAGCTGGCCACCGCCCATCCGCGCGTGGCCGGCCTGCAGCTCGGGCTGGGCGACCTGTTCGCGCCCAATGGCATCCACCGTGAGCTCAGCAACGTGCATGCCACGCTGTTCGCGGTGCGCCTTGCCGCGGCCGAAGCCAATGTCTTCGCCTGCGATGGCGCCTTCCCGGACGTGACCGATACCGAGGGCTTCCTGGCCGAGGCACGGATCGCCCAGCAGCTGGGCTTCATCGGCAAGAGCTGCATCCACCCGCGCCAGGTGGGGCTGGCCAATGCCACCTTCAGCGTGCCGCCGGCGATGCTTGAGGAGGCCCGGCGGATCGTCGCTGCTTCGGCGAGCGCCGCCGACAACGGCCACGGCGCGTTCCTGTTCGAAGGCCGGATGATCGACCTGCCGTATCTGCGCCGTGCCGAGGCCCTCCTTGCCGCGGCCTCTCGTCCGGTCGCCTGACGGCGACAACCGGATGCATCGACCCCTTTCTCATTCCTGCGCGACGGCCTGCATCGGCCACGCCGCGCTCTTTCCGGGTGATTCCATGCTCAAGCCTGTCCCGTTCGCCTTCTTCCCGTCCTTGCTCCGGCGGTGTGCACGCTCGGCGCGCCTGCTTGCTGCCGCAGTGCTGCTCACCGGCAGTGGCGCGGTCGCCGCCGAAAGCCTGACCACGGTCAGCTCGGGCAGCCTGCCCGCACTGCCGGCACCGGTATCGGCGGCCGGGCTCCTCCACGTGGACGGGCGCATCGTTGCGCTCAGCGAAGGCCATGGCTGGGCACTCAGCGCGGACAACACCGCGTGGGAGCCGCTGCAGGTGCCAGCGGCGACGCCGGGCAGGGTAGTGAAGGCAAGCGCCAGCGTCGCCGGGCGCACCTACCTGCTGGACGGACCGGACGTGCGGAGCGATACGCTGCAAGCGCTGACGTTGCGCGCCGGCGCGCTGGTTCTCGATCCTCCCCTGCCGTTGCCGCAGCCTTTGAGCAGCGCTCAACTGGCGGCGTTCAACGATGCGCTGTTCCTGATCGGCACCGACGCTGGCGGCGTTACCCAGTTGTATCGACGCGGGGCGGCGGCCGCCTGGCAGCATCTTGAGCAGGTGCCGGCTTCCGGTGTGCCGCATGCATTGCAGGCGCAGAAGGGCGCGCTCTACCTGGCCACCGGTGTGGCTGACCAACCCGACCAGCTGTGGCGCCGCAACGTCGACGCCAGCTGGCAGCAGGTCGCGTCGCCGGACGGCACGATCGTGGCCGGCTCGATGCGCGCGCTGGGCCAGGCGCATCTGCTGATGCTGGTGAAGGACAGCAGCGGCGTGACCCACGCGCGCACCTTCCACACCATCACCGACGCATGGACGACACTGGAGACACCGATTGCCGCAGCACCGCAGGCCGTCACGGCGTGGGGCAACGGGCTGGCCTGGGCAACCGCGGGCGCTACCGGCAGCCAGTTCCAGTACGCCGAACTGCAGGGCGGCAAGCACCTGCTGCGCTGGCTGGACTGGACGGTGATCGGCGTCTACCTGCTGGCCATGCTCGGCATGGGTTTCTACTTCTATCTCAAGGACCAGAACGCCTCCACGGCGGACTTCTTCGTCGGTGGGCGCTCGATTCCGTTCTGGGCGGCCGGCATCAGCCTGTATGCCACCAACACCAGCTCGATCAGCTTCATCGCCATCCCGGCCAAGGCCTTCGATACCAACTGGCAGTACCTGACCAACAACCTGATCGCGGTCGTCGGCCTTATGTTCGTGGCGGTCTGGATCGTGCCGCTGCTGCGTCGGTTGGACCTGATGAGCGTGTTCTCCTATCTGGAAACCCGCTTCCACCCGGCGATCCGCATGCTGTCCAGCGCACTGTGCATCGTGATGCAGATCGGCAGCCGCATGAGCGTGATCCTGTTCCTGCCGGCGCTGGCGATCTCCACCATCACCGGTGTGGATGTGGTCTGGTCGATCATGCTGATGGGCGTGTTCACCATCATCTACTCCACTGTGGGCGGCTCCAAGGCGGTGATCTGGACCGACGTGGTGCAGGTGATCGTGATGTTCGGCGGCGCGCTGTTCGCGATCGGCTTCATCTTCCTGCAGACCGGCGGCGACATGCCGCAGCTGCTCAGTGCGGCCGCGGCGGAGGACAAGACCAAGCTGTTCGATTTCAGCTTCGACCTGACCAAGGCCACGGTGTGGGGCTTCATCTTCCTGGTCGTGTTCGATGTGGTACTGACCTTCCCGAAGGACCAGGTGCTGATGCAGCGCACCTTGTCCACGCGTTCGGACAAGGAAGCCGGGCGATCGATCTGGGCATTCGCCGCCATCATGATTCCCGGCGGCTTCGTGTTCTACGGCATCGGCACGGCCCTGTGGATGTACTACCGCAACAACCCCGAGCGCCTGAATCCGCTGCTGCCGATCGATGCGACCTTCCCGCTGTTCATCGCCGCCGAGCTGCCGGCCGGCGTCACCGGGCTGATCATCGCCGGCATCTTCGCCGCGGCGATGTCGACCCTGTCGAGCATCATCAACTCGATCTCGACCCTGGTTTCGGTGGATTTCTACCAGAAGCTGGTCAAAGACCCGAACGAGAAAACCGCCGTGCGCGTGGCCGAATGGTCCGGCGTGGGCGTGGGCCTGATCGGCATCGGCATCGCGCTGGTGATGAGCCGCTATGACATCCATTCGCTGTTCGATGTCTCCATCGAACTGGCCGGCCTGCTCGGCGGTGGTTTTGCCGGTGCCTACACGCTGGGGATGTTCACCCGCAGGGCCAACGCGCCCGGCGTGGCGATCGGTGTGGCCGGCTCGATCCTGATCACGCTGGTCTGCTGGAGCATGGACCTGGTGCACCCGTACTTCTACCTGGCGATCTCGATCCTGTTGTGCATCGTGATCGGCTACGTGGCCAGCCTGTTCTTCCCGGCGCCGACCCGCTCGCTGAAGGGGCTGACCATCTACCGCGATACCCCGGCCGAAGCGGCAGCCCCATGACCAGCACCGTTGAGGCGCCGGCGCACGGGCCATTGGTCCAATCGCATTGCGCCAGTGGCTCGTGTAGGTTGCTCACGCGCTGAGAGGTAATCCGTGGAAACCCAGTTCCTGAGTACGTTCGTAACGGTGGTGGACCGCGGCTCGATGGCTGCCGCGGCCCGCTCGCTGCATATCACCCCGGCCGCGGTCGCCCAGCAGATCCGCACGCTGGAACGTGAACTCGGCGCGCCGCTGATCGCCCGCGCCGGGCGCACCGTCAGCGTCACCGAGGACGGCGCGCGCATCCTGCAGCGGGCGCGCGACCTGTTGCGCCAGGTCGCTGACCTGCGCAGCGTGGCCAACGAAAACGACCTGGCCGGCGAGCTGCGGCTGGGCGCGTGCCCGACCGCGCTGGCCGGCCTGCTGCCGGACATCCTGTCGCGGATGGTGGCGACCTTCCCGCAGATCAACGTCTTCATCAAGCCGGGGTACTCGGCCGATCTGTACCGGGCGGTGGAGGCCGGCGATCTGGATGCGGCGATGGTGCTGCAGGCCCCCTTCGCGCTGCCCAAGACCTGCAAGTGGCAGCAGCTGCGCGAAGAACCGCTGGTGGTGCTGGCGCCGGCCCATCTGGGCAGCCGTGACCCGCACGAGCTGCTGCGCGAGCAGCCGTTGATCCGCTACGACCGCCACGAATGGGGTGGTCGCCTCGCCGATGACTACCTGCGACAAGCTGGAATCGTGCCGCGCGAGCGGTTCGAGCTCAATGCACTCAACGCCATCGCGGTCATGGTCGACCGCGGGCTGGGCGTGTCACTGGTGCCGGATTGGGCCAAGCCATGGCCGGAAGGGTTGAACGTCGTGCGCATTCCCTTGCCGCAGTGCAGCGAACCGCGCCGGATTGGCGTGGTCTGGTCGCGTTCGTCGGTGCGCATCCGCCTGGTGAACGTGTTGCTGGAGGAAGCGCGCGTCGCATTGACCGAGCCGCAACGCTGACACCACGGGTTTTCGCGCGGTGCGCGGTGCGAAGCGAAACAAATCCTAGGCTTTGAACATACCTGAGCACAGTTCTATCGCCATGACGGCGCGCCTAGGCTCTCGCCTCGTTGCCGGACAGGACGTGGAGACCCGCAAGGGAACCGCATCGACCGGCGGAAGGGCGAAAGCCCACGCGCGTCATCGGTGGCGACGGCTCCCCGGCCGGCTGTCCCGCATTTCCTTTTTGGGGGGGAGAAACGAATGATCAAGCCACTTTCCGCGGCCATCAGCACTGCACTGTTCGCCTGTGTCATCAGCCCAGCCATGGCGCAGAGCACGACGCCCACCGATCTTGACCAGGTGATCGTGACCGGCAGCCGGACCCCGATCTCGATCGAGAAGGTCCCCGGTGCAGTGACCGTCGTGAACCAGGAACAGGTGCAGCGCACCCTCAACCTGACTGAAGACGCCACGGCCGTGCTGGCACGCATGGTGCCGGGCTACTCCGAATCCTCCCAGGCGATGAGCAACAGTGGCGAGACCCTGCGCGGCCGCGTCGCGCTGCGCCTGTTCGACGGTGTGCCGCAGGGCTCCCCGCTGCGCGAAGGCAGCCGCAACGGCACGTTCACCGACATGGGCGTGATCGGCCGCATCGAAGTCATCAACGGCCCGTCGGCCGCCGAAGGCATCGGTGGTGCCGGTGGCGTCATCAACTATCTCTCCAAGAATCCGGAAGTGGAGGGCCACCAGACCACGGTCAGCACGCGCTACGGCACCCAGTTCAAGGATGACAGCGGCCAGTCCAAGATCGGCATCACCCACACCTTCAAGGGCGATGCGGCCGACTTCCTGATCAGCGGCGCTTACATCGACCGCGGCATCGCCTACGACGGCGACGGGCGCCGGGTGGGCTTGAACACCTCCGGCTCGCTGTCCGATTCCTACAGCAAGAACCTGTTCCTCAAGGGCGGCTACAACTTCGGCGAGGGCCAGATGCAGCGCATCCAGGCCAGTTACAGCAACTTCCATATCGGTGGGAAGCACAACTACATTCCGGTTGAAGGCTGCCGCTACGACGCCGTGGAGTGCCCGGTGCCGAGCACCAATACCGCCGAGAAGGGCTCGATCAAGGATTCGCTGGCCGAGTTCAACGATTTCGAACAGTTCGCTGCCAAGTACACCCATGCCGATTTCTTCGGCGGTGACCTGAGCGTGGATCTGTACTGGGCCAAGCAGGCGATGCGCTATGTGCCGGAGAACGGCACGGACCGCCAGCTGGTCAAGCCGGCACCGCCGGAAGACCAGCGCATCTGGGACCAGTCGGAGATCAACTCCGAGAAAAAGGGTCTGCGCGCGGCCTATGCCTACAGTGGCCTGTTCGCGGTGGAGGGTCTGCGCCTGCGCACCGGCCTGGACCTGGTGGAAGACACGGCCGAACAGCGCCTGGCGTTGACCGACCGGGTCTGGGTGCCGCCGATGAAGTACACCAGCCTGGCACCGTACGCGCAGCTGAGCTGGGACATCGGCCCGGTGACGCTGGATGCGGGCATCCGCCGCGAAGATGGCCAGCTGGAGATCGACAGCTATACCACCACCGCCTACCGCGACTTCACCCCGGTGCAGGGCGGCAAGCTCGACTACAAGGCCAACCTGCCCAACTTCGGCGCGATCTGGCGCATCACCGATGCGTGGTCGGTGTTCGCTTCTTACTCGGAAGGCTTCGGTATCGCCAACGTGGGCATCCCGTTGCGCAACATCCAGGCCAACAGCCCGTGCAAGGCAGTGGCATGCATCGCCGATCTGCAGCCGCTGATCACCAAGAACAAGGAAGTGGGCTTCAACTGGCGCGGCGAGCAGGCACAGGTCGGGATGTCGGCTTACCGCTCGACGTCCGAGTTCGGCTCATCGCTGACCGTGGACAAGGTGACCGAGGACTTCATCCTCACCCGCGCCCCGACCCGGATCGAAGGCGTTGAACTGAACAGCGCCTGGACCTTCAACGACCAGTGGAAGGCGACGCTGCTGTACTCGCGGATCCGCGGCCAGACGCAGTACTACGACGGCTCGGGCCTGAACAAGGAGATGGGCATCCTCGATATCTCGCCGGACAAGGTCAATGCCTCGCTGACCTGGACGCCGAACGATCGCTTCGACGCGACGCTGGGCGTGAGCCGCACCTTCAGCCGCGACCTGCGCGAGACCTTCGTCAATCCGTCCAACGGCGCGGTCTATCTCAACGAGGAGGATACCTACGGCTACGCGCTGTGGGATCTCAGCATGAACTACGACACCGGGACCTACGGCAAGCTGTCGCTGGGCATCGAGAACCTGCTGGACAAGCAGTACGTGCTGACCTGGTCGCAGTTGCCGGGCTGGCAGAACTTCTTCTCCGGCCGTGGCCGCATGGTGTCGCTGACCCACACCTTCACGTTCTGACCGTCACCGCGGACCGGCGCTGCGAAACACTGCAGCGCCGGTCCGTTTTTATTGTCTTACCCTGTCATGACGTTACCGCCACTGACAGCAGGAGAGCGGATGTACTGGCCATCGCACGGACCGGCCCACGCCCGTCATTGCCGCCCCCGGGCACGCCTGGCCGTGTTCGCGTTGCTGATGCTGGCGGTGGGACAGGCCGCGGCGTCGTTGCCGGACCCGCCGAGCCTGACGGAAACGGCGGCTGCGTCGGCGCGCTTGCCAGCAGTCGATGCCTTCCTGCACGAATCGACCGGCCGCCAGGGCTATACCGGCGCGGTCGCGCTGGTGATCCACGATGGCCGCATCGTGCATGATGCCGCTTACGGTTGGCAGGACCTGGCGCATGCCACGTCCATGCAGCGTGACAGCATTTTCCGCATCTACTCGATGACCAAAACGGTGGCCTCGGTAGCCGCCATGATGCTGGTGGAGGAGGGCCGGCTGGATCTGGATGATCCGGTGGCGCGCCATCTCCCTGAGTTCTCACGCCTGCAGGTCTTCGCCGGGGGCACCGCCGCGGCGCCACAGCTGCGCCCGGCAGCGCAGACGCTGACCGTACGACATCTGCTCACCCACACCGCCGGCTTCGCGGCGGGCGGGGAGGGATTCGAGGCCGTCACCGAGCTGCTGGAACGACAGCAGGTGCAGGCCGCGGACAGCCTGGCCACCTACACCACGCGCTTGGCCCGCGTGCCACTGGCGACCGAGCCAGGCACACGCTTCCGTTATGACAGCACCTCCATCGAGGTCCTCTCGCGACTGGTGGAAGTGGTGGGTGGGCTGCCATTCGAGCAGTTCCTGCAACAGCGCATCTTCCGCCCGCTGGACATGCGCGACACTGGGTTCGTGGTGCCGGTGCGCGATCGCGCACGCGTGGTGGCGCTGACCACCATGGGCGAGCACGGTGATCTGGTGCTCGCCGATGAGGTGCATGCGCGGGTGCCCGGCAGTGCGCTCCGGCCCTATCCAAGCGGTGCCGGTGGTCTGTATTCCACGGCCGGCGACTATGGCCGGTTCGCGCAGATGCTGCTGGACGGCGGCCGCTACGGCGAGGTGCAGTTGCTTCGACCCTCCACCGTGGCCCTGATGATGCAGAACCAGCTGGTGCACACCGCCTTGCCCCGGCCGGTGACCGAGTTCAGCGATGCCGAGGGCTTCGGCCTGGGCGGTTCGGTGTTGCTGGATCCGGCCCTCAAAGGACGCACCGCTTCGGTGGGCGCGTTCGGCTGGTCGGGCGCGGCCTCGACCTATTACACGATCGACCCGGCACGCCGCCTGGTCGCGATTCTGATGCTGCAGCATCTCCCGGGCGGCAATGACGATCTGCCGCGCATCAGTACGACGTTCTACAACCGCGTTGATGAGGCGATAGACCCATGAGTAGTGCGGCACGTTCCACTGTCCTTGTCGCCGGCTCGGCCAATCTCGATTTCGTGGTGCGCGCCACGCATGTGCCGGCGCCCGGTGAGACGGTGCTGGGCCGTAGCTTCAGCACGTTCCCCGGTGGCAAAGGCGCCAACCAGGCCGTAGCCTGCGCGCGGGCCGGCGGTGTGCCGACACGCATGCTGCTGGCCGTGGGCGAGGATGATTTCGCCGCGCCGATCGAGGCGTCCCTGCGCGATGCCGGTGTGGCCCTGTCGACCGTGCGCGATCCTGCGCTGCCCACCGGTACCGCCTTCATCTGCCTGGCCGACACCGCCGAGAACGCGATCACGGTCGCGCCCGGTGCCAACCTCGGGCTTCGCGAGGAGCACCTGCCGGCACTGGAGGGCGTGGGCTGGCTGCTGCTGCAGCTGGAAACGCCCGTGGCCACCATCACCGCCTATGCCCGCCGCGCCCGCGCGGCCGGGCTCAAGGTCGCGCTCAACGCGGCACCGGCACAGGTCCTGTCCGATGCGCTGCTCGCGCTGCTGGATGTGCTGATCGTCAACGAAGGTGAGCTGGACGTGGTGGCCGGCCATCCCCCGGACCTGGCCACGGGGCTGGCGCGCGTGCCGGTGCCCTGCGTGATCGTGACCCTGGGGGCGCGTGGCTGCCTGGCCCGGGTGAACGGCGAGGTGCTGCTGCAGCCGGGGTTCCGTATCGACCCTTTGGACACCACCGCGGCCGGCGATACTTTCTGTGGCGCCCTGATCGCTGCGCTGGCGGACCATCAACCGATGGCCGAGGCGTTGCTGGCCGCCACCGCAGCTTCCGCGCTGGCCTGCACCCGGCTGGGCGCACAGGCGAGCATTCCCACCCGCGCCGAGGTGCAGGCGCTGCTGGCCGATCCCACGCGCGTTCCCGATGCCGCCGCCCATGCCGCGCTGGCGGCAGGGTGCGCGCGCTGATGTACCTCCTTTCCGTTTCCTGCTGGATGCCTTGCCCATGACCACGCCGTATCAGAGCCCCGACTACGACACCGATGCAGCCGACTACGGGCGTGAGGCGATCCGCACCGAGTACAAGTTCTCGCACGTGACCACCGGGCGTTACCTGCCGACGCCCGGCAAGGCGCCGGCGTGGCCCTTCGCCGATATCGGCAGCTGGATGATCGATGCCAATGCCAGCGCGGGTGATTGGCTGGAAGAACTCAAGGACTGGCGCCGCGAGCACCTGGTCCGGATCGGCTACACGGATGTGAACTATCGTCGTCCAGAGCTGCAGTGGGCGCAGCGCAACTTCGTGCATGCGCAGATGATGGTCGAAGACCGCTACTTCTTCGATGCCGCCACCGGGCAGTACACCGTTGATCGGTATCTGGACGATCTGACCGCACGGTTCGGCGGGCTGGATTCGGTGTTGATCTGGTACATCTATCCCAACATCGGTATCGATGACCGCAACCAGTTCGATCTGGCGCACGACATGCCCGGCGGCCTGGCGGGATTGAAGGCCGCGGTGCAGGCCTTCCAGAAGCGCGGCGTCAAAGTGTTCCTGCCGGCCAAGCCGTGGGACCACGGCACCCGCGACCCGGGCGTGACGCACTGGGATGGGCTGGCCGAGATCGTCAAGGCGGTCGGTGCCGATGGCATCAACGGCGATACCTTCAACGGTGTGCCGCGGGCGTTCTTCGATGCCTGCGATGCACGCGGCAATCCAGTGGTGGTGCAGCCCGAATCCACCATCAGTTCCGAAGAGCAGTTGATCTGGAACGTGCAGAGCTGGGGCAAGAAGGCGCCCGATGGCCCGGTGCCGCCCGTCTCCAAGTGGAAGTGGCTGGAGCCCCGCCACATGGTCAACTACGAGAACCGCTGGGGCCGCAACCGCAATCACGACCTGCAGTACTGCTTCTTCAACGGCATCGGCTACAACGCCTGGGAGAACATCTGGGGCGTCTGGAACCAGTTCACCCCGCGCGACGGTGAAGCGCTGCGCCGGATTGCCACGCTGTACCGGCAGTTCCCGCAGCTGGTGGTCTCGATGGACTGGGAACCGTACCAGGTCTGCCTGCAGGGCGGCATCTTCGCCAGCCGGTTCCCGGGCGAGGGGGTAGCGCTGCACACGTTGATCAACCGCAACGAGTACGCCGTGGACGGCGAGCAGATCGCGCTGCCGCATGCGCAAGGCACGCGTTACTACGATGTGTGGCATGGCCGCGCGTTGACGCCGCGGGTCATCGACGGCGCGGCGTACATCGAGCTGCCGATGGAAGCGCGCGGCTTCGGCGCGATCCTGAGTGTGGCTGCAGGTACCGCAGTCGAGGGTCTGGACGATTTCCTGGCGGCGACCGCCGAGCGCGCACAGCAGCCCCTCAACAGCTACTCCGCCGCGTGGAAGGCCGCTCCGCAGGCGCTGCTGGCGATCGAGAGCACGCCCCCGCAGGCCGAGGCGCCGACAGGCATGGTCACGATCCCGGCCGGCGAGTTCCTGTTCCAGGTGGGCGGTATCGAGATCGAAGGGTTCACCTGGGCCGGCCTGGATGTGCAGTACCCGTGGGAAGACTGCGCGCGCCGCCACCATCGCCGGCGGATGGCGCTGCCTGCGTTCCACATCGATCGCCACCCGGTCACCAACGCCGCGTTCAAGCGCTTCCTCGATGCCAGCGGCTACCGGCCGGCCGATGACCACAACTTCCTGGCGGACTGGAAGGACGGCGCGCCGCGTGCGGGCTGGGACAACAAGCCCGTCACCTGGGTCTCCATCGAGGACGCGCGCGCGTACGCGGCGTGGGCCGGCAAGCGGCTGCCGCATGCGTGGGAATGGCAGTACGCCGCGCAGGGCACCGATGAGCGCCTGTACCCGTGGGGCAACGCGTGGGATGCCGCATGCGTGCCGCGGGTCAATCGTGGCCGTCGCCTCACCCCGCCGGCGGATGTGGATGCGCATCCGCAGGGCACCAGCCCGTTCGGTGTGGAGGACCTGGTCGGCAATGTGTGGCAGTGGACCGATGAATTCAGCGATGCGCACACCCGTGCGGCCGTACTGCGTGGCGGCAGCAGCTATCAGCCGCAGACCTCGCACTGGTACTTCCCGCAGGCCTACCGCCTGGATCAGCACGGCAAGTACCTGCTGATGGGGCCATCCAAGGATCGCGCCGGCACGGTCGGCTTCCGTTGCGTGGTGGATGCGGCATGAACCGTCTGCATTCCGCCGCCCGCGGCATGACGCTGGTCCCGCCGCAACAGGTCACCTTGCAGGGTGTGCTGGGCGATGCCTTGGCAGCCAACCGCAGTGGGCGATTGAGCACGTTCGTCGTGGATGAGCACAGCGCGCCGATCAGCATCTTCAGCCAGGCGCACAAGCACCAGAACCACGAGGGCGACTGGTATGGCGAGCACGCAGGCAAGTGGCTCTCGGCCACGGCGCGCGCGGTGGCACAGGGCGGGCAGCCGCAGCTGGAGACTTCGTTGCGCCGCGTCGCCGACTGGTTGATCAGCCAGCAGGACGATGACGGCTACCTGGGCAACTATGCGCCTGAGCGCCGCTTCACCGTGCCACAGCCGCCCAAGCCGGAGAGCTGGAACGGCGAGCCGGCGTTGCGCACCTGGGACATCTGGACGCACAGCTATCTGATCCTTGGGTTCCTGGAAACGTGGCGCGCGCTTGGCAACGCGGCCTACCTGCAGGCCGCGTGCCGGATCGCCGACCTGTGCTGGCAGGCCCTGCAATCGGGCATCGACATCACCACGCTGGGCAACCACCACGGCATGTCCGCCACGGTACTGCTGGATCCAGCCGCCGATCTGTATCTGGTCACCGGCGAGCCGCGCTATCTGGCGCTGGCCGAGTGCATCCTGGCGCAGGCCAACGCCAACCCGAGGTTGGCGCTGCTGGACAAGGCACTGGCCGGCGAGGATGCGGCCTTCATCGCGACCGGCAAGGCCTATCAGCTCAGCTGGAACCTGGTCGGGCTGGCCAAGTTGTACAAGGCCACCGGGCATGACGACCATCGCCAGGCGCTGGATCATCTCTGGCACAACATCCGCGAGCAGCACCTCACGCTGGGCGGCGGGCCGTGGGGTGGGGTGGCGCACCGGTCGCGCGAGGTATTCAACGCGCCGCGCACCTTCTTCCCGCAGGCCTATGTGGAAACCTGCTCGGTACTGGCGTGGATGCAGCTCAACCGTGAGCTGCTGGCCATCACCGGCCACGCACGCTACGCCGACGAACTGGAGCGCACCGCCTACAACGACCTGCTGGCGGCGATGGCGACCAATGGTGAGGACTGGTGCTACTACACCTATCCCAACGGCCGGCGCGTGCACACCACCTACTGGCGCTGCTGCAAATCCAGCGGCGCGATGGCAGTGGAAGAGCTGCCACAGGTGGCCTATGGCATCGCGGCCGATGGTGGGCTGCGGGTCAACCTGTACGGGCCGGGCGAGGCCACGCTGCTGCACGCGCAGGCCGGTGCGGTGACCCTGCTGCAGGCGACCCGATTCCCCTTCGAGGGTGCGGTGACGATCACCGTGCTGCCCGAGTGCGTCGCCGAGTTCAGTATCGGCGTGCGCATACCGGGCTGGGCGATGGGTGCACGGATCGAGGTCAATGGGCAGCCCGAGGCGGCCGAGGCGGGCGCGGACGGGTTCGTGCACGTGCAGCGCACCTGGCAGTCCGGCGACACGATCTGCGTGCAGCTGCCGATGCAGCCTCGCCTGCACCGGGCCGCCAACATCAACGTGCAGGAATCGCGCGCGCCGGATGGCGCGCCGGTGGCG
>NZ_JBHFHW010000038.1:134361-136478 GCF_057333975.1 Stenotrophomonas sp. AGC87
GCGCCGGTGGCGCAGGAGGTGCTGCGCTGGGAGTACGTGGGGCTGAGCTACGGGCCGCTGGTGTATGCCACCGGCCTGATCGACGGGTACAAAACCGATGAGACGGTGCGCTTGCCGGATCGGCCACCCGCGCAGTGGCTGCAGGTGGGCGAAGACACGGGCGAGGGCGCACCGATCACCGTGCAGCTGGAGTGCCGCGGCCCGCTGACCTTCGAGCCCTACTACCGGTGTGGCGGGCGCGATCACGGCAGCTGGCGATTGAGCTGGCTGTCGCTGGCGCCTTCGGGCTGACGTCTCGGCGGTGTTCGGCGGCGGGGGCCCCGCTGACGCCGCAGCGTGCTTTTTGTCCACCCAGAACATACCCACACGATCTGTTTCTTCCCGTTGGCCAGGAGGAAACTTCCATCAAGGTATCGAGTGTATTGACCATGACCGGAAGCAACCCCAGTTCTCCATTCGCCATCGCCCAGCGGGAAGGTGCCACCGGGCCGTTGAGCGGCATTCGTGTGCTGGACCTGAGCGCCTACATTGCCGGTCCCTACGGCTGCACGCTGCTGGCTGACCAGGGCGCGGAGGTGATCAAGGTGGAGCCACCGGTCGGCGACAACCTGCGGCGCTATCCCTCCACGCTGGAGGCCGAGAGCCGGGCATTCCTCGGTGTGAACCGCTCCAAGCGCGGCGTGGTGCTGGATCTGAAGCAGCCTGACCAGCGTGCGGTGCTGATGCGCCTGGTGCGCGAGGCGGACGTGCTGGTGCACAACTTCCGGCCGAGCGTGCCGGTGCGCCTGGGCATCGATTTCGAGAGCCTGCACAAGCTCAACCCGCGCCTGGTGTATTGCTCGGTCACCGGCTACGGCGAGCACGGGCCGTTGAAGGAAAAGGCAGGGTACGACCAGGTGCTGCAGACCATGACCGGCATGTGCACGATGCAGGGCAAGACGGGCGGCGCCCCGGAAATCCTGTACGGCTCGGTGGTCGATTACTACGCTGCCGCGCTGGTGGCGGCCGGTGTGTCATCGGCGCTTTACGAGCGCGAACGCAGCGGCGAAGGCCAGTTCGTGGGCGTGTCGCTGCTGCGCAGTGCGTTGACGATGCAGTCGGCGCGGATGGTCTGGGCCGAGGGCGAGCCGGCGGCGGTGGGCCGCGATATGCGCTCGGGCGGTGTCACTGGCATCCATCCCACCGCGGACGGATACCTGTACATCTCGGCCAATACCCCGCGCTTCTGGCAGGCATTGTGCGAGCGGATCGGGCGGCCGGAACTGGCAGCCGACGCGCGCTACGACACGGTGCGCAAGCGGGCTGCGGAGGCCGAGATACTGTTGCCGCAGTTGCACGCCGCGCTGGCCACGCGCAGTGCGCTGGCGTGGGAGGCGTTGTTCGGCGAAGAGGTGCCCTGCGCGGCCGCGCGCCAGGTCGAGGACATGTTCGACCATCCACAGGTGCAGGCCGAGCAGATGGTCACGTCGCTGCCGCACCCGCTGCTGGGCAGCTACCGCGGCATCACCCGGCCGATCGTGTTCGGCCGCACACCCGGCCCGGAGCCGTTCGCCGCGCCCGTGTTCGACCAGGACACGGCGGCGGTCAGCGTGCTGCTTGACGCTTCCTCTGATGACTGACGTGAAGGACCCTTGCATGGCTTCGCTGTCCAAACTCGCCCAGCTGCGTGATCTGTCCGTAGTGGTTGCCGATACCGGCGACTACGAGGCGATCAAGCGCTTGAAGCCGGTCGACTGCACGACCAACCCCACCCTGGTGAAGAAAGCGCTGGACCTGCCGGTGTATGCCGATCTCGTCGAGAGCGCGCTGGCCTGGGGCCGCGAGCAGGCGGGCGAACGCGAGACCATCGTGCACGCGGTGGCCGATCGGCTGACCGTGGGCGTGGGCACCCTGCTCAGCACGCTGGTGCCGGGCCGGGTCTCGACCGAGGTCGATGCCGACCAGGCGCATGACACCGCGGCCACGGTGGCCAAGGCGCGCCAGTTCATCGCCATGTACGAGGCGGCCGGCGTGCCGCGCAGCAAGGTGCTGATCAAGATCGCGGCAACCTGGGAAGGCGTGGAAGCGGCGCGCCAGCTGCAGGCCGAAGGGATCGACTGCAATCTGACGCTGATCTT
>NZ_JBHFHW010000038.1:136551-137482 GCF_057333975.1 Stenotrophomonas sp. AGC87
GACCCGGGCGTGGTGTTCGTGCGCGGCGTGTATGCCGAGTTCAAGCGCCGCGGTTCGCCGACGGTGGTGATGGGCGCGTCGTTCCGTTCGACGGCGCAGATCGAGGCGCTGGCAGGCTGCGATCGTCTGACGATTTCGCCGGATCTGCTGGAGAAGCTGGACGCCGATCATGGCGAGCTGCCGCGCAGGCTGGTGGCCGGTGCGGCCGAGTCTATACAGGTGACGCCGATCGATGCGGCGCGCTTTGCGGCGGATCTGGCGGCCGATCCGATGGCGACGGAGAAGCTGGCCAGCGGCATCGATGCGTTCGCCAAGGATCTGGACGCGTTGCGGCAGACGATCCGCGAGCGGTTGTAAGCGCTGGCGGTTGGATGGCTGCGGCCTGAACACCGCCGACGGCGTTGACGTGGCGTGGACGCAACTTCACCCGGGCTTGCCGCCGGCAGGCAGACACTTGGGTCATGTTCCATAAACAGGGATCGACCATGAAGACGAGCATCCGCGTGTTGTGCCTGGGCAGTCTGCTCGCCGTATCGGCCGTCGCCGGCGCCCAGACGTATGGCCCCAAGGACGAGGGACGCCGCTTCAACGACGGCAGCAAGGTGGTGTGCCACAACGTCGAGGTCCAGCGTAATTCCAAGGACCCCAATCGCATCACCGGCACCGCGACCGGTGCGGTCGTGGGTGGTCTGCTAGGCAACCAGGTGGGTGGCGGCAACGGCAAGAAGCTGGCGACGGTTGCCGGCGCGGTGGCCGGTGGTGCCGCAGGCCGTCAGATCCAGGGCAATCAGCAGTCCAAGAACGGTGATCGCGTGGTCGAGCGTCGCTGCGAGCGTCAGTACCGCTGATCAAGCGCTGCCCACTGCGCTGCAGTTGGGGCGGGCAACAGGTTCAAAAAATGACGGCCCGGGGGTCGTGATTTTTTTTTTGG
>NZ_JBHFHW010000038.1:137502-185783 GCF_057333975.1 Stenotrophomonas sp. AGC87
AAAAAAGCACGGCCCGGGGGTCGTCATTTTTTTGTGCGCGGCCCGTAGGCTGGATCAGCGCAGCGGCGGACTACCCGCCAATGTCCGCGCCCCGGTGATGATCATCCGCAGCATCTGGGTCAGCTGATCGATCAGTTCCGGATCTTTCTCCGGTGGTAGATCCACTGCAGTGGCGCCCATCGCGAACACCAGCCGGGTAATCGCCTTGGAGGCCAACGCCGGTTCGTGCAGCCGCGCGCCGTCTGCAGCAGCCAGGCGGATCAGATCGACCCGCAGTTCGTCTTCGAAGTAATTCAGCTCGCGATCGACCGCGTGCTTGAACGCATCCGAGCCGGCCGTGCCTTCGCGAAGCAGCACATGCAGCAGGCGGTCATCGGCGCGCAGCTGCTCCATGAAGGTTTCCACCGACAGCCGGATCACGCTGCGGTCCGAGGAGGCCGCGCGCTGGCGGGCCTCGCCGATGATCGTGCGCAGCGAGCGCCCGGCCAGGTCGATCAGGGCCACGGTGAGTTCGTCCATGTCGCGGAACTGACGGTAGAACGAGTTCGGGGCGATCCCGGCTTCACGCGCGACCTCGCGCAGGCTCAGCGTGGAGACGCTGCGGTGCGGGCCGATCAGGGCCAATGCCGCGGCCAGCAGATCCTCGCGGGAGATCGAGGCTTTGCGCGCGGGATGGGCGTCGTCGGAGGCGGGCAGGGGCAGGTCTGGGGAGGTCATCAGGGGCAGCGCGGTCAAGTCCCTGAATCATAGCCCGTCCCGGCAATATACAACTGTATACACAGTCGTATGCTCGGCCGTATAGTGCGCAGCATGAGCACCGTCCCGCGCATCGCCGCCCGCCGTCACGCCGCCAGCCCCCGCCGCTGGGTCCCCGAAGCGCTGTTCGACTTCTGGGGCACCCGTCTGCACCCGCTGTGGACGCTGCGCCGCCCCTTGGCCCGGCTGCTGTCGCGCACGGCCGAGAGCGCGGATGCGGTCACCCTGGTGCTCACGCCCAACCGCCATTTCCGTGGTCTGCTGCCGGGCCAGCACGTCACCCTCGGCGTCGAAGTCGATGGCCGCCGCCTGTCGCGCAGTTACAGCCCGACCGTGCTGGCCGACGGCCGCTTGGCGATCACCGTCAAGGCCATCGCCGGCGGTGCCGTCAGCCAGCATCTGGCCCATGCCGCGGCGATCGGTGAGGTCTTTGAGCTGGGCCAGGCGTTCGGTGAAATGACCTTGCCCAAGGCCTCCGGCGAGCGGTTGTTGCTGCTGGCCGCCGGCAGCGGCATCACCCCGATGCGCGCGCTGCTGCGTCAGCTCGATGGTGCCGGCATGCCCGGCCAGGTGGACCTGGTGTACTGGGCACGCCGCCGCGAAGAACTGTGTTTCGCAGAAGAGTTGGCTGCCATGGCGGCACGCCATCCCACGTTCACGCTGCACATCGCGCTGACCCGCGACCCGGCCGCACCGGCGTCGCGTGTGGATACATTCGCCTTCGAGGCGCTGGGCGATCTGAGCACCGCACGTACCCTGGTATGCGGCCCGGGTGGCTTCGTCGATGCAGCGCAGGCGCGCCTGCAGGGCCAGGTTGCTTCGCTGCAGTCCGAGGCCTTCACCCCACCGGTGCTGCCGGATGCCGAAGCGGGCACGGTGCAGGTCGAACTGCGCCGCAGCGGCCGCACGCTTGCCCTGCCACGCGGCACCTCGCTGCTGCAGGCGCTGGAAGCCGAAGGGCTGCGCCCGGCCAGCGGCTGCCGCATGGGCATCTGCAATACCTGTGTCTGCGGCAAGGTGTCCGGCGTCACCCGCCACACCCTGACCGGCGAGCATGCGGCCGAACCGGCCACGCAAGTAAAGCTGTGCGTGAACAGCGCCAGCACCGACCTGATCCTGGAGCTGTGACCATGTCTTCCGTGCACAACCGCGCGCTGTCCCCGGCCGAACTGCAGGCCTTCGGCGCTGAACTCGATGCACTGCGCGCGCGCCAGCTGGCCACGCTCGGTGCGCGCGATGCGCGTTACATCCGCCGCGTCGTGGCCGCCGTACGCTGGACCGGCGTGGCCGGCCGCGCGCTGCTGTTCCTCGGTGCCTTCGTGCACAGCGTGCTGATCCCGGCGTGGATCGCCGGCGTGGTGATGCTGGCGCTGTCCAAGATCCTGGAAAACATGGAGCTGGCGCACAACGTCATCCATGGCCAGTACGACTGGATGGGCGATCCGCAGTTGCAGGGCAGCACGTACGAGTGGGATATCGTCGGCACCGCCGACGCCTGGCGCAAGACCCACAACTTCCGCCACCACACTTATACCAATGTGCGCGGGCTGGACGACGATATCGGTTACGGGCTGCTGCGCATTTTTCCCGAGCAGCGCTGGCGCCCGTTCTACCTGATGCAGCCGGTGGTCGCGGTGGTGTTCGCGCTGCTGTTCGAATGGGGCATCGCGATCCAGGACCTGCGCCTGGGCCGCGTGTTTGCCGGCAAAATGACGCTCAAGCAGCTGGGCAAGCAGTTCCGCCCGGTCGGCCGCAAGATGGGCAAGCAGATGTTCAAGGACTACCTGCTGTTTCCGGCACTGGCCGGTCCGTTCTTCCTGCCGGTGCTGCTGGGCAATGTGGCGGCCAACCTGATCCGCAACGTGTGGACCTACGTGATCATCTTCTGTGGTCATTTCACCGCCGAGGCCGAAACCTTCCCGAAGGAATGCGTGCGTGATGAGACCCGTGGCCATTGGTACCTGCGCCAGCTGCGCGGCTCATCCAACCTGACCGGTGGCAAGCTGATGAACGTCATGTCGGGCAACCTCAGCCACCAGATCGAGCACCACTTCTACCCGGACATTCCGGCCAACCGCTACGCGGCGATCGCGGTCGAAGTGAAGGACATCTGCGCGCGCTACGGCCAGCACTACAACACCGGTTCGCTGCCGCGCCAGTTCGGCCAGGTGATGTGGCGGATCGTGCGCCATGCCTTCCCGAGCAAGCCGGGCCGCGCGCGTGCGCTGCCGGCGGTGGGCGAGGCCAGCCGCCAGCCGGGCTGATCACAGCGGGAGTTCAAGCTGCAGGCGCAGCAGCGGTGATGCGTTGCGCTGCCGCTGCAGCTGCTCAATGCCGTCTTCGCTGATCCGCCACTGCCCGGTGCGCAACGTCCGGTGCAGCGCGTTGTTGATGCTCAGCCGCAGTTTGCTGCGGGCGCCGATCGACCACAGCGAATACAGATCCAGGTCGCGCCCATACGCGCTGATCTCGAACTGGCCGGGGCTGACCTGCACGGTGCCGCCGGTGCGGTAGGTGTAACTGCCGCCCACCGTCCAGCCGGTGCGGAGCTGGTAGTCCGCGCCCAGGGTGCCGCTGAAACGCACTTGTTCATCCAGCCGGTTGTCCGGGCCGGGGACATCCTCCACACGCGAATCGTTGGCGGTGGCATTGAAGCGGACCGCCACATCCGGCGCGCCCGTGATCAGCTGCGGCAGCCGCAGCGCGGTATCCATCTCTACGCCCCAGGTCATCGCGGTGCCACCGTTCACCGGTGAGGCAACCCAGCGCCCATCGTGCAGGTGCGTTTCGGTGCGGATCACATCGCTGATCCGGCGTACGTAACCGCCGACGCTGAGCTGTACGCCGCTCTTGCCGGTGGTTTCGTAGGACAGGTCCACCCCGGTCGCCAACTCCGGACGCAGGGCCGGGTTGCCACGTTCGTCAGGGTTGAGCGGGCGGTTGTTGGTGGAGGTGTACGGGCGGGGGATGAGCGCGGCCAGGGTGGGCGAGCGATAGGTACGGGTGAGTGCAACGCGCAGCTGATCGCGCCGGGTACCGGGAATCTTCCAGAGCGACTGCAGCACCGGCGACAGCACCTGGTCACGCCGATGGATGCCGCTGAAACCGCTGCCGTCACTGCGCGTCTCGATCTGCTCCCAACGTGCGCCGGCATAGAGCGACCAGCGCTCGCTGAGGGTGAGGTCGTCCTGGGCGTACACGGCCAGCCGCCGGATGCGTGCGTCGAACGCCAGATCGCTGATCCAGCCGGCGTCGTCGCCGACCGGCAGCAGCTGCTGTACCCGCGCCTCGTCGCGACGATCCTCGCTGGCCTCCCAGCCGAGCTGCAGCGCATGCAGCCCGCGGCCGGGAAGCGTGTATTTGCCGGTGCTGTTGAGCTCGCGCACGGTCAATCGTGCATCCGTGTGGTCCTCCAGGTTCTGCTGCCCTTGCTGCGCGTAGCCCTGTTCGCGATAGGTGTAACGCTCGCGGTTGCCGCCCAGACGCAGTTTGGTGGTGAACGTGCTGCCCTGTTCGAAGGTGCGGGTCCAGGTGGCACTGCCATTGGCCTGCGCGACCTCGATACGGGTGCGCTGCTGGTAGCGGGCGCGCCGCAGCGGCTCGCCCAGTGTGGTGGTCCAGTCGATATCGGTGGTGCGGTTGAAGCGGCTGGCATCGGCGACACCCTGCAAGGCGAGGATGTCGCCGTTCTCCAGTGTGGTTTCCAGGCTGGGTGCAAGCGAGAGCACATCGCGGTTCCCGCCCGCACGCAGGGTGGTGTCGCGCAGCGCGATGGGGGTTCCCTGGCGATCCCACGCACGTTCGGTGCCGGTTTCCTCGACCAGGAACTCGCGGCGCGATGCGGTGGCGATGACCGCGCTGCTGCGGTGGCCGGCGCGCCGGTTGTGCTGCCAGCTGACCGACGGTGTGTTCTGGCCGTTGCTGCGGCCCCAGGCCACCGACAGCTGTTCGGTATCGTTGCGCGCGCCGGCGGCCAGTACGATGTTGATCGAGCCGGCAATGGCCTCGGCGCGCTGGTCGGCCGTCGGTGCACGGAGGATCTCCACGCGTTCGACCATCTCCGGCGTGAGCGAATCCAGATCGAACCCGGCCGGTGCCTTTTGGCCGTTGAGCAGGATCTGGGTATAGCCCGCGCCGAGGCCGCGCAGTGACAGCGCACCGCTGCGACCCGGCGCGCCGGTGCCCACGGTGATGCCGGGCAGCCGCTTGAGCGCATCGACCAGGCCGATATCACCAAACTGGCGCAACGCGTCCGTGCCGAACACGATCCGGGTGGCCGTGTCATCGCGGCGCGCGTCGTACGCCGGTCCTTGCACCTGCACAGCCTCCAGCTCGGTGGGGGGCGGTGCTGATGACGGTGCGGGCAGCGACTGCGCGGCGCTGGAGAACGCGGCGCACAGCGGGGACAAGGCGAGGACGACGCGGAACGTGGATGACATGGGCAGTCCGTGCAGAAAGGTGGCGTGGACATTTCGCCGGGCAACACGCGCCCCTCCTGTGGCCAGGAAAACGAAATGCAGCAGTGGGGTCGGGATGTGGAGCGGGTCAGCCGGTCATGGCAGGTGCGCCTGCGGATCGACGCGATCACCGTTGCGGAGCATCTCCAGATGCAGGTGCGGTCCGGTCACGCGCCCGGTGCTGCCGACCCGCGCGATCTGCTCGCCGGCGTGCACCTGCTGGCCGACCACCACATCGGCGCCCTGCAGGTGCGCGTACAACGTCTGCCAGCCCTGACCGTGGTCGATGACCACCACCGTGCCGTACTGGGGACCGTCCGGGTAGGCGGTGGTTGCCGCCACGATCCGGCCGTCCGCCGGCGCGAGGACCGGTGTGCCCGGGCGGGCGCCGAAATCGGTGCCGCGATGCGGTCGCTGGCGGATGCTGCCGGTATCGCCGAAATGTCCGGTGATCCTCGGTGCTGCCAGCGGTGCCTGGAACTGCACCTCGATGGGAGCATCGCTCAACGGCGGCAGCGGCAGTGCGGCCTCCGTCGCCGCGATCTCCTTCGGGGTGCCACTGACGGCCGGGCCCGGCAAGGGGCGCGCGGCACTGGCCTGCATGACCACCAACAGGGCGCCGATCAGCAGTGCGCTGCCCAACAGGAGCGCGCGTCCCGATCCCGACAGCGGCCGCGCGGCATCGCCATGCAGCATGTGCCGGATGCGGATTTCATGCCCGGCCAGATCGCGGTGGGTCAGGGCGGTGGTGGGCGTGTGAGCCGCTGCGGAAAGGCGCAACGTGCGCACGTACGCCGTGGCGAATTCACGCCCGCCATGTGCATCCCCCGCGAGGGCCTGCGCATCACATCGAAGCTCGGCCGCCAGCTGCACGCGCGCGGTGAGGCGACGCAGGAACGGGTTGAACCACAGCAGGGCGTTGAGTATCGCCATCAGGCCGGCGCGCTGCGGATCGCGGCGCGTCAGGTGCGCCGCCTCATGGCCCAGGATCAGGCTGAGTGCGCGATCCTCCAGCTGCTCCACGGCCGAGAGGGGCAGCACGATCAACGGCCGCGGCCAGCGCACCGCGAACGGACTCACCGGCAGCGCGCTGACCCGGCAGACGATACCGGCCGACCGCAGCCGCTGCGCCGACGCACGGCTGCGCGGGCCCGGCCAGGCCTCCGCTGCGATCGGCAGGGTCGCCCGGCACAGCCGGCCGGTCGCCCGCGTGCCGGCCAGCACGCGCAGCAATGCGATACCAAGGCCGGTGACATACAGCGCGGCCAGCCACGCGGTGGTGGCCGGCCCCGTCCAAGGGGAGCTCACCGCGCCCCCTCTCGCCGCACCGGCAGCCTCGAGGTCCAGTGCGACCGGCAGCGGCATCATCAGTGCCGGTGGCAACGAGACGAGCGGTGCGGGGGCCCACAGCGCCACACCCACCGACAGCAGGACCGGCATCACCGCCAGCAACCACACCCCCATCCAATAGCCATACGCGGCGTGGGAGAGACCCAGCCGCCGGTGGACACGTTGCCCGGCAGACCACGTCACCCAGCCGCCCGCCAGGGCGCCAACGGCATGCACGCCCCAGAAGCCCAGCGTCAGCCCACTCATGCCGGATCGTCCTTGGCGGGGGCACGCAGCAGCGCATCGAGCTGCTGCAGTTCCTGTTCGCTGAGCAGGCGGCTGTCGGCGAAGGCCTGCGCCGGCAATGCGCCATCGATCTCGAGCACCCGGCGCGCGAAGTCCGTGCTGAGTGCGGCCAGTGTGGCCACCTTGCCGACCTTGGCGCGGTACATGTTCAGCCCGTGCTCGACGGTTTCTTCCACCAGCCCTTTGTCGACCATGCGTTCGAGCGTTTTGCGGGTGGACGAGTAGGACCAGTCCAGCGCCGCGGCGGCGCCGTTGTGGACTTCGCGCGCACTGCAGGCGCCCTGGCGCCACAGCGCTTTGAGCAGTTCCAGTTCGGCATTGGAAGGGGTAGGCAGTGCAGACATGGCAATCCCGGTGTGGCGAGGTGTCGCAAGTGTGCGACATGTGTCGCATGAGATGCAACAGGGGTGTCATTGATGCGGATCAATGCCGTCACAGGTGGGGTGCGTACCATCCAAGGGTGCAGCGCGGTGCCAGGAGGGGGCCGTGCGGTAAGGAAACCGTGCTGCCAGGTACCGGCCCATCCGGTGCCTCCTGTGGGTCCATCGAAAAAGGAGTGGTGATATGGCTGTCGAGCAACAGGGCGTGCACCGGGCACCGGTGATCGATAAAGAACCCGATGCCACGGGGGCCTACTGGTCCAACCGGCCCGAGAACACACTGCCGCCGCCGGACATGATGGGCGCCTACATGCGCAATCGCCCGGTCGCACCGGCCGGCGTGGCGAACCGCAAGGCGTGGATCATCGGCACCGGTATTGCCGGCCTGGCCGCGGCGTTCTATCTGATCCGCGATGGCGGCATGCCTGCGGCGAACATCACCCTGATCGACAGCCTGGACATCGAAGGCGGTTCGCTCGATGGGGCCGGCGACCCCGAGCAGGGCTACCTGGTTCGCGGCGGCCGCGAGATGAACTGGAACTACGACAATTTCTGGGACATGTTCCAGGACGTGCCTGCGCTGGAACTGCCCGCCGGCTACAGCGTGCTGGACGAGTACCGGGCGGTGAACGACAACGACCCGAACTATTCCAAGGCCCGGCTGATGCATCAGCAGGGGAAGATCCAGGACTTCTCCACCTTTGGGCTGAGCAAGCCGCAGCAGTGGGAACTGGTCAAGCTGCTGCTCAAGCGCAAGGAAGACCTCGACGATGTGACCATCGAGGACTACTTCAGTGATGGCTTCCTGCAGAGTAATTTCTGGTTCTTCTGGCGTTCGATGTTCGCCTTCGAGAACTGGCAAAGCCTGCTGGAAATGAAGCTGTACATGCACCGTTTCCTGGACGCCATCGACGGCTTGAACGACATGTCCGCGCTGGTGTTCCCGAAATACAACCAGTACGAGAGCTTCGTCAAACCGCTGGTGAAGATGCTGCGCGACCAAGGGGTGCAGGTCACCTTCGGTACCCGCGTGTACGATCTGGATATGCGCGTGGCAGGCGATACCCGCACCGTCACTGGCCTGCGCTGCCGTGTGGCGGGCAATGACACGCTGCTGCCGGTGGCCGAGGGCGACCTGGTGTTCGCGCTGACCGGCTCGATGACCGAGGGCACCGCCTATGGCGACATGGACACGGTGCCGGTGCTGCAGCGTCCGCGCGAAGCACCGGGGCAGGACAGTGACTGGGCACTGTGGCGCAACCTCGCCGCACAGTCGCCGATCTTCGGCAAACCGGAGAAATTCCACGGTGACATCGACCGCTCCATGTGGGAGTCGGCCACGCTGACCTGCCGCCCCTCGCCACTGGTGGACAA
This sequence comes from Stenotrophomonas sp. AGC87, assembly GCF_057333975.1. NCBI lineage: Bacteria > Pseudomonadati > Pseudomonadota > Gammaproteobacteria > Lysobacterales > Lysobacteraceae > Stenotrophomonas > Stenotrophomonas sp. AGC87. The sequence goes on from NZ_JBHFHW010000038.1 coordinate 146,105, forward strand.
GATCAAGGAACTCTCGGTCAACGACCCGTACTCGGGCAGGACCGTGACCGGCGGCGTGATCACCTTCACCGACTCCACCTGGGTGCTGAGCTTCACCGTCAACCGCCAGCCGCACTTCGTCGACCAGCCCAAGGATGTGCTGGTGGTGTGGGTGTATGCGCTGCTGATGGACCAGAACGGCAACCACGTGGCCAAGCCGATGCCAGCCTGTACCGGCCGCGAGATCCTGGCCGAGCTGAGCTACCACCTGGGCATCGTCGATCAGCTTGATGAGATCGTCGCCAACACCAAGGTGCGCACCGCGCTGATGCCCTACATCACCGCGCAGTTCATGCCACGCGCGGCCGGCGACCGCCCGCACGTCGTGCCCAGGGGATGCACCAACCTTGGCCTGCTCGGGCAGTTCGTGGAGACCCATAACGATGTGGTGTTCACCATGGAAAGTTCGGTGCGCACCGCCCGCGTGGCGGTATATACGCTGCTGGACCTGCCCAAACAGGTGCCGGACCTGAGCCCGACCCAGTACGACATCCGCAACCTGATCAAGGCGGCGCGCGCGCTCAACAACAATGCCCCCTTCCCGGGCGAGCGACTGCTGCGGCGGGTGCTCGACAAGACCTACTTCGCACACATCCTGCCGCCGCTGCCGGACGCCGAACGCAGCCGTACCGGCTTCATGGAAGAGGAGGTGTCCTGGCTGGTCGGCAAGGGCGGCAGCGCGTTGAAGGATCTCTCCACGCGGCTGGAAACGCTGCGCGAGAACCTGGCCAAGCGCGGGAAGTAGCCCGGTTCCGGTGCCGCGGTGATGGAGATCGCCGCGGCACCGCCGCCCCATGCGGATGGGGATCGGCGATACTGCAGGCTGATCGCCTGCTGTGATGCCCGGACCCGCCCCACATGTCTTTTGACGCGACACCTCCAGCGGCCGAGCGCCAGGATGTCACCCGTTTGCTGCGCCGCTGGAGCGAGCAGCAGGACATCGCCGCCCGCGATCAACTGCTTGCGCTGCTGTATGCGCAGCTGCGTGGCATGGCCGTGGCGCGGCTGGGTACTCCCCAGGATGGCGTGCTGCAGCCGACCGTGCTCGTGCACGAGGCCCTGATGCGGATGATCGGTGGGGAGATCGGCTACCGCGATCGCGTGCATTTCCTTTCGTTGGCGGCGCTGAAGATGCGCAGCGTGCTGGTGGATCACGCACGCGCGATGGCGGCTTCCAAGCGGGGCGGAGGTGCGATCAACCTGACCCTGTCGTATGCCGACCAGGAAGCCAGCCTCGATCACGATGCCTTCGAAGTGCTGGCCCTGAACCGCGCGCTGGAGGAACTGGCCGCCCTGGATGAGCGCGCCGCACGCACGGTGGAATGGATGTACTTCGGTGGAATGAGCCGCGAAGAGATTGCCCTGGCACTGGATGTGTCCGTGCCCACGGTCGACCGCGATCTGCGGTTTGCCAAGGCGTGGTTGAACCGGCATCTGGCTGGGCCGGCCACGCGCGCATGAGCGGCCCAGACCGCTGGCAGACAGTGCGCGGGCTGTTCGACGCGGTCTGCGATCTGCCCGAGGCGCGCTGGCGCCCGGCGCTGGGTGAGTTGTGCGATGACCCGGCCGCGATCGACGAAACCCTGCAACTGCTGCGCGCGCAGACCGCCGACCTGGGCCGGGTCGAGCACGCGCTTGCCGCCGTGATGGCCGCGATGGATGATCCGGCCACGCTGGTCGGGCAGCGGCTGGGCCCGTGGCGCCTGAGCCGGTTGCTGGCCGTGGGCGGCATGGGCGTGGTGTTCCTGGCCGAGCGCGCCGATGCGCTGTACCGGCGCGAAGTGGCGATCAAGCTGATCCGCCGCGCCTACGAGCCGGTACTGGCCACGCGGCTGGCCAGTGAAAGCCAGATCCTGGCCGACCTGCAGCACCCGCATATCGCCCGGCTGTATGACGTGGGCGTGGCCGAGGGCGGTCAGCCCTACCTGGTGATGGAATACGTACCGGGTGAACCGCTGGACGACGCCTGTCGCACCCTGGCGCTGGATCTGGCCGCACGCCTGCGCCTGTTCGTGCAGATCTGCGGCGCGGTACAGGCCGCACATTCCCAATCCGTGGTGCACTGCGACCTCAAGCCCGGCAACGTACTGGTACGCCCCGACGGCCAGCCGGTCCTGCTGGATTTCGGCATCGCGCATCTGCTCGGTGACGCCAACGATGCTGCGGCCTTCCTCACCCCGGCATATGCCAGTCCCGAGCGCCTGGCAGGGCGCCCGGCCAGTGTGGTGGGCGATGTCTACAGTCTGGGCGTGATGCTGGAGGCGCTGCTGCAGGCCACGCCGCCGCCGGTGCGCGGCGTGCCCGCCGACCTGCTGGCGGTCGCGGCCAAGGCCGCTGCCGCGGATCCGGCCGAACGTTATGCCTCTGCCGACGCACTGGCCGAGGATATTGAACGGTATCTGGCACATCGCCCGGTGCGCGCGCGTCGGCCCAGCCGCTGGCATCGTGCGCGCCTGCTGCTGCGACGGCAATGGCGCGCCAGTGTGATCGTCGCGCTGGTGGCGGTGATGGTGCTGGCCTTCGTGCTGCGCTTGAGCGAGGCGCGTCGGCAGGCCGAGCAGAATGCGGTGGCTGCCGCCGGCATCGCCGATGTGCTGGTGGCCGCCTTCGATGCGGCCGACCCCGGGCTGCGCCACGGCACGCCGATGACCGCGCGTGAGGTGCTGGATCTGGGCGCACGCCGGCTTGAGCAGGACCGCACCGTGTCGCCCGCGCTGCGCGCGCGGATGCAGGCTGCATTGGGGCGCGCCTACCAGAACTTAGGTCAACCGCAGGATGCGCAGGCCCTGCTGCGGGACAGCGTGGAGGGGCTGGTGCACACGCGCGCCGCGCCGCATGAGATCGCCGACGCCCGCGCCAGTCTGGCGGTGCAGCTGCTCAGCGCCGGGCGTGAGAAGGAGGCGCTGGGCAGTGCAGAGGACGCATTGGGCCTGCTTGAGCAGGACGATGCCCCGGCGGTGCGGGTGAAGGCCTTGAACGCCCGGGGCCTGGCCCAGGCGCAGCTGGAGCAGCCGGCGGCGGCAGAACAATCCTTCCGCTCCGCGCTGGCGTTGAGCCGGCGTGGAAATGGTGCGCCGCTTCAGCGCGGCGGCCTGGCGGCGATGGCCAACCTCGGCGATCTTTACCGGAGCCAGGGCGAGCTGGACAAGGCCGAAGCGATCCTGCGTGAAGGTTTGGCCGAGGCATCGCGGGAGCATGGTGTGCAGGGGGCCGAGTACCAGCGGGTCCTGCGCGCGCTGTCCTCGACGCTGCTCAACCAGGGCCGTATCGATGAAGCGCTGGCACTGGCCGAGCGCGGCTTCGCCCTGACCCGGCAGATGTTCGGCGCAGGCAGCAGCTACACCGCCTCGGCCGAAGCCGCGCTGGCCGGACAGTATCTCGATCTTGGCCGCTACCAGGCGGCCGATCAGCACTTCCGCAACAGCCTGCAGACCAGCGCCGCGGTGGATGGCGTGGACAGCCGCGCCTACGCGGTCAAACAGTATGCCCATGGCCTGATGGAGGAAGCCCGCGGCGACTACGTGCAGGCCGAGCAGAACTACCGCGCTGCGCTGGCGCGCTATCGGGCGCTGCTCGGGCCTGAGCACGCCGACACACTCGACGTGGAGATGGTGCTGGCCCGGTTGCTGCTGCGTACCGACCGCACGGCCGAGGCGCAGGCACCGCTGCAGCAGGTGGCCGCGCTGTGGCGCCAGGAACTGCCGCCCGAGTCACCGCAGTTGCTGGTGCTGCGCCTGGTCGAAATCGAATGGCTGACCCGGGCTGGGCAGCATGCCGAGGCCGCGCGGGCGCTGACTGCGTTCGGCCAGGCCCACCCGAGCCTGCCCCCGTGGCTGGGGCTGCGCCTGCAGATGCAGCAGGCACTGCTGGCCCAGCGCCGTGGCGATCCCGCGGCAGTGCCGCTGTCAGCCCAGCTGGTGGACACATTCACTGGTTTCTACGGGGCCGATTCGACGGCGACCGCCAAGTGGCGTATCCCGCTGGCGGAGGCATTGTTTGCCAACGGCGATGGCGCTGGCGCCCGCGCCCAGATCGCGCGGGCCCGGCCGCACCTGAAGGAACTGGCGCCGACGTCGGAATTCCTGATTCGCATCAAGGGGTTGGAGCAGCGCATGGCGGATCACGACGCGGGTCTGCCCCGGAAGCGATAGTTTTGTGATGGTTTTCACGGTTTATCGATCAGGAGGCCGATTCCGGGCCTCGTTGATCGAAGGAACGCCATGTCAAACCCTCTCCATCCGGACGCCCCCCGCGCTGCAGCGCATCCGCCAGCAGCCCCTGCCGAGGCCATGGATCCGCCTGAGGCCGAACTGGACACTACGCAGGCACGCGGCCCGTTCCGGGCCTTCCGCAAGGCCTACGGCAAAGCACGCGACTGGCATTGTTCCCGCGGGCGCGCCACGGTCGTCGCATTGCGCTTCGCCTTGACCGGCGACAGCGGCCGCTTCCGCAGTCACGGCGGCTGGATGGTCTCGCGCATCTACAAGCCGCGCTGATCCGTGTCAGTCGCTTTCGCCGATCCTGCCTTCGGCCAGCGGCACCCGCGAGCCATCGAGCAGGCCGCGGCTGAGCGCGCCGTTCTCGATGAACAGCAGCTCGCCGTTCTCACCGTTCTTGATGCTGCTGTCGATGGCGATGATGCGATCGCCATGGAAGCTGCTGACATGCGGCATCGAGGTGTGGCCGACCACGATGCGGGCGAGATCGAGCTGTTTGAGCAGCGTCTCGACCTGGGCGGTATCCATGCGGCCATCGAAGTAGCCGCGGTACCAGATCGGGCTGGTCTTGCCATCGAACAAGCGGGCAGTGTCCGGTGCGGCCTTGACCTGCTCCTTGGGCAACCCGACTGCGGCCTGGTAGCCGGCGTTGGTGGTCGCCATGTTGCGCACCAGGTCCAGGTTCTGCGGTGCGATGCCGCCGTGCAGGAACAGGGTGTCCCCGATCCGCAGCAGCACCGGACGGGTACGCAGCCACTGGCCGATCGTCGAATCCGGACCGTACAGCGCGGGGTAGGAACGGCCGAGCAGCTGCGCGGTCTTGAGGTACTTCGGGTTGACGTAGCGCAGGTCGTTGTAGAGCACCATCGTCTCGTGATTGCCGAGCACGAAGTGCACCGCACCGCCGGCTGCCGCGGCCTGCTGCTGCAGGCTGTACAGCAGCCAGAATGCTTCGGTGACCTGCGGGCCGCGGTCGAACACATCGCCGGCCACCACCAGCGTGGCGTCGCCCAGCGACCAGCGGTCTTCGCTGTCGATCACGTGGTGGGCGCGCAGCAGCGTCACCAGCAGGCCGTACTGGCCGTGGATGTCCGACAGCGCGACGATCCGCGGCGTGGCCGGGAACCGGGCGATCTCCGCCGTGCGCGGCGGCAACACGGTCAGCGGGTGCGGATAGCCGCACTCGGGGGCGACCACGGTGGCCTCGCCGCGTGCCGGCAGCTCGCGGCGGATCACGTGGTCCTTGCACACCCAGGCCGCCTCCAGCCCCTTGGCGGTACGGAACACGTACGGTCCATCGGCATCCACATGCTCGGCCGGCGCCGCCACCTCGCGTGCCGTGGCCAGCAGCGGTGTCATCAGCAGCGCTGACTGGAGCAGCAGCAGGGCAGGGCGGGTCAGGGCGCGGCGGATCGACATCGGGGCATTCCTGTGGCGGACGGCAATGCCGCGATGCTACGCCGCACGGAGCGCGCCGGGCATGCGCCATTGGTCAGCCATGCGTGCCGCAACGGGCGGATGGGCCGGCGCTGCCGTCGGCCACACAGGGTCACCCGCGCTGCAGCGCCTTTCGCCCGGGCGCATCGGGCAGGTCATCACTGGCCAGCACCACCTGGTCGCGGCCCCGCTTCTTGGCCTGGTACATCGCCGCATCGGCGCGCGCCATCAGCCGCTCGTAGTCGGGATGGCCATCATGCGCGGCCACGCCGATGCTGGTGGTCAGCGACAGGCTCTGGCCACTGGCCAGTTGTACCGGGCTCTGCGCGATGTGCTTGCGCAGGTTCTCGGCGATCACCTCGGCCTGGGCGGCGGTGGCGGCCACCAGCACCACCACGAATTCCTCACCGCCATAACGGAACAGGTAGTCGCTGCCGCGGGTGAGCTGGCCGAGCAGGGCGGCCACGTGCTGCAGGGCGCGGTCGCCGCCGTCATGGCCGTGTGCATCGTTGATCGCCTTGAAATGGTCCAGATCCAGCAGCAACACCGAGAACGGCGTCTGCGTGGAATTGGCCAGTTCGATTTCCCGGCGCAGCACGGTCGGCAGGAAGCGACGGTTGAGCAGGTTGGTCAGTGCATCGCTGCCGGCATCGAGCTCGCCGATCCGTTCGAACAACATGCCCATCAGCGTACGGATCTGCGCCAGCCGCTCGCGGATGCCCTGCAATGCCCCGAAGCGCGCCGCGAAATCGGCATGCGCAAGCGCTTCCTGCAACTGCGTATCGACCGCGGCGACCAGTGCACCGACCTGGCCGGTCTCGCTGCTTTCGCCGAAACTGGGAATGCCCTTGTGGGTGAACCACAGGCCGAACTCCGATTGCGCCAGCCCGGTGAGCTCGGCCTCGGCATTCTGGCTGGCCATCGCGTAGAGCAGCGCGTTTTCCCAATCCAGCAGCAGGGCGCGTTGGCGTTCGCGCTCGGTGCTGACGTTCTGCACCAGCGAGAACAGGCGATACGCCGCATCGGTGCGCGAAGAGCGCTCGCGTGCATGCGTGTAGGCCAGCGTCATGCCCTCCAGAGCGATATCCATCGAGGCGCTGAGGCAGTGGATCGCCGCAAACGCCGTTGTGGTTTCGTCGGCCTGCGCGACGATGCGGTCGAACAGGCGGTGCTTGAGCACGCGTGCGCCGCGCGCCACCAGATCCACCGGAATCCCCACGCGGGCATGCACGTCGCCGATCACGCGCTGCGCGGCGACCAGCGCGTTGATGCTGTCCGGCGTGGCAGTGAGGATCTGCTGCAGCCATCGCTGCATCGCCGGTTTCAGGCGCAGCCGCACCTGGTCGTGCGAAAGGAACCGGCTCGCGCGCGGGTCTTCGAGCAGCACATCGTAGAAGTGGTGGGCCAGCCCGGGCGGGCTCTCGGCCGACAGGCTGGCCAGCAGTGTCGCCGCAGCGGCCGGCGTCTGCGCCAGTGTCTGCGCCCAGGCCAGCGCCAGCGGTTGGCTGGCCTCATCAAGATTTGGAACGTTATGCACGATTGTCTTCCCGCCACACAGGCCGTCGAGAGGTAGCGGCCGGGCGGCGTTGTTATTGAATTGCAAACTGAACGCTGCGGTAAGTGTAATAGTCTCCGCGCGAGGCGCTGCTTAACCTGCCGGCATTGTCCAGGAGAGCTTTCATGGGTCACGACCACGACCATCTGCCCAGCGAGATCCGCCACGAAAAACCGTTGTGGTGGGCGCTGGGGCTGACCACCACCTTCCTGCTGGTGGAGGTGGCTGGCGCGTTCTGGACGAACAGCCTGGCACTGTTGTCCGATGCCGCGCACATGGCCACCGATACCCTCGCGCTGATGATCGCGCTGGTCGCGGTCCGGCTCAGCCGGCGCCCACCCGATGCCAAGCGCACCTACGGCTATGCGCGGCTGGAAGCCATCGGCGCGATGATCAACGGCGGCATGCTGTTCGTGGTCGCCGGTTACATTCTCTGGGAAGCCGTGCAGCGCTTCCGCGCGCCGCAGGAGATCGCCTCCACCGGCATGCTGGTGATCGCGGTGTTCGGGCTGGTCATCAATCTCATCTCGATGCGCCTGCTGCGCGCCGGCAGCGGCGAGAGCCTCAACGTCAAGGGCGCGTACCTGGAAGTCTGGGCGGACATGCTCGGCTCGGTCGCGGTGATCCTCGGCGCGCTGCTGATCCGCTGGACCGGCTGGAAGCCGATCGATCCGATCCTGGCCGTGCTGATCGGCCTGTGGGTGCTGCCGCGCACCTGGGTGTTGATGCGCGAGGCGATCAACGTGTTGCTGGAAGGCGTGCCCAAGGGCATGGATGTCGCGGCGGTACGCGGCACCCTGTGCGCCCACGATGGGGTGGTGGACGTACATGACCTGCACGTATGGGCGCTGGCTTCCAGTACGCCCGCACTGACCGCGCACGTGGTGATGGGCACCGGCGTGGATGCGGACCGCCTGCGTCGCGAGCTGGGCACCCGGTTGCACGAACAGTACGGCATCGACCATGTGACCCTGCAGATCGAGTCGGACCATTGCGGCGATCCCTGCAGCGTGGGCAGCCCGCGCGATCCGCATGCCGATGACCATGCCGGGCATGACCATGCGGCCCACGATCATCCCGCGCACGCACACGGCAGCCATTCCCACGGCAGCGGCGACAGCCGCCGCCGCCCTGCACCGGACGCGCAGGGCCACCACGGGCATCCGCATCCCTGAGGGCCAGGGGCGGCCCGGCGGCGGACGGGCAGGGCAGGGTTGCCGCTACAATGCGGGTCTGCCTTGCCATCTGTCGGAGATACTGCAGTGACCCGGAAACTCGTACTGTTGCGCCACGGCCAGAGCCAGTGGAACCTGGACAACCGCTTCACCGGCTGGGTGGACGTGGAACTGACCGAGCAGGGCCGCCGCGAGGCCGCCGCCGCCGGCCGCCTGATGCGTGAAGAAGGCCTGCAGTTCGATGTCGCGCATACCTCGGTGCTCAAGCGCGCCATCCACACCCTGCAGGGTGCCCTGGCCGAACTGGACCAGGACTGGCTGCCGGTCAGCAAAAGCTGGCGCTTGAACGAGCGCCATTACGGCGGCCTGCAGGGCCTGGACAAAGCCGAGACCGCCGCCAAGCATGGCGAGGACCAGGTCAAGATCTGGCGCCGTTCCTACGACATCCCGCCGCCGGCGATGGACATCGAAGACCCGGGCCACCCGATCCACGACCGTCGTTATGCCGGCCTGGACCGCAACGCGCTGCCGGGCACCGAATCGCTGGCCACCACGCTGGATCGCGTGCTGCCGTACTGGTTCGATTCGATCGCCCCCCAGCTCAAGGACGGCAAGACCGTGCTGGTCACCGCCCACGGCAACTCGCTGCGCGCGCTGTACAAGTACCTCAACAACGTTTCGCAGGAAGCCATCCTGGAGCTCAACATCCCGACCGGCATCCCGCTGCTGTTCGAACTCAACGACGACCTGACGGTGCAGTCGTTCCGCTACCTGGGCGCCCCGGAAGCGGCACGCAAGGCCGCTGAGGCCGTGGCGAACCAGGGTAAGGCCAAGTAAAAGCGAAAGGCCGGCGCAAGCCGGCCTTTTCTTTACCGCCGCGGGTAGGGCCACCCCATGGGTGGCTGCACGCGACGCCGGGTTCCTGCCGCCACCCATGGAGTGGCTCTACCGCCGCACGATGGTGTGACCTTTGGCCGGTCCCCCGCCGCCCCTCCCGCGCTACGCTGCCCGATTGCCCGTGATCCGGGTGATGCATCCATCTGTAGCCGGAGAGTCGAATGAAGTTTTCCAAGCTGGTCCCGCTGGGCCTGACCGCCGCCATCGCCGTGTCGCTGGCCTCCTGCGGCAAGACCGATACCGCGCCTGCCGCCACCGCCGATGCCACGCCGGCGTTTGATCAGTCGCAGATCAAGACCGCGCTGATCTCGCTCAACAATGCCGATCTGGATACCGCCATCGCCGCCTGTACCGACCTCAACGGGTTCGTGAACAGCAAGTGGCTCAAGGCCAACCCGGTCCCGAACGACCAGACCACCTGGGGCAGCTTCGAAATCCTGCGCGAGCGCTCGCTGGAAGTGCAGCACGCGCTGGTCCAGCAGGCTGCCGCCAGCCAGGCCAAGGCCGGCACGGTGGAAGCCAAGATCGGCGACATCTGGAAGACCGGTTCGGACGAGGCAAAGATCGAAGCCGCTGGCATCACCCCGCTGCAGCCGCAGCTGGACAAGATCGCCGCGCTGAACGACACCGCCGCCATCACCCAGTACCTGCGCGACAGCCAGGCGGTGGGCCAGGGCGTGCTGTTCTCGCTGTTCGCCAATGCCGATTACAAGGATTCGGCCAACGTCATCGCCTATGTCGGCCAGGGCGGCCTCGGCCTGCCGGAGAAGGGCTATTACTTCGACGATTCGCAGGCCAAGATCCGCGATGCGTACGTTGCCTACATCGCCCAGGTGCTGACCCTGTCCGGCGTCGACGCCGAGCAGGCCAAGACCCAGGCCAAGGCCGTGATGGACTTCGAAACGCGTCTGGCCAAGGCCTCGATGTCGCGCATCGAAATGCGTGACCCGGCCAAGCGTTACAACCCGGTCAGCGCGGCGGACGCAGACAAGCTGACCCCGAACTTCAGCTGGACCGCCCTGTTCGACACCCTGAAGGTGCCGGCCGCGCAGAAGTTCTCGATGGCCCAGCCGGGCTTCTTCGGTGAAGTGGACAAGATGCTGGCCGACGTGCCGGCCGCCACCTGGCAGGCCTACCTGCGCTTCCACACCATCGATGACGCTTCGCCGTACCTGAGCAGCGCCTTCGAAAAGGCCAACTTCGATTTCTACAGCACCACCCTGCGTGGCCAGAAGGAAATGCAGCCGCGCTGGAAGCGCGTGCTGGAGTCGGTCAACGGCGCCATCGGTGAAGGCCTGGGCCAGATGTATGTCGACGCCGTGTTCCCGGCCGACTCCAAGGTGCAGATGCAGCACCTGGTGGAGAACCTCTCGGTGGCGCTGAAGGCGCGGCTGGAGAAGCTGGAGTGGATGAGCGAAGACACCCGCAAGAAGGCACTGGAGAAGTGGGCCAGCTTCACCCCGAAGATCGGCTATCCGGACAAGTGGCGTGACTGGTCGGGCCTGGAAACCAACGGCGACAGCTACCTGGGCAACATGCAGGCCGCGCGCACGTTCAACTACCGCTTCATGCTCAACAAGATCGGCAAGCCGGTCGACAAGACCGAGTGGGGCATGACCCCGCAGACCGTCAACGCCTACTACAACGCCACCAAGAACGAGATCGTGTTCCCGGCGGCGATCCTGCAGGCGCCGTTCTTCGACGCCAAGGCCGATCCGGCGCTCAACTACGGCGGCATCGGTGCGGTCATCGGCCACGAGATGATGCACGGCTACGACGACTCGGGCAGCCAGTTCGCCGCCAACGGCAACTTCGACAACTGGTGGACCGACAGCGACCGTGCCGCCTTCACCCAGCGTACCGACCAGCTGGTCGCGCAGTTCGACGGCTATGAGTCGCTGCCGGGCGTGAACGTGAAGGGCAAGCTGACCCTGGGCGAGAACATCGGCGACCTGGGTGGCCTGACCGTGGCCTACGACGCGCTGCAGATGGCGCTGAAGGAAGACCCGAAGGCCAACGTGGCGGTCGACGGCCACACGCAGGACCAGCGCTTCTTCATGAACTGGGCCACCGTGTGGCGCCGCAACTTCAACGAAGGCGAGCTGCGCGTGCGGCTGAACACCGATCCGCACGCCCCGGCGAACTTCCGTGCCAATGGCGCGCCCTCGAACATGCCGGCGTACGCGCAGGCGTTCGAGTGCAAGGCCGGCGATGCGATGGTGCGGGCCGACGACAAGCGCGTTGTGATCTGGTGATCGCACGCGGTTGAGTGATACGAAAAACCCGGCGAACGCCGGGTTTTTCTTTTCCAGCACGCTCGCGGCAAACCCCAGCGGAGACTATGTCGTGGCGGCCATCATCCGGGTGAACAGGCCGAACACCTCCGGATCCACCAGGCCACCCTGCTGCTCGGCAAGGATGCCCATCGCCTTGGCATGCGGCATCGGGCCGCGGTAGGGGCGGGTGGTGGTCATGGCATCGTAGCCATCGACGATGGTGAGCACGCGCGCGCCCAGTGGAATGTCGCTGCCTTTCAGGCCATCCGGATAACCACTCCCATCGAACGCCTCGTGATGGCTGCGGATCAACCGCGCCACCTCGGCGGCGTCACTGCGCCCGGTGGTGGCGAAGATGCGCTCGCCACGTTCGGGGTGGGTGCGCATGATCGCGCGCTGTGCGTCGTCCAGGCGCGCGGGATACAACAGCACGTTGTCCGGAATGCCGATCTTGCCGATGTCATGGAAGCGGGCGGCCAGCGCCAGATGCGCGCGCTGCGTCTCGTTCAGATCGCACAGGCGCCCCAGCTGATCGCCGAGCAGGCCGACCCGGTCGCAGTGGAAACGGGTGTATTGGTCGCGCATCTGCAGCGACATCGACAGGGCATCGATGGAACACGCCTGCGGATGGGCATCGTCGAACCGGGGGGAGTCGAACATGGGGGCGTCCGGTGGTGGGCGGCCGGAAGACCGCCATCCTGGCAGGACGGCATGCCGCCCGTGCCGGTGAAAAGATAGCGCCTGGCGACCAACGCCAGGCGTGAAATCAGCGCGGGGAGAGGGTCAGCAACAGGGCCTTGGCGGCGCTGAAGCGGTCTTCCGGCAGCGGCAAGGGGTGCTTGATGCGCAGCTTGTCTGGCCCATCCATCGTGTACAGCTTGGGCTGCTTCTGGATCAGCTGGATCACCGCCATCGGGTCGATCTCCGGCTTGGGATTGAACACGATGCGGCCGCCGTTCTCGCCCAGCTCCAGCTTGCGGATACCCAGCACGTTGGCCTGCAGCTTGAGCTCGGCGATCGCGAACAGGTGCTTGGCCGGGTCCGGCAGCAGGCCGAAGCGGTCGATCATCTCCACCTGCAGTTCGCGCAGCTCAGCGCTGTCACGCGCGCTGCTGATCCGCTTGTACAGGGTCAGGCGGGTATGCACGTCGGGCAGGTAGTCATCCGGTATCAAGGCCGGCACATGCAGTTCGACCTCGGCACCGCGCGCTTCTTCGCCCGCATCCAGGTCCGGCAGCTTGCCCAGGCGGATGCTGCGCACCGCACGTTCCAGCAGCTCGGTGTACAGGCTGAAGCCGACCTCGGCCATCTGGCCGCTCTGGTCCTCGCCAAGCAGTTCGCCAGCACCGCGGATTTCCAGATCGTGGGTAGCCAGGGTGAAGCCGGCACCGAGTTCGTCCATCGAGGCGATCGCCTCCAAACGCTTCTCGGCATCGGGTGTCATCGCGCGCTTGTCCGGCACCACCAGGTAGGCGTACGCCCGGTGGTGCGAGCGACCCACGCGGCCACGCAGCTGGTGCAGCTGGGCCAGGCCGAAGCGGTCGGCGCGGTTGATGATGATGGTATTGGCGTTGGGGATGTCGATGCCCGATTCGATGATCGTGGTCGACAGCAGCACGTTGAAGCGCTGCTTCTGGAAGTCCAGCATCACCCGCTCCAGCTCGCGCTCGGGCATCTGCCCATGGGCGATACCGATACGTGCTTCGGGCACCAGCTCGGCCAGCTCGCGCTGCATGCGGCCGATGCTCTCCACGTCGTTGTGCAGGAAGTACAGCTGGCCACCACGGGCCAGTTCGCGCTGGAAGGCTTCGCGCAGCAGCGCGTTGTCCCAGGCGGTGATGAAGGTCTTGACCGCCAGCCGGTTCGGCGGCGGGGTGGCGATGATCGACAGATCACGCAGCCCGGCCATGGCCATGTTGAGCGTGCGGGGAATCGGCGTGGCGGTCAGCGTCAGCAGATGCACGTTGGCGCGCATCGCTTTGAGCGCTTCCTTCTGGCGCACACCGAAGCGCTGCTCCTCATCCACTACAACCAGACCGAGGTCCTTGAACTTCACGTCCGGCTGCAGCAGGCGATGGGTACCGATGATGACGTCGATGGTGCCGGCGGCGACCTTCTCCAGTTCGGCCTTGATCTCCTTGGTGGATTTGAAGCGCGACAGCACCTCCACCCTGAGCGGCCAATCGGCGAAGCGATCGCGGAAGTTGCGGTAATGCTGTTCGGCCAGCAGGGTGGTCGGCACCAGCACGGCAACCTGCTTGCCGGCGCTGGCGGCGGCGAACGCGGCGCGCACGGCGACCTCGGTCTTGCCGAAGCCGACATCGCCGCAGACCACGCGGTCCATCGGCTGGCTGCTGGCCAGATCGCGCAGCGTCGCGTCGATCGCGGCCAGCTGATCAGGTGTTTCCTCGAACGGGAAGCCGGCCGCGAACGGCTCGTACATCGCGCGGTCCACGTGCAGCGCCAGGCCGGCACGGGCACGCCGGCGCGCCTGGATTTCCAGCAGTTCGGCGGCGACGTCGCGGACCTTTTCGGCGGCCTTGCGCTTGGCCTTGGTCCACTGCTCGCCACCGAGTGAATGCAGCGGCGCGGTTTCCGGCGAGGCACCGGAATAGCGGCTGATCAGGTGCAGCTGGGCGACCGGCACATACAGGCGGTCGCCCTTGGCGTATTCGATTTCCAGGAACTCGCCGGGCATACCGCCGGCATCGAGCACGATCAGGCCGCGGTAGCGGCCGACACCGTGGTCTTCATGCACGATCGGGGAGCCTTCGCTGAGCTCGCCGAGGTCGCGGATGATCGCTTCGGGCTCGCGCCCGGCCCGGCGGCTGCGGCGCTGCTGGCCGGCGCGTTCGGGGAACAGCTGACGTTCGGTCAGCACCGCGATCGGCGGGCTTTCCAGGGCGAAACCGTCTTCCAGCGGCGCCACGGTAATGCCGAAGCGGACGCTGTCGTCGGCCAGGAAGCCGGGCAGATCGGCGACCACCGGCGGCTTCAGCTCGGCGGCGAGCAGCACTTCCAGCAGGGCTTCGCGGCGGCCGGCGGAATCGGCGGCGATCAACACCCGGCCCGGATAATGACCGATGAAGGATTTCAGTGCCTCGGCAGCCGGGGCATCGCGTGCGGCCACCGGCAGCGGCGGCAGGGGCTGGTCGCCCAGCGGCTGTGCATCACCGATGCGGTCGTGATCCAGCGGCCAGACTTCGACGCGGGCCAGGCCGTTGAGCGTGGCGCGCAGTTGCTCGGGGCTGGCATACAGCTCTTCCGGCGCCAGCAGCGGGCGCTCGACATCGTGGCGGCGCTGCTCGTAGCGGTTCTGCGTCTGCGCCCAGAAGGCGGCCGCAGCATCGAACACGTTCGGCGCCAGCACCGGCAGCACGTTGGGCTGCAGGTAATCGAGCAGGGTCGCGGTCTTGTCGAAGAACAGCGGCAGGTAGTACTCGATGCCGGCCGGCGCGATACCCGCCTTGAGATCCTGGTACAGCGCGCTGCGCCGGGTATCCACATCGAAGCGCTCGCGCAGCGTGTTGAGCACGCGCGAGACGCTGAGATCATCCAGCGGTACCTCACGGCCGGGCAGCATGTGCACCGCCTCGACCTTGTCCAGCGAGCGCTGCGACTCCGGATCGAAGGCGCGGATCGAATCGATGTCTTCGTCGAGCAGTTCCACCCGCAGCGGCGCCTCGGCCCCCATCGGGTAGACATCGAGCAGGCCGCCACGTACGGCGAAATCACCCGGGTCCATCACCTGCGGCACGTTGCGATAGCCGGCCGATTCCAGGCGGCGCTTTTCCGCATCCAGATCCAGGCGCTGGCCGACCGTCAGGTCGAAGCTGCCACCGATGACGTACTTGAGCGGGGCCAACTGCTGCAGCAGCGTCTGCACCGGCACCACCACGATGCCGCGCTTGAGCGCAGGCAGGGCGTGCAGCGCGGCCAGGCGCTGGGAAATGATGTCCGGGTGCGGGCTGAAGGCGTCGTAGGGCAGGGTTTCCCAATCCGGGAAGGCCACGATCGGCACGTCGCCGGCACTGCCCAGCAGGGTGTGCAGGTCCGCTTCGATCTGGTTCGCGCCATGGTTGTCGCGCGCGACCACCAGCAACGGCCCGTCGTGCGACTGCGCCGCGCGGGCGATGTACCACGCCAGCGCTGTCGCCGAAGCGGGAGCGCGCCACCAGGCGCGGAGCTGTCCAGGACGTGGCAGCGGCGGAACGGGATAGGAGGTGCGTGACATGAACCGTCGATTTTAGCAGACCGCAGCGTGGCGGCTGCGTCATCCGGCGGCGGGCAAACGCACGGCCCGTGCCACGTTGCCGGTCGTGCAGGCCGCTGGCAGTCAACGGTAGTGCCAGCGGCCGGCTCCAGGCGAGGCGTGATGTTCGGGAGCCGGCCAGCGGCCGGCTCTGCCGATCAGGGCGCGGACATCCGCCCTGTTTCAGCTGTCGAGTTCAAGCACCATGCGCACCAGGCCCGGCGTACCGTTCGGGTGCGGGATCGGCTGGAAGCCCAGCGAGGCGGCCAGCTGCTTCATCGGCTCGTTCTCTTCGGCAACATCACCGTACAGACGATCCAGGTACTTGCCGCGCGCCCATTTGACCAGCTTGCGCATCAACTGCCGGCCCAGGCCCTGGCCGACCAGGAAGCGGCTGACCAGGATGGCGTACTCGGCCTCGCGGGTGCCGGGGATGATCGAGGCACGCGCGACCGCACCCACCACGGCTTCACCGGCGGGCAGCGACTCGGCCGCGACCAGGGTGATTTCGCTCTTGGGATTGGGATGGGTCAGGCGCTGCGTCGTTTCCGGCGACAGTTCGGTCACCGACTGCAGGAAGCGGTCGCGGATCTCTTCGGGACCGAACAGACTGAAGGCGGCATGCAGCGGCGGGCCGTCTTCCGGCCGGATGGGGCGGATCAGCAGCTCGTGGCCACTGGGTGCCTTGAAAATCTCGTGCCAGGGCGGCATGCGGTTACGGGTAGCCATACCGGTGATTCCTTGGTGGTCTTCGGATTCTCGCATCCCGGGGGCAGCGTTCCGTGAACGGATCACTCACGCCGCGCCGGACGGGAGGCGCCGGCCAGGCCGGGGTTCCGGCCTGGATTCAGGGGGTCATTCGGCCTGCTTGAGCCACTGCAGGCGGGTCGAGGCGCCGGCCTCGCCCAGGTGCTGCTTGAGCGCCGGCATGGCCGGGGCCAGGACCTGGTCGAACTGCCACGGCGGGTTGAGCAGCAGCATGCCGCTGCCATTGAGCCGCAGCGGGGAGTCGTCCGGGCGGATCAGCAGCTCGGCGGTCAGCACCGATTTCACGGGCAGGGCACAGGCCTTGCGCAGGAAATGCAGGATGGTCCGGCGCTGCTTGATCGGGAACCAGATCGCAAAACTGGCCTGCGGCCAGCGGCCCAGGATCTCGGTCACCGAGGCCAGGATGGCCTGGTACTCGGCGTCCTGCCCCTCGTAGGGCGGGTCGATCAGGACCAGCCCACGGCCGATCTTCACGCCGTTGGCCTTGGGCGGCAGCAGCTTCTTGTTCTGGGCATAGCCATCGGCGTGATACACGGCCACCCGGCTGTCATGGGCGAACAGTGCCTTCAGCGCCGTGGCTTCGGCATCCTGCACTTCGCAGACGGCCATGCGGTCCTGCTCGCGCAGGGTCTGGGCGGTCAGCAGCGGCGAGCCGGGGTAGCTGATCATCGCCCCGACCGGGTTGTCGGCCTGGACCGCCTTGAGGTAGCGCTCCACCACCGCGGGCAGCTGCGGCTGGGCCATCAGGCGCATCACGCCGTCTTCGGCCTCCAGCGTCTTGCGGCTTTCCTCGCTGGCCAGCAGGTAGCGGCCTGCGCCGCCGTGGGTGTCCAGCACGAAGAACGGGCTGTCCTTGCGCTTGAAGGTGTCGAGCAGGGCAAGCTGCACGATGTGCTTGAGCACATCGGCATGGTTGCCGGCATGGAAGGCGTGGCGGTAATTCATCGGCGCAGTGTACGGGGCGGCGGGCCCAGCGGCTATGCTGCGCGCATGAGCCACCCCCTGCACAACGTCCTGGTGGTCGAGGACGAAACCGCCATCGCCGATACCGTTCTGTATGCACTGCGCAGTGAAGGCTACGGCGCCCAGCATTGCCTGCTCGGCGGTGAGGCGCTGGCCCGGCTGCGCCAGCACGCCTTCGATGTGGTGGTGCTGGATGTCGGCCTGCCGGACATGAGCGGTTTCGAGGTCTGCCGCACGCTGCGCACCTTCAGCGAGGTGCCGGTGATCTTCCTGACCGCCCGCAATGACGAGTTCGACCGGGTGCTCGGCCTGGAACTGGGCGCGGACGACTATATGGCCAAGCCCTTCTCGCCGCGCGAACTGGTGGCGCGGGTGCGTGCGCGCCTGCGCCGGTCCGCGGCCCCTGCCGACACCACCGGCTGGCAGCAGCTGGGGCGCTTCTCGATTGATCGCGAGGGCAGCCGGATCCGCTTCGGTGACCAGCCGCTGGATCTGACCCGCTACGAATACGCGCTGATGGCGGCCCTGCTGCAGCGCCCCGGCGCGATCCTCAGCCGCGCCCAGCTGATGGACCGCGGCTGGGACAGCGACGCCGACAGCGCCGACCGCACCGTGGATACCCACGTCAAAACCCTGCGCGCCAAGTTGCGTGCCGCGGGCGCCGAGACCGACCCGATCCGCACCCACCGTGGCCTGGGCTACGCACTGGAGGTGTAGGCATGCGGCTGGGCCTGAAACTGTTCCTGGGCTTTTTCCTGATCGTGGGTATCGCCGCGTTCTTCGTGATGCGTATCTTCGTCAACGAAGTGAAGCCTGGCGTGCGCCAGGCGATGGAGTCCACGTTGGTCGATGCGGCCAACGTGCTGGCGGAAATGGCCGCGGCCGATCTCAAGGCCGGGCACATCCGCGACGGTCGCTTTGTCGCCGATCTGGCGCGCGCCAAGCGCCGCGACCCGAAGGCGATGGTGTGGCGCTTTCCCAAACGCACGCTGGATTACCAGGTCACCATCACCGATGCCAAGGGCATCGTGGTGTACGACTCGACCGGCCGCGATGTGGGGCGCGACAACTCACGCTGGAACGATGTGTACCGTACCCTGCGTGGCGAATACGGCGCGCGCTCCAGCCCGGAGACGCCCGGCGACGACACCCACTCGGTGATGCACGTGGCCGCGCCGATCTTCGATCCGGCCGACGGACGCCGCTTGATCGGTGTGCTCAGCCTGGCCCAACCCAACCGAAGCATCGATCCGTTCATCGCGGCCAGCCAGCGCGCCATCATGAAGCGCGGTGCGTGGTTGATCGGCCTTTCAGCGCTGATCGGCCTGCTGATGACCGCGTGGCTGATGCACGGCGTGAACCGTCTCAACCGCTATGCCAAGGCGGTCAGCGCCGGTGAACCGGTGCCGCCGCCGAAGCCGCGCCGCGATGAGATCGGCGATCTGGGCCAGGCGCTGGAAACCATGCGTCGCAAGCTGGAAGGCAAGGCCTACGTCGAGCAGTACGTTCAATCGCTGACGCATGAAATGAAGAGCCCGCTGGCCGCGATCCGCGGTGCAGCCGAACTGTTGCAGGAGCCGTTGCCGGACGCGGATCGGGCGCATTTCGCCCGCAGTATCGAAGGCCAGGCGCAGCGCCTCACCGAAACCATCGACAAGCTGCTGGCGCTGGCCGAGGTGGAACAGTACGGCTGGCTGCAGAAGCACGAGCGGCTTGCACTGGCGGTGTTGCTGCAGTCCGCCGCCGACGCGGTGGCGGTGCGTGCGCAGGCCGCCGGGGTCACGATCGCGGTGGAGGCGCAGGCCGAGAGCGTGCAGGGCGATGGCTATCTGCTGCGCCAGGCGCTCAACAATCTGCTGGAGAATGGCGTGGCGTTCTCACCGGCCGGCAGCAGCATCACGCTCGGTGCCCGTGCGGAAGGCGAGGGCATTGCGCTGACCGTCGCCGACCACGGCAGTGGCGTGCCGGACTACGCGCTTGACCGCGTGTTCGAGCGCTTCTATTCCCTGGCACGGCCGGCCACCGGCCAGCGCAGCTCCGGCCTGGGCCTGTCGTTCGTGCAGGAGGTAGCGCGTCTGCATGGCGGTAGGGTGAGCCTGCGCAACCGCGATGACGGCGGCGCGCAGGCGGTGTTGTGGCTGCCGTTGCGGCTGCCTTCGGTACCGCCGCGGCGCTGACCGCCGCCGCACTTCACACAGACTTCAAACTCGGCACAAACCCCGCACACCGGCGCGCGGGAAGCTGGTCCCCTCCCAACCGAGGACGGGCCATGAAATCCCTGAAGATGCTGTTGCGGTTCGCCATTGTCGGCGGGCTGATCCTGTTGCTGCTGATTCCGCTGAGCCTGATCAAGGGCGTCATCCGCGAGCGTGAGGCCTACCGCGACGAGGCTTACCAGCGCGTCGCGCAGAGCCGCGCCGGCGCGCAGATCCTGACCGGCCCGATCCGGGTGGTGCCGTGGACCGAGACCCGCGAGGTCGAGGTGGTGGATGCGGCCGGTACCAAGAAGAAGGAAAAGCAGGTCGAGCAGGGCCAGTGGCTGCAGATGCCCGCCACGCTCACGGTGGACGGCGTGATGCAGCCGGACGAGCGCCGCGTCGGCCTGTTCCGCGTGCCGGTCTATAGCTGGAAGGCCACGATCAGCGCCGCGTTCGCCGATGACGACTACCCGGTGAAAGCAGGCCGCGTGTATGGCACGCCATTTCTGACCGTGGGCATCGCCGATGTGCGTGGCCTGGTCGGTTCGCCGAACCTGCGCGTGGATGGCAACGCCGTGACGTTGTTGCCCGATGCCGGCGGCGTCAGTGGCATCGGCACGGGCCTGCATGTCGGCTTGCCGGGCCTGGCGGATGAACGGGGTGGCGTGCTCAAGGGCAGCAAGGTCGAGCTGGAGCTGGTGCTGGATGGCACCCGGTCGCTGTCGGTGGTGCCGGTGGGCGATGAAAGCCGCATCGCGCTGCGCTCGCCGTGGCCGCACCCGCTGTTCGGTGGCAGCTTCCTGCCCAACGAGCGCAGGGTGGACGCGCAGGGCTTCGACGCCCAGTGGGCGGTGTCCTCGCTGGCCTCGCGTGCCCAGCACCAGCTGCGCAACCGCCCGGACATCGACGCTGAAGCGGTGAGCGTGGAGCTGGTCAATCCGGTCGATGTCTATACCCAGGCCGACCGCGCCAGCAAGTACGGCATCCTCTTCATCCTGCTCACCTTCGTCGGCTTCATCCTGTTCGAGCTGATCAAGCAGCTGCGCATCCACCCGCTGCAGTACCTGATGGTCGGCCTGGCGCTGGCGATCTTCTTCCTGCTGCTGCTCAGCCTCTCCGAGCACATCGCGTTCTGGCAGGCGTATGCACTCTCGGCGCTTGCCTGTATCGGCATCCAGACCGTGTATCTGTCCGGCGTATTGAAGAGCTGGAAACGCGGCCTGGGCTTTGCGGTGATGCTCAGTGCCCTGTATGGCGCGCTGTACGGGTTGCTGATCTCGGAGAACAACGCGCTGCTGATGGGCTCGCTGCTGCTGTTCGGGGTGCTGGCCGCGGTGATGTGGGTGACCCGCCGGGTCGACTGGTACGAACTCGGCGCACGGCTGAGCTGAGGAACGGACATGAGCTTGCGCCGCTGTCTGCAGGAACGAGTGCGCCGGGCGCTGCCCGCCCGGCTGGAGGTGGCCTCGCTGCTGAGCGGCGAAGGCTCAGGGTGGCCGTCACCGCTGCTGGCGCTGCCCGGCGCCGAGGGCGCGCCGGGGCTGGTGCGCTTCGGGCTGGCCCCGGCCACCTGCGAGGCGATCACCGTGCACGGGCTGCGCTTTCTGGAACAGGCACGGCAGGCGCGCGGCCGCCTGCCGCTGCCGCACTGGTGTGGCGACTATCGGCCGTGGCGTGAGGGTGCACAGGCGTTGCGTGAGGTCGGCATCCGCGGGTTGCCCGCGGACTGGCCGGTGCATGCGGCGGTCTACGCCAGCGCCTCGGAAGACCGCAGCCGCTGGCTGCTGGTACTGCCTGGCCGTCGCCAGCTCTGGTACGGCTGGATGGCGTGACCATGACTCTTGGCCCGGGGGCACCGGGACAACGCCCGATAGACTCGGGGATTGTTCGTGGTCTGGCCGAGAGGCGGGGGTAATCGTGTTCAAGTGGGGCATGTTGAGCGTGGCATTGGCATTGAGTGGCGTCGCCGATGCACAGACGAAGGAAACGGTGGACCTGGACATGGTCAGCCGCATCCGCCAGGAAGCCTTCCACCGGTCGCAGGTGATGGCGACCTTCAGCCACCTGACCGAGCAGATCGGCCCGCGCCTGACCAATTCGCCCGCGATGGGCGAGGCCAACACCTGGACCCGCAGCAAGTTCAACGAGTGGGGCCTGGTCAACGTGCATGACGAGGCCTTCGATGCATTCGGTCGCGGCTGGGAGTTCAGCAACGCCAGCGTGGAACTGCTGAGCCCGCGCGTGGCGCCGCTGTACGCGCTGCCGAAGGCCTGGACCCCGGGCACCAACGGCCCGGTCGAGGGCGAGGTGATCAAGGTCGAGATCAAGAAGCTCGCCGATCTGGATCAGTACAAAGGCAAGATCGCCGGCAAGATCCTGCTGCTCAACGATGCACGCGATTACGAACGGGCCACCAAGTCCGATTCGCACCGCCACGATGACGCCGGCCTGGCCGAGCTGCAGGTGTTCGCGGTGCCCAAGGACGTCGCCGATGCCAAGGCCGACCGTGCCAAGAAGGCCAAGGAATATCTGGAGAAGCAGGAACTGACCCGTGCCACCAATGCCTTCTTCGCCGAGCAGGGCGTGCTGGCCACGATCAGCATCAGCGGCTGGGACAACGGCATCATCCGTGTCGGTGGTGGTGGCTCGCGCAAGGCCGGTGAACCGGTCGGCGTGCCCGAGCTGGCGATGATGGCCGAGCACTACAACCAGCTGGTGCGGGCGGTCGACCAGAAGCAGGCGGTCAAGCTGCGCGTGAATGTCGAAGCCCGTTTCACCGATACGCAGGACCAGCCCGGCTACAACACGCTGGCCGAGATCCGCGGCAGTGGCAAGGCCGATGAGATCGTGATGCTCGGCGCGCACATGGATTCCTGGCACACCGGCACCGGGGCGGCCGACAACGCGGCCGGCGTGGCGGTGATGATGGAAGCCATGCGCATCCTCAAAGCGGTGGGCGCCAAGCCCAAGCGGACCATCCGCGTGGCGCTGTGGAGTGGCGAGGAGCAGGGGCTGATCGGCTCCCAGGACTACGTGTCCAAGCACTTCGCGCGCTACCCCGAGCCGACCGACCCGGCACAGCTCAAGCTGCCGGCCTCGATGCGTGAACCCACCGGCGCCCTGCAGCGCCAGCGCGATTACGACAAGTTCTCGGCGTACTTCAACATGGACAACGGCTCGGGCCGCTTCCGCGGCATCTATGCGCAGGAGAACCTGGCCGCGGTGCCGATCTTCGAAGCGTGGCTGGCCCCGTTCCATGACGTGGGCGCGACCACCGTGGCCACCCGCAACACCGGCAGCACCGACCACATCGCGTTCGATCGCGTCGGCCTGCCCGGGTTCCAGTTCATCCAGGATCGGCTGGACTACTTCACCAACGTCCACCACAGCAACCTGGACACCTGGGACCACGCCGAGCCGGAGGACCTGAAGCAGGCCGCCGCGATCGTGGCCTCGTTCGTCTACAACGCGGCGATGCGCGATGAAAAGCTGCCGCGCAAGCCGTTGCTGACGCCCTGAGGAGCGGGTTACCGGGCCGGCGACGGCCCGGTGCGGGGCGTGGGATCGAGCGAGAAGACCAGGCGGTAGCCGCCTGGTGCGCCGTCCGTTGGCAGAATGCTGGTCACCATCGCCGCATTGACCGGCAACTGGCGGCCCGCGGCATCACGTGGCTCACCGAAAAGTGCGGACGGATTTTCCAGCGTGCCGGTGATCTCGCCCAGGCAATGGGAGATGCTGCATTCCAAGCGGCTCAGTTTCGGTGCATCCGACTCTGTGCCCAAGCGTTGCTGCAGCGCGTGCTCATAGCTGCTGCGCACGTCCTGCGCATCCGCATCGGCAGCATAGGCACGGTCCAGCGCTGCCATGGTCTGCTCAAACGCGGCGGAATCATTGAGCAGTCCCCAGAGCCGATCCGAGCTCAGCCCCTCGTTCAAGCCCAGCGCCGCGTCCAGATGCCCGGGCGCCGGATGAGGTCGGGTGGTGACCAGACCGTCCGGTTGCGCGCCTGTCGCTGCAGTAGTCACGGCCGGCGGAGCTGGCCGGAGGGGCGAAGCCGGGGCCATCTGGGCCGATGGACGTGCCGGGTGCTGCGCGGGCAGCTCGTTACCGCCCGTGCCGGGTGCCGAACAGCCGCTCAGCGCGGCGAGCACCACTACGGCGGTGATCGCGCCAGCCAGCGGGCGCGGCGGTCCGGGAGGGGCAAAGCGCGACGCTGTCATAGCATGCCTGAGGAAAGTGGGGATCCCGTCATCAGACCACGGCCGCACGCAGCAGACTGTAGGGATTCTCCGATTTAGGCAGGGTCCGGCCCGGACAGGTAAAATTGCCGGGATTCCGTTTCCCGCCCTGAGCCCTCCATGACCTGCCGCACCCGTTTTGCCCCCAGTCCCACCGGCTACCTGCACATTGGTGGCGCCCGCACGGCGCTGTACTGCTGGCTGGAGGCCCGTCACCGTGGCGGCGAATTCGTGCTGCGCATCGAAGATACCGACCGCGAGCGCAGCACCCAGGGCGCGATCGACGCGATCCTGGAGGCGATGGAGTGGCTGGGCCTGGGCTATGACGAAGGCCCGATCTACCAGACCCAGCGCGTGGCCCGCTACCTGGAAGTGGCCGAGCAGCTGGTCGCCGATGGCAAGGCCTACTACGCCTACGAGACCAGGGAAGAACTGGACGCGATGCGCGAGGCCGCCATGGCCAAGCAGGAAAAGCCGCGTTACAACGGCGCCGCGCGGGACCTGGGCCTGCCGTACAAGGACGACCCGAACCGCGTGATCCGCTTCAAGAATCCGCTGGAAGGCACGGTGGTGTTCGATGACCTGATCAAGGGCCGCATCGAAATCGCCAACAGCGAACTCGATGACATGGTGATCTTCCGCCCGGATGGTTTCCCCACCTACAACTTCGCGGTGGTGGTGGACGATTGGGACATGCGCATCAGCGAGGTCATCCGCGGCGACGACCACATCAACAACACCCCGCGCCAGATCAATCTGTACGAGGGCATCGGCGCCCCCGTGCCGAAGTTCGGCCATATGCCGATGATCCTGGACGAGCAGGGCGCGAAGCTGTCCAAGCGCACCGGCGCGGCAGACGTGATGCAGTACAAGGACGCCGGCTACCTGCCCGACGCGCTGCTGAGCTACTTGGCCCGCCTGGGCTGGTCGCATGGCGACCAGGAGCTGTTCAGCCGCCAGGAGCTGATCGATCTGTTCGATGTGACCAACTGCAACTCCAAGGCCGCGCGCCTGGATATGGCCAAGCTGGGCTGGGTCAACCAGCATTTCCTGAAGACCGAAGCGCCGGCCGACATCGCTCCGCACCTGGTCTACCAGCTGAACAAGTTGGGCCTGGATCTGAACGCCGGTCCTGCGCCGGCGGACGTGGTGGTGGCGCTGCGCGATCGTGTGCAGACGCTGAAGGAAATGGCCGAGAAGGCGGTGGTCTGGTACCAGCCGTTGACCGAGTACGACGAAGCCGCCGTGGCCAAGCACTTCAAGCCGGGCGCGGAACTGGCGCTGGGCAAGGCGCGCGAGCTGTTGGGCGCGGCCGGGGAATGGACGGTGGAGAGCGTTTCGGCGGCACTGCACGACGTGGCCGCGGCGCTGGAAATCGGCATGGGCAAGGTGGCGCAGCCGCTGCGCGTGGCCATCACCGGCACCCAGGTCAGCCCGGACATCTCGCAGACCGTGTTCCTGGCCGGGCGTGAAGAGGCCTTGAAACGCATCGAGGTCGCACTCACTAAAGTACCGACGGCCTGACCACAGGAGACCGCGCATGTCCGCAAAGACCGCTTGTACCGCTCCGCACCATCACGTTCACGACGCCTCCGACTTCGTGAAGGTGGTCGAGCGCGTGTGCTCGGAACGCGGGCTGCGGCTGACGCCGATCCGCGCGAACGTGCTGCGCCTGATCGCCGAGGCCGGTAAGCCGGTGAAGGCCTACGAGTTGTTGGAGTGGGTGCGCAATGGCAAGGGCGTCGGTGCCGACGCCCCGCCGACGGTGTACCGCGCGCTGGATTTCCTGATGGCCAATGGCTTCGTGCACAAGCTGGAATCGGTGAATGCGTTCGTGGCCTGCCACCATCCGAGCAGTGCGCAGCATTCGGTGCCGTTCCTGATCTGCAACAGCTGCCACAGTGCGGTGGAGCTGGAGGACAAGGAGATTGTCAGCCAGCTGGAGAAGCGGGCGAAGGAGCTCGGTTTCCAGCCACAGGCGCAGACGCTGGAAGTGCACGGGTTGTGTGCGCGGTGTGCGGGCTGATCGCGGTCGTTGATCCTGATCGCGCACGCGCGATCATTGCGTTGAACGATGTCGGGGATGCGGCGTATGACGAAGATGCCTCGTTCATCGGTCAGTTGCATGAGCAGTCGATCTGGTCGTGGGACGCGTTCGTGTCGTTGGAAGAGGCGATCGCGTTGATGCAGGGGCACCGGCCCGATACTGCGTTGCAGGCCAGTCTGTTCCGGATGTTCAGTCACATCATGCTGCTCATACAGTGCCATTTCGATCCGCGGGACCTGTCCCGGATCGCATTAAGCGATGAGCAGGTGCGGACCGCCCGGGATCGGGCGCAGGATGCTTTTGCCGGGTGGTTCCTGCACTGACGTGTGCCAACGCAGCCCTTCTTTTCCCATCTGCGCAACTGAGCCGAGCATCACGGTTTAGCCTCGGCCGTTTCGTGCCCTTCGGCGGCGGTATCCACTTTGACGATCACCGACATGCCGGGGCGCAGGCGCGGGGCCAGCGGCTGATCGGGGTCGATGGAAATGCGGATCGGCAGGCGCTGGACGACCTTGGTGAAGTTGCCACTGGCGTTGTCCGGACGCAGGACACTGAACTCCGAGCCGGTCGCCGGGGCGATCTGTTCGATGTGGCCGTGCAGCTTCTGGCCATCGAAGGCATCCACGGAGAAGGTGGCCGGTTGGCCGATGCGCATCTTCCAGGTCTGGCCTTCCTTGAAGTTGGCGACCACCCACAGGGCATCGGGCACCAGGAACAGCAGCTGCGAACCGGCGGTGACGTATTGGCCCAGGCGCACCGAGGCTTCGCTGACCTGACCGTCGCGCGGGGCCTGGATCACCGTGTTGGCGAGGTCGATCTTCGCCAGTTCCAGCTGGGCCTGGGCGGTCTCGACGCGGGCTTCCAGGCCTTTGCGGGCGACCTGGGTGGAGGTCAGGGTTTCTTCGGCGATGCGGATCTGGGCCTGCGACTGCAGCACGCTGGCCTGCGCCGATTGCGTGGTGGTGCGGAACTTGTCGCGGTCGTTGAGGGCGACCAGTTGCTGGTCGGCGAGTTCTTCGTAGCGCTTGAGTTCGGTACGCGAGCGCGAGAGCTCGGCCTGGCCGGCAGACAGGTTGGCCTGCGCGGCCTGGATCTGCGCGCGGTTCTGCGCCTGGGATTGGTCGGAGTTGGCCAGCGCGGCCTTGGCGCTGTCCAGGTCGGCTTCGGCCTGCACGACCTTCTCGCGATAGATACGGTCGTCGATGCGCAGCAGCGGTTCGCCTTGTTTGACGTGCTGGAAGTCCTTGACCAGCACCTCGGTGACATAGCCGTTGACCTGCGGCGCGAGCACGGTGATCTGGCCACGCACGTAGGCGTTGTCGGTGGTCACCCGGGACGTCTCGAACGGCCACAGTGACCACGCGCGCAGGATCAGCGCGATGCCGATCAGGGCGATCACGATCATGATGATCACGGCACGCAGGCTCGGCTTGAGGTACTTGGGCACGCCAGAGGGAGCCGCCGCGGGGGGCGGCGCAGGGGCGGGCGCGGCGTCGGTCGGCGGCGGTGGGTTGACGTTTTCCGGGGCGGTATCGTCGTGCGGGGGTTGGGTCGACATGGGCGGGCTCATCGGGGCGCGACGCTGCCAGGCGTCGGCGCGGAAAGGGGAGGTGTCGGCGCATGGCGTTTGCGCCACTGCTTGAGCACGGCGGTGCGCACCGCCAGCAGCAGCAACCAGCCAAGGAAGACCAGCGCGACGCGGCCGCTGAGCGCGAACACATCATTGAACGCGCGCACGTTGGCCTCGCGACGGGTGATCTGCGCCAGCTGCGCGGTGCCCTGCGCGCTGCGCTGCACCGGGTCGGTGATCAGCCTGGCGTAGAGCTGCTGTTGCTGTTTCAAGCGCTGGGCAACCACGTTGTCGGCCGGATCCAGCTGGCTGACCAGCGCACCGGAATACACCTGCTCGCGGTGCAGCTGGTAGGTGCCCAGCACGGCCGAGCCGGCCAGGCCACCCAAGGTCTGGGTGATGGAGAGCGTCACCAGGAAGGTGATCATGTGGTCCACGCCCTGCTTCAGCGCCTGGGTGATGCCGAGCATGATCAGCGGCCCCATGAACATGCCGGCGCCGACGGACGCCAGGAACTGGCTGGCGAAGAAGTCGTGCGGGCGATCCAGGCTGGTGCGGCTCTGGTCGAGCAGGGCCGCGCTGCCCAGCAGCAGGATGGCCATCAACAACTGCGGAATGAGCCGCTTCGGGCCGAAGGTGAGCGAGCTGGCGGCCATGCCGGTGATCACCCCGGCCAGGATCACCGCGAACAACGGGCGCATCTGGTCCGGGCCCATCCCGAGCGTACGCATCAGGCCGACCACGCCATAGGATTGCTCGGTGGTCAGAAAGCGGATCAGGAACGCACCGATGATGAAGTGGATCACCGGCAGGCTGGCCAGCCAGCGCGTCTGCAGCAACGGGTTGCGGCGGTAATGCTCGATGATGAAGCCGGTGGTGGACAGCGCGATCGAGGCGACCAGCGCCCAGCCCAGCCACGGGGTGTCCAGCCACCAGCGCGTATAGCCCTGCGCCAGCACGACCACCAGCAGGCCGACGGCGGGAGCGAGCAGGGCGAAGGTGAGGAAGTCGAGCGGTTCGAACGCTTTGATCTGCGCTCCCGGCGGCAGCTTGAGCACGACCACGGCCGCGAACGCGCACAGTGCCAACCCGGCCTCGAACAGATACAGGTTGTGCCACTGTCCGGTGTCCACCAGGCCCGGCGAGACCAGCCACGCGATCGGCACCGCAAGCTGTGAGATGCCCACGCCGATCACCAGCAGGTTGCCGGTGTATTTGCGCGGCAGCGACTGCAGCATGTACAGCGTGCCCAAGGTGCTGCAGGCTGCACCGGCGAAGCCGCTGGCCGCGCGCATCAGCACGGTGGTTTCGAAGGTGCCGACGAACAGATGCAGCACCGCCAGCGCGGCATACAGGCCCAGCCCGATCTCGGCGAACAGGCGGATGCCGTATTGCTGGCGGAACTTGAAGGCGAGCAGGTTGGCGGTGACGTTGACCATGGCATACGCGGCCACCAGCCAGCTGCCCTGTGCCGGGGTGAGCCCGAGCTGGCCCTGCAGGAACGGCAGGTTGGCACTGACCAGCGCATTGCCCAGGCCGCCGGTGATCCCCACCAGCAGCGCCACCAGCGCATAGGCCAGGCGGCGGTGTGGCGGATGCCATGGCATCGAGGCCGAGCCCGGCAGGGTCGGTTTTTCGTGCTCCTCCCAGTCCGGAACCGGCTTGAGGTACTGCGGCATCACCCCTCCCCGTCGGCAGGCCCCCGCAATCCGCCACGCAGCAATTGCAGGGCGCGCGTGGCCAGCCGGGCGCGTTCGTCACGCGTCTTGCCACGCAGCGCGGCTCCCAGCATGCCTGAGATGAGTGAAATGTCCGTCGTTTCCAGATCGGGGCGGCACAGCCCTGCAGCCACCGCGCGGGCAATCGGTTCGCGCAGCAGTTCGAAGATCGTTTCGCGCGCGGCCCGGATCGGGATCTGATCCGGATCCACCGCGCGCCAGTAGTCCGATAATGCCGGCGACTGCACGATCCGGTTCGCCATCCCTTCAAGCACCTCGAACAGTGCATCGTCGCGTTCGCCGAGGGTCTGCACCTGGCGCGCGATGCGGTTGACGGTGCGCTGGAGCAGCGCCTCCACGAGGGCGGCGCGGTCAGGGAAGTTGCGGTACAGCGTGGCCCGGCCGACCTGGGCACGCTCGACCACCAGGTCCAACGGGGCGGTCACGCCGTGCTGGCCGAACACGGCATCAGCAGCGTCTAGGATCTGGGCACGGCGGGCGGCCGCGTCGGCACGTTGGGTAGGCATGCGCGCATCATCGGACACAACTGTCCGGCGCGGAAGGGGGTGCGTCGGTTTCGGCACGCGCGGGTTGGCGCGCGCTGGGCAATGTCGAGGGCGGGTGAGCTCAGCGCGGGGCGGGCACGCCGTGACAGCCGCCCATCCGGGCTTCGCGGATCGGCAGGTTGATCAACGCGGCGAGCACGGCCAGGCCCATGTCGGCGTACCACATCCACAGGTAGTTGCCGGTGTGGGCGAGCGCCAGGCCGCCGAGCCATGCACCAAAGAAACCGCCCAACTGGTGCGAGAGCAGGGTCAGGCCGAACAGGGTGCCGAGGTAGCGCGGGCCGAACAGCTTGCCGACCAGGCCGGCGGTGGGCGGAACGGTCGCCAGCCAGGTGAAGCCGAGCGCGGCGGAGAAGATGTAGAAGGTGAGTGGTGTGGGCGGCGCAACGAGGTAGACCCCGATCATCACGGCGCGGCTGGCGTACATCCAGAACAGCAGGTACTTCATGCGGTAGCGCTGGCCGAGGGCACCGACGATCAGGCTGCCGGCGACGTTGAACAGCCCGATCAGCGCGATGGAGGACGAGGCGACGGTGGGCGAGAGGCCACACAGGGCGATCTCGCCGGGGAGATGGGTGACCAGGAAGGCGATGTGCAGGCCGCAGGTGAAGAAGCCCAGATGTAGATACCAGTAGCTGCGATCGCGCACGGCGACGCGCAACTGCGCGCGCAGCCCGCCTTCATCGGTGACACCGGCGGTGGGCGCATGGTCGCCTGCGCGACGTCGCAGCGGCCAGGCCAAGGGCACCGAGAGCAGGGTGATCACCGCCATGGTGATCATGGCGCGGGCCCAGCCGGCGGTGCCGATGATCCACTGGACCAGTGGTGCGAACACGAACTGGCCCAGCGAGCCGCCGGCATTGATGAGGCCGGCCGCGAACGAGCGCTTTTCGGCCGGCAGGCGGTGGGCGGTCGCGCCGATCAGCACGGAGAAGCTGCCGGCGCCGGCACCGGCGGCCATCAGCAGGCCGAGGGTGAAGGTCATGCCCAGCGGGCTGGTCAGCAGCGGTGCGAGCAGCAGCCCGGCCGCCAGCAGCAGGGCACCGAAGATGAGCACGGGCAACGCGCCGCGCTGATCGGCGACGGCCCCGAACACGGGTTGCACCGCGCCCCAGACGAATTGGCCAATGGCCAGCGCAAAGCTGATCTCGACGATGCTGACGCCGGTGCCGCGGTGGATCGGGTCGACGTAGAGGCCGGAGGTCTGGCGCACGCCCATGGTGACCATGAGGATGGCGGAGGCGGCGACCAGCAGACCCCAGTGCATGGCGGGGGCGGGGGCGGGGGCGCGGGCGCGGGGCGCAGTGGTTGACGTGCTCATGCGTCGGCTCCGGTGGGCAGGGCGTGGTCGAGTTGGTCGAGCAGGGCGTTGAGCCGGGCGGTCGGGGTGGGGCCGAAGGTGGTTTCCACTTCGTTCTGCGCCCGTTGCCACAGGGGGCGCGCGCGGCGCAGGCAGGCTTTGCCGGCAGCGGTGATGACGATCAGGCGTTGCCGGGCGTCATCACCGCGGCGTTGTTCAAGCCAGCCGGCGGTGAGCAGCGGTTTGAGGTTGCGGGTGAGCGTGGTGCGGTCCATGCCAAGCGCCTCGGCCAGGTCGCCCAGCTGCCGCGGTGCGGGGGCGCGACGCAGGATGGAGTAAGCGTTGAGGCTGAGCCCGGCGGGGGCAAGGTGGGCGTCATAGATCTGCGAGAGCCGGCGTGCCGCACGACGCAGGCGGAAGCAGGTGCAGGGGCTCTGGGTCAGCGGGTCCATGGGCGTGTGCCGGGGTGGGTGGCTGGATGATACGTGCATATGCACGTAGTTAGTCAAGCACAAAAAAGGGGGCCTTTCGGCCCCCTCGGGTCAAGCAACCACCCAGTGAATCGATCAGAAGTACGCGCGGATCCCGAATGCCACGCCGCGGCCCGGCAGCGGGGAGTAGTCGCGCAGCAGGGAGGTATGCGGGCGGACCTCGCGGTTGGTCAGGTTGCTGCCGTCCAGGAAGACTTCGTAGCTGTTGCTGTCGGTCCGGTCCCAGCGGTAGGCGAAGTGGGCATCGACCAGGGTGTAGCCGTTGCTCGGGTCTTCGTTCTGGGCGACGTCCTTCTGGCTGCTGTAGCGCACGGCACCAACCGAGGCACGCCAGCCATCCTTGGACCAGCGCAGGTCCGCGCCGACCCGGCCCGGGGCGATACGCGGGAGGTAGCCGGTGTTGGCCAGATCCACGGTGTAGTTGTGGTTGTGATCACCGTGCGGGACGGCGATGTCGACGCTGCGGCTGCCGCTGCCATCCAGTTCGGCTTTGACGTAGTCACCGAACACGCGCAGGTCCCAATCGCCAGCGCTGCCTTCGAAGAGATGGAACAGCGCTTCGGCTTCAGCCCCCTTGAAGGTGGCGTCCTGCTGGGTCCACAGGCGGACCGGCAGCGATTCGACCACGCCGGTGTCGGCCAGGTAGATGAAGTCCTTGAACTTGGTCTGGTAGATGGAGGCGGAGAAGTCGACGCGGTCGCTGTGGGTGTGGATGCCCAGTTCGACGCGCTGGCCGCGTTCGGTCTTCAGGTTCGCATCACCGATTTCCAGCGAGCGGGTGGCAATGTGCGCGCCCGCGGCGTAGAGCTCTTCGTTGGTCGGGGCGCGCTCGGAGCTGTCGATGCCGAAGCGCAGGTCGACGGCGTCGTTGAGCGTCCAGATACCGGCGGCGGAGAGATTGGTGGCGTCGAACTTGCGGGCACGGTAATCACCGGTCGGGTCCAGCTTGACCTGGTCATGGCGGCCGCCGAGTTCCAGCTTGAACGGGCCGAACTGCTTTTCCTGCAGCACGAACAGGCCGATGTTCTTCGTCGCGGTATCCGGCACGAAGGCTTCTTCGCCCTTGGCGCCGAAGTCGCTGTTGCCGAACTGCAGCCCGAACGCGCCGTCCCAGCCGCCGATCTGTTCCTGCACCGCTTCCAGGCGGCCTTCGATGCCACGGTTGGTGAAGCGCGTGGCCGGCGTGCCGGCTTCCAGTTCGGTGTGCTCGTAGTCGGTGTAAGCGGTACGCAGACTGATGTTCTTCAGGAACGAGGTCGGCTGGTAGATGCCGCCCTTGGCTTCGAAGCGGTTCTGCACCATGTCGATGCGGACGTCATGCTCGTCGCCCTCTTCCTCGTCGCCATGGTCGTGATCGTGGTCATGATCATGGTCGTCGTCGGCATGCACGTGCGCGCCGTTGGGAATGCCGTAGTTGGTGCGGTAGGTGCTGGCGGACACGCCGAAGTAGCCCTCCTCGCCCAGCCAGGTGGCACCGACGCCACCGGCACGGGTGCGGACCGAACTGTTGTCCAGACGGCCGCGGCGCGGTTCGTCGGTGTCGCCATCCTCATGATCGTGGCCGCTGTGATCTTCCAGGCCATCGATCACCGCGTAGCCGGGAATGCGGTAGTCATCGCCGTTGCGGACCAGGCCGTCGACATGCAGCACCACGTTGCCGCTGACACCGTCCAGGCGGAACATGCCGCTGCGCTCGTCGTTGACCGAATTGCCGCGCAGTTCGGCGCGGCCGCTGAGCGGACGGTCCGGCAGTTCGCGGGCGATGCGGCCGTCGACCACGTTGACCGCGCCGCCGATCGCGCCGCTGCCGAACAGCAGGGTGGCCGGGCCCTTCAGGACCTCGATCTGATCGGCCAGGAACGGCTCGATGCTGGTGGCATGGTCGGCGCTGACGGTGGAGGCATCCATGTTGCCCATGCCGTTGGACAGCACCGCCACGCGCGGGCCTTCCTGGCCGCGGATGATCGGGCGGCCGACGCCGGGGCCGAAGAAGGTGCTCTGCACGCCGGGCAGCTTGGCCACGGTGTCGCCGAGGGTGCCGGCCTTCTGCTCGTCCAGGCGTTCACCGGCCAGCACATCAACCGGGCGGGCCAGCGATTCGGCATCGCCCTGCAGCGGCGAGGCGGTGACCTTCACGGTGGAGAGCTCGGTCAGATGGCGGTCGCGGTGGTTGCCGGCATCATCGGCGGCCATGGCCAGCGAGGGCAGCATCGCGGCGGCAAGGGCCAGGGACAGGGCGTGGGGTTTGAGCAGGAGGGAGCTGGAGCGCATAGGGCAAGGGCCTTCGGTCAATTGTTACAATATATCAATGGTGGGGCGCGCGAATCCCGTAACGGGACGGGGGGAAGGGAAGTCAGGGGGAGGCAAGGGTGCGCGTCAGGATTGATGTTATATTATTCCATAACGCTTCGCCGACCCTGCTGGAAGTCATGCCCCTGTTCGCTCGTGTTCGCCATCTGCTGGATCGTTTCGGTGCCACCGGCTCGCTGCTGTGCGCCGTGCACTGCGCTGTGCTCCCGGTGCTGCTGGCCGCTGCGCCCTCACTGGGCCTGTCGGTCTGGATGAGTGACGGCGTGGAGCTGGCGCTGGTGAGCTTCGTCACCCTGCTGGGCCTGTTCAGTCTGGTCTGGGGCTGGCGCCGGCATGGCGCGCTGCGCGCGCTGGGCTTCCTGATCCCGGGCCTGACCGCGTTGTGGGCGGGCCTTTTGTACGGCCCGCTGCACCACTCGGCGGTGCCGCATGCGGTGGTGATGACCTTGGGCGGCGTGCTGGTCGGCGTGGCCCATCTGGTGAATCTGCGGCTGAACCACGGCCACGTCCATGACGCCAGCTGTGCTCATTGAGAGCGCGCATGGTAGGCTTTCCGATCGTGCGCGGGGGCGCCTGAGAGGGCGGCCCCGCCGAACCCGTGTCAGTACGGGGTAATCAGATTTCGCAGCATTCAGACTAAGGAGTTACGACATGGGTAAGGGTGACCGCAAGACCGCCAAGGGCAAGCGCTTCAATGCCAGCTACGGCAATTCGCGTTCGCACGTCGTGAGCAAGGCGGCCGTGGGCGCAGCTGCGCCGGTTGCCAAGAAGACCGTGACGAAGGCGCCGGCCAAGAAGGCCGTTGCCAAGAAAGCGGTGGCCAAGGCCGGCTGATCCAGCCAGGCGGGTCATGAAAAACGCGGCGCTTGCGCCGCGTTTTTTTTTGCCTGCGCGACGGGATCGCCTCAGCGCAATGCGGGGAGCAGGCGTTCCGGATCGCCATCGTTGGGGGCGGCCGGGACACCCAGCAGGCGGGTCAGCAGGGGATAGACATCCACGTTGTCGAACCCGGGCAGGGTCTTGCCCTGCTGGAACGACGGCCCACGGGCAATGAACACCGCGCGCATCGAGGGCAGTGCGTTGTCGTAACCGTGCGAACCGCGGTTGCCGGGTTTGCGTGTAGCGATGCGGTCGCGGGTCAACGCATCCCAGCCTTCGTGCATCTGGCACAGGATCGGCGGAATGCGCGGATTGCGGCCGTATGCCCAGCGCGCCGGCAGGGCCTCGCGGCGCCAGCAGTCGTAGCGCGGGTGCGCCCCCAGCAGGATTTTCTCGGCCTGACGCTGCTTGCCCGGCAACGGCGCGAAGCCGACCGACTGGCCTACCGATACCTCCTTGGCGATCGACGGATCAACCATGTCTTCGGTGGCGATGACCTGGCCCTCGGGCACGCTGGCCATGCCGTGGTCGGACACCACGATGAGATTGGTACTGTCGGCCAGACCACGTGCCTGCAGCCCGTCCAGCAGGCGGCCGATCGCGGTGTCGACCTCGCCGATGGCGGCGGCATATTCCGGCGAATCCGGGCCGTGGTCATGCCCGGCGTGATCCACCTGTTCCATGTACAGGGTCACCAGGCGTGGTGCCTGCGCGTCGGTCTGGCCGAGCCAGCTCAACACCTGATCGACACGGTCGGGCAGGGTCACCGTGCTGTCGTACGTCCGCCATTGGCTGGGCCGCACGCCCTGGATGGCCGCTTCGCTGCCGGGCCAGGACAGGGTCGCGGTATGCACGCCGGCTTTTTCGGCGCCGACCCAGATCGGCTCGCCGCCCCACCAGCGCGCATCGGTGACGGCCTCGCGCAGGTTCAGGCGAAAACTGCCCAGCTCCGCTTCTTCCATGCTGTTATGGATGATGCCGTGGTGGTCCGGGCGCAGCCCGGTGACGATCGTGTAGTGGTTGGGGAAGGTCAGTGCCGGATACGACGGCGTCATCCATCGTGCGCGCACGCCGCTGTCGATGATCCGCGACAGGTTGGGGCTGAAGCCGCGGTCGAGCATGTCCGCACGCAGGCCGTCGATGGAGACCAGCAACAGTTTGGGCGCGGTGGCTGGTGTCGTCGGGACAGCAGTCGCGGCGACGGCGTCAGGTGGAGTGGAGGGTGCGGTCGCGCACGCGGCCAGCGAGAGAGCGGCGGCAAGCGCCAGTGGAAGGCGGACGGAAATCATCACGACATGATAGTGCGTGGCGGTGACGCGTCGAAGACAACCGATGGCATACGCCACCCCACGGCGCGTGCCCTGTTACGCGAACAGCGAATCGCGCCGTGCTTCCAGTTGCAGCAGTGCAGCCTTGGCTTCCAGGCCACCGCCGAATCCGGTGAGCGCACCACTGCTGCCGATCACGCGGTGGCAGGGCAGCACGATCGGCAGTGGATTGCGGCCATTGGCGGCACCGACCGCGCGGCTGGCGGTGGGGTGGTTGATGTGCCGAGCGAGTGCCACGTAACTCCAGGTCTGGCCGAACGGAATATCGGCCAGCGCCTTCCACACCCGCAGCTGGAACGGCGTGCCGTGTGGGGCAAGCGGGAGATCGAAGCGCACGCGCTCACCGCGCAGGTACTCCAGCAGTTGTCCGCGTGCGTCGCGCAGTGCATGGGCGTCGCGTTGCCAGTGTTCGCGCCCTTTGGCGTCGTAACGGTTGTTCTCGAACAGGATGTGGTGGATGCCCTGGCTGTCACCGGCCACGGTGAGCGCGCCGATCGGGCTGTCGAAGGTGTCGTAGAGCAGGGTCATGAGGTAACTCCCGAAGACGGTGTGGCCAGATGCCACAGATGCAGAACAGCGTAGGCACGCCACG
This sequence comes from Stenotrophomonas sp. AGC87, assembly GCF_057333975.1. Taxonomy (NCBI): domain Bacteria; kingdom Pseudomonadati; phylum Pseudomonadota; class Gammaproteobacteria; order Lysobacterales; family Lysobacteraceae; genus Stenotrophomonas; species Stenotrophomonas sp. AGC87. The sequence continues at coordinate 182,921 of NZ_JBHFHW010000038.1, forward strand.
GTCGCCACGGCTGCGAGCGGGCCTCGGTGGTGCGTTCGCTCAGTCGCGTATCACCACCGAGCACCTGCTGCAGCACCAGATCGCCGGCCGGGAACGCATCGGGCAGCGCCAGCGCACGCAGTGCCATGTAATGCGCGGTCCACGGGCCGATGCCGGGCAAAGCGACGCAGCGCGCCACGAAACCGGCCAGCGACTGGCCGGCACGGAAATCGAGCCGGCCATCGACCACGGCCTGCGCAACCGCACGCACGGTGGCCGCGCGGGTGCGCGGCAGCCCGATGGTTTCCAGGGGTGCCTGGGCCAGCACCTCCGGGGAGGGGAACTGGCGGTCCAGTCCCTCCGGCATGCCCTCCAGGGTGGCGCCGAAGCGGTCCACCACCCGGCGTGCCAGCGTGGCGGCTGCAGCGACGCTGACCTGTTGGCCCAGCACCGCGCGCACGGCCACTTCAAAGCCATCCCAGCCGCCGGGCACGCGCAGCCCGGGGCGTTGTGCGATACCCGTCGCCAGCAGTGGTTCCTGCGCGAGCGTCGCGTGCACCATGCGCAGGTCGGCATCGAGATCGAAGATGCGGCGCACGCGGCGCACGATGCCCGGAATCGCACGCGGATCGACCTGGCCCAGGTGCAGCAACAGCTCCGGGCGCCGTGGATCGGCGGTCACGCGCAGCAGTGAGGGGCGCCCGTGCGGCCCGATCACGCGCTGATAGCTGCCCATGTCGATCTGCTCGATGCCGGGAATCGCGCGGCGGCGCAGGAAACCGAGCATCGCGGTGAAATCCAGCGGCGGCCGGTAGCCCAGGCGCAGGGTCAGCGCGCCCTCGGTAAGGGTGCCGCGCTGGCGGCGGATCGCGGTCGGGGGCATGCCGCAGCCGTCCAGAAAGGCTGCGTTGAAACGGCGCAGGCTGTTGTAGCCCGAGGCCATCGCGACATCGGTGACCGGCAATGCGGTTTCGGTGAGCAGTTGTTTGGCCAGCAACAGCCGGCGGGTAGCGTGGATCTGCGCCGGCGCCGCACCGAGCCGGGCCACGAACAGGCGCTGCAGCTGGCGGGCGCTCAAGCCGACGTGCGTGGCCAGATCGGTCACCGGCTGGTCCTGCAGATAGCCATCGTGGATCAGGGCGAGCGCGCGCTGCAGGGTTTCATTGTTGAGTGCGTCCTGCGCCTCGGGCGCCAGTTCGGGGCGGCAGCGCAGGCAGGGACGAAAGCCCGCGGCCGCGGCTGCGGCAGCGGTGGGGTAGTAAGTGACGTTGGACGGCTTCGGCGCCGGTGCCGGGCAGACCGGTCGGCAGTAGATGCCGGTACTGCGCACGGCAGTGAAGAACACCCCGTCAAAGCGCGCATCGCGGGCAAGGCGGGCGCTTTCGCAGGCGGCGTGGTCCAGGGGCAGGGCGGTCTCCATGGGGCCAGTCTATGCCCGGCAAGCGGGCCTGGCTCGCCATTTTCGGACGTCAATGCCAACCCCGGGTCGCCCGGTTCAGGACAGGTTGCCGCGCCGCGCCGGTCGCGCACTAGACTGTGCATCTGCGCTGGTTTTGCCGCGCATTCCCCCTCGCAAGGATTCCGGGTTGTCCATGTTGCTCAAGTCGTGGTGGTTGCCGTTGTTGTGCCTGGGTCTGGCCGGTTGCAGCCAGCTGGAAAACCCGGGCAATGTCACTGCCGCCGACAAGGCCGTGCGGGCACAGACCGCCGATGGCGACCACATGGTCTCGATCAACGCCGCCGATGCGCCGCCACCGCCGCCGCCCGCGCCCAAGCGCGGTGATATGAACTGGCCGGAAGCAGCCCTGGAAAACGGCAAGGCGTGGATCAGCTGCGATACCGACTATGCCGGCGACGCGGGCGATGGTGCGCCGCTGGAGGCATTGGACAGGGCCAGTATCGATGCCGCCCTGCAGCCCTGCGCCGAACGTGGCCTGCTGCGCGTGCGCTATGTGGGCAAGATCAATCCCGGGTTCTCAGAGCTGGTCGCGCGGCTGGCCGTGGTCGCCGATGCGCAGCGCATTTCCCGGCGCATCCTCGATCTGGATTCCAGTGGTGGCCAGGTCGAAGCCGCCATCGTGGCGGGGGATCGCATCGGCGAATCCAACTGGACCATCTGGGTGCGCGAAGGCTCGGTCTGCCACAGTGCCTGCGTGTTCGTGCTGGCTGCCGGCGACAACCGGCTGGTATCGGGCAAGGTCGGCATCCACCGGATGATGCGGATCAGCTCCAAGGCCACCTCGCGCGCCGAGCTCAACCGCGAACTCCATGAGGTGTACGACAACGTCAAGGATTACCTGCAGCGCAACGGCGTCGCCGTGGGCGTGGCCGACCTGATGATGACCGTGCCCAACCGCAGCCTGCGCCTGCTCACCGCCGAGGAGCTGCGTCAGTTCGGGCTGGATGGCACCAACGCGGTGCAGGATGACCTGGAACGGATCAAGCAGATGCGCAAATGCGGCGATGCGTTCGTCCGCCGCAAGGATGCGTTCCTGGTCGCTTTCGATCAGGAGTGCAAGCGCGAAGGCAGTGAACTGGAGGCCGTCAACAGCTGTGGCCAGGCATTGAAGCAGCGCTTCGGCTTCCCGGATGAGACCTGCCCGGACGAGAGCCCGCTGTCGGAGATCGATGTGTCCACGCTGCTGCCGGACACGACAGCGCCGGGTCAGCCGGACGCGGTGGAGCAGACCCTGGGCGATGCCCGCCCGGCATCGGCCGAGGCGGCCGAGCGCAACTGACGGAGGACTCACGCCCTTCCCGTAGACTGGAGCGCAGTTCCTTCCAGCCAACGGTGTCCTGATGCGTGTTCCGCTGCTGCTGTTGTCCGCTCTGCTGCCTTTCGCTGCGCTGGCCCAGGCGCCACCGCCGCCGGCCACGCCTGCAC
>NZ_JBHFHW010000039.1:0-21000 GCF_057333975.1 Stenotrophomonas sp. AGC87
AGCTAATGCTGGCCGCCTTCGGCATCTCCTCCAACCAGCGCACAGCGCTGGTTGCATCGGACATGCTGATCCAACGTGGCCACGAGCTGGCAGGCCTCCTGCCAACACTGTGGGCGAAGTCCGAGACCGTCGCATCCTGGCCAGCCAAGGCCCTCGCAATGGTCGCGTTTCTCGTCCTGTTGATCTCCAATCGGTTTGGTCAGAAGCGCTATACGTGGCTGGCGCTGCTCACCTTCTTCGCCACCACAGCAGCCGCGCTCATTCCGGTAACAGCGTCCGGAGTATGGTGGCCCATGCCGCGCACGTTGATCGCCGTGCCCTTCGCCTTGGCCGCAGCCATTGCCGTGCTGATTCCAACCGCATCGCTCCGGTTTTCCTGGCCAGGGATGCTGCTCGTTGCAAGCGGGTGCATCTTCGCAGCGCACAGCCAGTCAATCCTGTTCAACCAGCAGCGCCTCAATCGCTGGGACCAGATGCAAGCCCGTGATATCAGCCAACTGGCTGCCGTCCGGTTTCCTGAAGTCGCATCGAAGCTGGCAATCGTCGGTCCGACGTGGGCGCATGACGTAGCACAGACGATCACCCAGGGCGACCTGAACGTCTCGGCACTTGCCACGTCGTGGGCGGTGGATCCACTCTTTGACGAGGCGACAGGACGTGACCAGAAGGTACGTATCGCACCTGAGTTCAGTGAACTCTGTGCATCCTCTCCAAAGTATCCCGATCCAGCGTCCCTGCATCGGGAGAAGGACGAAGTTGTCGTCTGCATGCACTAACCCTGATCCGTTAGCTGCCTGAAAGCCAAACCCGGCTTCCCGCCGATTCAACAAGTTCAGCATCCCTGATAGGTAATTCAAGATGAGAGTATTGGTCACCGGCGGAGCCGGCTTCATCGGTTCACACACCAGTGTGGAACTGCTGACAAGTCACCATGACGTGGTCATCTTGGACAATCTCGTCAACAGCCATGCGGACGTGCTTGCAAGTATCAGCACAATCGCTGGAAGGTCCCCCGTCTTCATTGAGGGGGATGTCCGTGACCAGGCTCTGCTCGAGCAGATTCTTAGTGAGCACAGCATAGAAGCGGTGATTCACTTCGCTGCACTGAAGGCCGTCGGCGAGTCCTGGCAGCGCCCTCTTGATTACTTCGAAAACAACGTTTCCGGGACTATCACCCTCCTTCAGGCAATGCGTGCCACCGGGGTGAACAGATTTGTGTTCAGCTCTTCGGCCACCGTCTACGGCGAGCCGGAACACTGCCCAATCCCGGAATCTGCCGCTACGCGCACCACCAACCCCTACGGTCGAAGCAAGCTCATCTGCGAGCAGATGCTCAGCGACATCGCCGCGTCAACCCCTGGGTTCCGAGTCGCATCATTGCGATACTTCAATCCGGTGGGCGCGCATTCATCCGGACTGATCGGTGAATCCCCCAACGGCCTTCCCAACAACCTCATGCCATACATTGCGCAAGTGGCCAGCGGTCAGCGCGAGTTCTTGCAGGTATTCGGGAACGACTACCCGACACCCGACGGTACAGGGGTCAGGGACTACATCCATGTCGTCGACCTCGCGAACGCACATGTGAGGGCACTGGCGTATCTTGCACTCAATGAGGGCAGCATTGCGCTCAACCTGGGGACCGGCGAGGGACACAGTGTGCTGCAAGTGGTAGCCGCCTTTGAGCGCGCCAGTGGCCGCCAAGTATCTGTCCGCATCGTAGACCGCCGACCGGGGGATGCCGCCAGTTGCTTCGCAGACCCGGCGCTGGCAAATGAACTGCTGGGCTGGAAAGCCACGCTCAACTTGGACCAGATGTGTACAGATGCATGGCGTTGGCAGAACCGCGCCAACACCCACCCAGGATAAGGTGATCGTGACTGTCTTGCCGTACCCTGATGTCACCGCCCTCATCACTTTCCACCGTGAGGGGTTGCTGGCACACAAAAGCCTGCTCTCTTTGCAGCGCTGCCGTGCGGCAGCACAACAGGCGGGGATCTCCTTGGAGATCGTCGCTACCCTGGATCGGGGCGACCAGGAAACGACGCGTGTCATCACCGCCCATTCGGATGCCGGAGGTATCGACCGCTTGCTGCACCTGGAGTGCGGCGATCTTGGCCTATCACGCAACGAGGGAGTGCGCGCCGCGTCGGGGCAACGCATCCTGATCTGCGACGGTGATGATTATCTTTCCGCGGATTTCATCGTACGCTGCATTGAAGCCGCTTCCAGACAGGCACCGGATGTCATCCTGCACCCACAGCTAATCCTTACCTTCGAGGCGGAAACCAATATCTGGTGGCAGACAGGCAGCGATCAGCCGTCCTTCGATCCGGCATGCATGCTCGTTCTCAATCCTTGGAATGCCTGCAGTTTCGCCGCGCGAGACGTCTACCTTGCTACCCCGTACGCGGAGGCAAGACCGGGAGAGTCGGGCTTTGGGTTCGAAGATTGGCATTGGAATTGCGAGACGCTTGCGCTCGGCCATGCCCATCTGGTGGCGGCGCGCACGGTGCACTACGTCAGGAAGAAGGCGACCGGTTCGTTGAACAATGCCCATGCAAGTCAGGAGGCACTCATTCCACCCACATCTCTGTTCGATCTCCCACGATGAGTCCTCGAAACGCGCTGAAGCACTTCTATCACCTCCTGTATCGCCTGTTCCTGGCGAAACTTCCGGAGGCAACCCAGCGCTCGCTCATTGGCGGATTGCTGGTCGTCGCCCAGCGCATCCATCCCTCCGGCCGATGGCCAACCTCGCCTGACGTGCTTCTGGACCGTAGGAGGGTTCTTGCGCCGTCAAAGAACATGCGCACGCTGCCCGACTGGGCAGTGGAAGACCTTCAGGACTTGGCCCTTCGGGTCGATCCTCTGTTAAACAGGGAATCGGTGCTCGCACAGCAGCCAAATGCCTTCATGACACCTGTGCACTGGACCGGGCCCGGGCAAGCTTACGAGCGCATCCGGCGACGGATCGGAAATCGAAGATTTGACACGATCGTGCTGGTGCCGTGGCTCAAGCGTGGCGGTGCGGACCTAGGTGCCCTGCATCATGCCAAGGCCTGCGTGGAAGCGTTCGGTCAACGGACATTGGTGATCGCGACCGAGGACGGTGATTCTCCTTGGGCGAATCGTCTGGACGAAGCCACCCCTTTCATCGACATCGGTGCAGAGCTGCTACCCCTGAGTGTCACGCATGGCGAGCACGAAATCGTGCTGGCGCGTCTGCTCCTCCAGCTTGCGCCGACCCGCGTCCACATTATTAATTCGCGGACAGCTTGGCGCGTGGTCGAAAGGTACGGTAAGGCGATCAGGCAAAAGACACGTATTTTCGCTTCACTCTACTGCGACGAGTTCAGCGCGGATGGGCGGCGGGAGGGCTTGGCGCAGCAGTATCTGCCCACCTGCTGGCGCTGGCTGGACGCCGTAATCAGTGACAACAGCGCATCACCCGCAGAATGGCAGGCGACGATCGGAGTCGATCCTGCCCTGTTCAAGGTCGTGCATTTTCCTGCCCCAGCGGCATCGACGGCTGCTATTTACAAGGACCATTTGGGGAGCCAGCCTCGCCTGCTGTGGGCCAGCAGGCTGGAACGTCAGAAGCGACCAGACCTGCTGGTCGCGCTGGTCTCGGCCCTTCCCGAGTTCCATTGGGATATCCACGGCGCTGCGCTGACCAAAGACGATCCCTACCTCGCTGAACTCAGGACATCGAGCAACGTCAGTCTGCATGGAAGTTACGAGGATTTTGCCAGCATCGTGCGGCCCGACCACCTGGCTTACATATACACCAGCAGCTGGGACGGCCTACCCAACGTGCTGCTGGAAGCAGCGAGCGCCGGAGTACCCGTCGTGGCCCCCGACATCGGTGGCATCAGAGACCTTGTTCCGCGCCAGCAACTGGTACCGGCAGGCGCCGACGTCGATGATTACGCGGCGGCCATCCGAGGCCTGAATCAGCCTGGCAAACGCGATGCGTGGCAAACTGCACAACACGACAACTTGCGGGAGTTCACTTGGGAACGCTTCATTTCGATGCTCCGTAATATCCCAGGCTATGCTTCGTAATGTAGGCACACCGCCTGGGCCGGACACGAATCGTTCAGGCAGCGCCCATCGGCATTCCATCTTCGTCTACCCCAACTTCTTCGCTACCACCAGTCCGCTCCCGCCCACAGGGAAGCGGACGCCTCCCCTGATGAGTCCGCGTTCCACGGCCATTGCAGCCATGAACATCCGATTCAGCACGGCGGGCAACCGAAGCTCTGCGTTTGCGTCCTCCTCGGGCGCCTCCTTCCGCAGCCAGCGCGAAACGAACATCATCGGCAATAACAGGCTCACGAATGATGTTTCGAGCTCCACCCGGAAACCAGTCCGCTCCAGTTTCTCTTTCAGCTCACCCACGTGGTATCGACGTACATGGCAGGCATGCTCGTCGGTGCTGCTCCATAGCCATTGGTGTTGGGGCACAGTGAAGATTCCACCTCCTCCCGGAACGACCGCACGATGAATTTCACGTAGCACATCCTCGTCTTCCTCAATGTGCTCCAAGACATCGAACGCACCTATCACGTCGAACTCCCCCTGGTATGGAATCTGTCGGGCGTCCATCTGTAGCAGCTCAGCCGGTCCAATGCGTTGTGCAGCGAAAGGCAGGCCTGCGCTCAGTATCTCACTACCGGCAATCCGCGCATCCGGGTATGCTTTGGCTACGCCCTCCATGACGAAACCGGTGCCGCAGCCGATTTCGAGAAAGCTCTGCATGCTCGGAAAATGACGCTGGAGCGCCCAGACAAGCAGCTGATTGCGGGCCTGGAACCAGAAATTTCCTGTCTCCAAACCAGCGAGCTCCGCAAAGGCCTCCGGCCTTAAACCACTGGTGGCTATCGCCGACTCTGGTGCAAATGCAGGTAAACCATCAATGCGCAGAGGTGAAAATCCACAGGCCGGACAGAGCCAGTCTGGCGCGACGTGACTGGCGTGGCACTGTATGCATCGCTTCATGCCTCACTTCTCCGGATGTCGGGTGTGGAGCCCATTGTATTTACACGAAGGTGCGAACGCGCAAGTGCATCGGCCGGACGTAGCCTAGAATGCAGCTTAGGTGGTGCTTCTGGGGCGCTACGAGCAACGTTGGGTGCGGGGCACGCCTGCCCCTGACCACGTCCAGCGGCACCGTGTACGAGAATGCCCCGCGTGAGCGGGGCGTTCTATGCCTGTCCAGCAGGCCCACGCTATCGGCGCCTCATCCCTCTCAAGCGCTGCCCTGCCGCAGTCCGCAAAGAGGCAGGTATCGGCAGTTTGTGGCTCACGCGCCGCAGTGCCTCGAACATTCCCACTTCGCCCTTCAGATCGAAACGGCCTGTCCGCAGAAAGCGGGTAAGCGCACGGATCGGACGCGTCCAGCGCCACGATCGGCTGTGGACGACTTCTGACAACATGCTCGATGCCCTGTGTTCGTTCTCTGTCGCAAGCAGCATCACGGCATGATTATGTTCCGCCTCTTCCCGATACCGCCGCGCCTCAGCCCCAACCACGGTCAACTGGTCGCTACAGGCAATCAAACGCGACTCACTCAACTGCAGATAGCGCTCCAAGGGGTCGCGCCCGCCACCGGAGTTTGCCAAATATGTACCTAGCCGCTCACTGCTTTCGCGAGTCGCGCTCCATCCCAGCTCCGCTGCCTGCAACTGCTTGGTCAAAGCGTCACATTCATCGCCGATCGTATCCATCTTGGAGACCAGATCTTCAATGCGCCCGGCCAGGGCGCCTTCCCGACGCTCGGCAGCCTCGAACCTTTCCTCGATGCGTGCCAGAAGCTCCGCCGAACCGGCGCTTCGCTGTCGGTCTAGTTCGGCCTCCAATCGTTGCTTTTCGTCCTGCAGGCCGATCACCGACCTCCAGGTTTCATTCAAGCGCTCCTCGAGCCTGGGCTCACCTTTGAACTGGAACGTCCGGGGATCGCCAAGCACGGCCGGATCCCATTCGACGTTGTTGCTAACTGCGCCGATCCCAGCAATGGAGGCCTGCAATCTCGACGTCCACAGAGCGCGCTCAGTGAGGTTTTGACTATGATCCGGCAATGGCAATGTGTCGAGGAAACTCTGAAGGCCACCCTCTACCCCAAGCGACCTGCGCTTCTGGTCGTAATACTTGTTGCTGCCACGTAGCCAGCATGGAATGCCATTCAACTGCAGCCAGAGAGTGATGTGGTAAGAACATGCATAGCCGTACTGACCAATCACTTTCCGAACACGACCATCGGCACGCGCGCCATCCATGATGGAAGAGACGAGCATGACCGTATTGAGAGAGACGAACGGAAATCCGTGCTCCAATCGCTTGACAGTCTCGATCGAATCGACGACCTCCTCACGTGCATCCTGGAAAGCCTGAAACAGAGTCACATCGGCGTGGTCAGTTTTCTCAGCGAGCAGCTGCATATGCCCCATCAGCTCCTCAATGGCTTCCCCGTTGCCGGTATAGCCAGACGAATTCAAATGGACGAACAAGCCGCTATCACCGCGTTCCGGCACAATGATCTCGGAGAGCGCCTGTAAGGGCTCGACCGCATCATCAAACGAGAATTCCGCTTCAACGCCGAGCGTTTGGAGGGTCTCCAGCGAATCCCTGTCCCGCACGCCGAAAAGAAGCGGACTGAACTCCTCGACATGCCTGAGAACCCTGTCGGCGTAGCCCTTGGCAATCTGCTGCCCCGAAATGTAGTAGGCCGTCCCTGGCAGGCTGCGCAGAAAGAACTCGGCGACTCCAAGGACAAAGTCCCCCCACATCTCATTAAGGAAGCCACCACCGTAGAGCTGGATGCAGGACACATTACGCAGCGCAGCCAAGGGGGCCAGGCCGAGAAGGTCGGCTTGCTCGGACGTCAACGGCGCCGAAGAAACGAACATCAGTGCGTCAACACCGTACGACCTGCGTAGGGACGCAACGCTGACATGGCGGGAAATGGCATCCAGCGAAAGCACGGATACAGCAAGAAGAGAAGACCACTGCTGGATGCGTTTGATGCTCCCCATGTGCTGCAAAAGATCACCGAAGTTCCCGTACCCAAAGTCACTTCCGATCAAAATCGCTTTTGCATCATCGGCAGCGAGCGTGGCGGCGCTTTCGGCATCCGCATAGACAAACAGTTGCGACATCAGGTGTTCCTACCGCGTTCTTCATTTCCAAGGCAAAGCAGCTCACTAACGCTTCTCGCGAAAGCATCTGCACCATGTCGTGATTCCACCAGCCCTCTCGCACTTTCGGCGAGTTTCGCCCGATCAGCCCAGTTCTGATATAGCGAGCTGATCGCTGCAACATATCGATCAACGAGCAGGTCGTCATCCGATGCGTCGATAAGCTTGCCGGTAACGTCATTGATCACGACTTCACTGATTCCACCGACATCGGGCGCGACCACAGGCAGCCCCGCGCCGCACATCTCGAGCAGGATGTTGGGCAGCCCGTCAAAGGAGCTTGTATACAGGAAAGCATCGTACTCGGCGACCGGAAGGTCACTGGCCGAGCCGAATGCTCCCCGGTACGTCACCTTTCCGGGTGATCCCGAGAAGACCTTTCGTGCATCGACACCAGGGGCGGCGGCGCCATAGGCATCGATATGAACATCGACTCCTGCCGCCTGCAGCGCGGATGCAATCTTGGCCACGATCTCGGGACGTTTCTCCGGGGCGATCCTTGATGCCCAGAGAAGGCGCCTAGTTGGTCCCGGTTGCGGTCGTGTCGGCATCGGCGAACAATGCGATTTCGCGTAGAGCGTGTGGTATGTCGGCAATGGCCCCATGATGGCGCCATCCGCGTCAGCGATCGCCCTGCAGTCCGTCAGCACCTGCCAGAAACCAGGAAGATGACGACGCATCATGCTGATGCCCCACCCTCTTCGCAACGCGAGACCGCGCCAGCGATAGGTTTCATCACTGAAGCGATAGTAGATCGACCTGAAGTTCGCTGACAGGACTGGCGAGTAGGAATCCAGCATCCTGTGCGCGAACACCGACGGCTTGATGTGGAGACGAGCACGGGGCTCGGCAACAGCAAGCATGGCCCGGATCGTCATCGCATCCCGACCTGCGTCGTCCAGCGAGGGAAACGCGTTGAACACGTCGATAAATGCCGCGCCCCGGGGGAGCTTCTTGACCCATTCGTGGCGCTGTGCGGACTCTCCGGACAGCACCAGGAATCTGGCGCCATCTTCCTGTGCAGCAACCTCCTCAAGCACCTGCAGGATGTATTTCTCAGCGCCGCCTGGATTCAGCCATGGCACCCAAACGATATCGGTGAACTTCTCATCGCCAAGCATGCGATAGAAGCCCTCCAACTGCATTCCCCAATGCTGCTGGTTCCACGGCAAGGGGCTGTAACTGCCCGCCGTCTCCAGCCTGTGCGGCTCGATCTCAGGCTCAAGCCGAACCGCATCCCGCAAGAAACCCTGCATCCTCCCGGATCGCATGAAGCGCTCTGTATTGTTCTCAGCTGCGATTGCGGCGCGCGTCCTGAGGAATCCAGCCCAGTCGCCAGCGCGTCTTCGGCACTCCTGCATATCGGCCAAGAACGTATCAACGTCGAATAGGCGACTATGCGGAATCATTCCAACCGAGGCGGCGTTCGCCTGCCGCAGCAGGCTGCCCGCACGCTGTCGGTAGAAAATGACAGTATCCGGTGCGACAACCATCTCGAAACCAAGTGCGCGAAGCTGGCTATTGTAGTGCCAGTCTTCATACGCAAAGCCAGTGGTTACCCGAAGATCATCGTACTTGAGTAGTTCGAATACTTGCCTGCGCACGAAAATGCGCGATACATATGGGTGCTGAAGGGCGAAATCTCCCGCCGTCAGATATTTGGAATCCACATACCGGCAGTTATGGTACTGCTCTCCGAAAGCGCACAGGTACTCCATGAACACCGCGACCCTAATGTCCGCAAAGCGCTTCGCCGTCTCCAGCAGCACAACAATGGCATTCGACGACACCAGGTCATCGGCATCAGACGTCCAGACATACTCACCCGTCGCGCGCGCGATCCCGGCATTCCTTGCCAAACCCAGGGAGCCGACATCCACCTCGACCTCTTCGACACGGCAGAATGATCGCAAGTCGTGCTCACGAAAGGAGGCACGGGTCGCATCGTCGGAGCGGTCGAACACCGCAATTAGCTCTACGACGAGTCCAGCAGCCCTTGCTACTTGGGCACATTGCTCCAGCGAATGGATGGTGGGAGTCAGAAACAATGCCTCCCGATGCATGTTCAGTACAACGCTGACGTCAATGTCGGTCATTGGCATGTAACTCGAAAGGGCATCTTGAATTTGAACCACATGGGTCGATCGGCGTCAGCGAGGACGTCGAACACCGCAGCCAGTTCATCCGCATAAATGGTCAGGTTGTCGCTGCGATCCCACTTACTGACCTGATTGATGCGCAGGGCGATGGAATATGACTGCCCACCCCTGAGCTGGTTCGGGGCCGAGAAATGCACGCGCACTTTCTGTCCAGCCACGACATCGATGCCCTTGCGATACGTATTGAAAATGCTTTCACCAGTCAGGTCCTGCCCAAACTGGTCCTTGATGAGGATGCCCACACTGACGTTCTTCAAGCTTTTGAAAAAGCGGATATCTACGGCCAGAACAAGATCATCGGCCTGTTCAATCTTGTTGGAGGCCACTCCTTGGGAATCCAGCACCGTAACGGACTCCACCTTCAGAACCGCGCCGTGGTCGCTCTCTTCCGAACAGGTGCCGTGGCCGTCATCCCGCTCGCAGGCAACCTGCCCTTCCATAGAATCATCAGCAAGCGAGTCATGGCGCCCATCCGCCTCACCCACGTCTACCTCGTTCGCTTCCAAAATAATCTTGTTATGCGCCACGAATACATCGTTCATGTAAGCATTCGTCACCTCGGTGACGTTGCCCTGCATTTTCAAACGACCGGAATCGATCCAGATGGCGTGATCACAGAGCGCACGCACCGCGTCGATCGAATGGCTCACGAACAAAACGGTACAGCCGCCCTCCATCAGCTTGCGCATGCGTGCCATGCTCTTATGCTGGAACCAGGCGTCGCCAACGCTCAACGCCTCATCGACAATCAAAATATCGGGATCCACATGGATCGCGACCGAGAAGGCCAGTCGCGCGAACATGCCACTTGAGTAGGTCTTGACCGGCTGGTCTACATGATCACCGATGTCGGCGAAGGCGATGATTTTGTCAAGCTTCCCATCAATCTCGGACCGGGTGAGACCGAGCAGTTGGGCATTCATGTAGATGTTCTCGATGCCAGTGAACTCCGGGTTGAAACCCGACCCCAGCTCAAGCAGGGCCGATACCCGTCCGGCGACGCGCGCCTCGCCCGACGATGCGGCCAGCGTGCCACAGATGATCTGCAGCAATGTTGATTTACCCGCGCCATTCTTGCCCAGAATGCCGTACACCTTCCCCTTGGGAATGGAGAAAGAAACGTCGCGCAGCGCCCAGAATTCACGATAGTAGCTGCGCCCTGTGCGCCCGAGGAGCATCTGCATCAGGCGATCGCGGGGCTTGTCATAGATCTGATAGCACTTGCTGAGGCTTTCGATCTCGATTGCGTTCTCAGATGACATCAGCGAAGCCCCTCTTAGTCTTCTGGAACCAGGCGAATCCGAGCGAAGCGATCACCAATGAGAGGCAAAGCATCTTGGCCCAGGTGAACCAGTGCATGTCGCCATGAAAAATCAGAAGCTCTCTCGATTGCTCGATGAAGTAAGTAAGTGGATTCCAATGCAGGTACGGGCGGAAGGTCTCTGGCATCGCAGCGACGGGGAAGAATACCGGCGATGTGAACATCAACGCCGTGGTGACCACCACAATTACCTGCCCCACGTCGCGTAGATAGACCCCCAGCGAGGCCAGGAACCATGAAAGCCCCAGGCACATGACCAGCATAGGGGCAATAACCACCGGCAGCCACAGCGCACTGGGCGAAGGAACCCCAAAGAGAACCAGATAGAACAGCAACCAGACCAGCACGCTGATCGCAAAATGGAACAGGGCGGCGCCCAGCGAAACAACTGGAAGTATCTCCAGCGGGAAGATCACCTTCTTCACGTAGTTAGCGTTGGAAAGCACCAACGACGGAGCACGGTTAATGCATTCGGAGAACAAACCGAAGATCATCATCCCGACAAACAGAACCACCGCGAACTCGGTTTTTGACCCCGTACCGCCTGCCCAGCGCGCGCGGAAGACAACGCTGAAGACGAACGTATAGACCACCAGCATCAGTACCGGGGTGAAGAAAGACCAGAGCAACCCCATCACCGAGCCACGGTAGCGCCCCACTACTTCTCGCTTGATCATCTCGAAAATGAGGTTTCGGTACTGAGCGATTGAGCGAATCGCAGCGAGAGGCGACAAACTGGATGCTTGATTTGAGTTGAACATTATCTGGATAGCCTAATTCTCGAACCGGGTTACCCGGTAGCAACGGCGGGATTCAAGGACAACGTCGGCACGCAGCTTCTCAGCCCAACGCCCGCTCCAAATCCACCTGCAGATCCCCCAACTCCTCAACCCCCACACTCAGCCTTACCAGCGCATCGCTGATGCCCAGCTTCTCGCGGCGTTCCACCGGGATCGAAGCATGCGTCATCACCGCGGGATGATTCACCAGGCTTTCCACCCCACCCAGCGACTCAGCCAGGGTGAACAGTTCGGTCTTCTCGCAGAAACGCTTGGCCGCCTCGTAACCGCCCTTGAGGACGATCGAGACGATGCCGCCGTAGCCATTCATCTGGCGCGTTGCCAGCTCGTGCTGCGGGTGCGAGGTCAGGCCGGGGTAAATGACCTTCTCGACGGCCGGGTGCTTTTCCAGCCACTGGGCCAGGGCCAGCGCATTGGCGCAGTGCGCCTTCATGCGCAGCGGCAGGGTCTTCAGGCCGCGCAGGGCCAGGAAACTGTCGAACGGCCCCTGCACGGCGCCGATGGAGTTCTGCAGGAACGCCATCTGCTCGGCCAGTTCGGCGTTGTCGCCAACCACGACCATGCCGCCGACCATGTCCGAGTGCCCGTTGAGGTACTTGGTGGCCGAGTGCAGGACCAGGTCCGCGCCCTGCTCCAGCGGGCGCTGCAGCATCGGCGAGGCGAAGGTGTTGTCCACCACCACCAGCAGCTTGTGGCGCTTGGCGATCGCAGCGACGGCCGCGATGTCCACGATCTTCAGCATCGGGTTGGTCGGGGTCTCGATCCAGACCATCTTGGTGTGCGGGGTGATCGAGGCTTCGAACGCAGCCAGGTCGGTCAGGTCGACGAAGCTGAACTGCAGGCCGGCGGTGCGCTTACGCACGCGCTCGAACAGGCGGAAGGTGCCGCCGTAGATGTCGTCCATCGCCACCACGTGGCTGCCGGCATCCAGCAGTTCCATCACCGTGGAGCTGGCGGCCATGCCCGAGGCGAACGCGTAACCGCGGCTGCCGCCTTCCAGGGAGGCCACGCACCGCTCGTAGGCGAAGCGGGTGGGGTTGTGGGTACGCGAGTACTCGAAGCCCTGGTGCTCGCCGGGGCTGGACTGGGCGTAGGTGGAGGTCGCGTAGATCGGCGGCATCACTGCGCCGGTGCTCGGGTCCGGCGATTGGCCGCCGTGGATGGCCAGGGTAGCCAGGGCGAGCGAGCGGTCGCCGTGCCCGGAGGAAGCGTGATCGGACATGTTGTTTCCCAGCAAGAGGAGCCCCCATGGGGGCCCCCGCAAAAGGAGCGGAAGTCTATCAGCGGTGGCTTAATCGGCCGTTGACGCGGATAAACATGGGTTCATTGCGACACTACGGCTTACTGTACCCGGCGGCGCAGGTAGTTCAGCAGGTCGATGCGGGTGATCAGGCCGAGGAAGTTGGCGCCATCCATGACGATGGCGACCTGGCCACGGTCGAACACCGGCAGCAGGGCCTCGATGGGGGATTTCACGTCCAGGCGGTCCAGCTTGCTGACCATCGCGGTGGCGACCGGGTCGCGGAAGCGGGCTTCGTCGCCGTAGACATGCAGCAGGACGTCGCTTTCATCCACGATGCCGACCAGCTGGTCGCCGTCCATCACCGGCAGCTGCGACACGTCATACAGCTTCATGCGCTGGTAGGCGGTGGTCAGCAGGTCGTTCGGGCCGATCACCACGGTGTCACGCTGGCCGTACGGGCGCAGGATCAGGTCGCGCAGGTCGCCGGACTGCGGGCGCTCCAGGAAGCCGTTGTCCAGCATCCAGTAGTCGTTGTACATCTTGGAGAGGTACTTGTTGCCGGTGTCGCAGACCAGCACCAGCACCTTCTTCGGGGTGGTCTGCTCTTTGCAGTACTTCAGCGCCGCGGCCAGCAGGGTGCCGGTGGACGAGCCGCCGAGGATGCCTTCCTTGCCCAGCAGCTCGCGCGCGGTATGGAAGCTCTCGGCATCGCTGATCGCGTAGGCCTTGGTGACGCGGCTGAAATCGGCGATCGAGGGCAGGAAGTCCTCGCCGATGCCTTCCACCAGCCAGCTGCCCGACTTGTCGTTGAGCACGCCGTCATTGATGTACTCGGCCAGGATCGAGCCGACCGGGTCGGCCAGGACCAGCTCGGTCTTCGGCGAGAGGGTGGAGAAGGCGCGCGACAGGCCGGTCATGGTGCCGGAGCTGCCACAGCCGAACACGATCGCGTCCAGGTCGCCGTCCATCTGCGCCAAAATTTCCGGGCCGGTGCCGAATTCGTGGGCGGCCGGGTTGTCCGGGTTGCCGAACTGGTTGATGAAGTACGCGCCGGGGGTTTCCTCGGCCACGCGCTTGGCCATGTCCTGGTAGTACTCCGGGTGGCCCTTGGCCACGTCCGAACGGGTCAGGCGCACTTCAGCGCCCATGGCCTTGAGGTTGAAGATCTTCTCGCGACTCATCTTGTCCGGCACGACCAGGATCAGCTTGTAGCCCTTCTGCTGGGCGACCAGCGCCAGGCCCAGGCCGGTGTTGCCGGCGGTACCCTCGACCAGGGTCGCGCCCGGCTTGAGGTCGCCACGCTGCTCGGCGGCTTCGATCATCGACAAGCCGATGCGGTCCTTGATCGATCCTCCGGGATTGGCACTCTCGAGCTTCAGGTAAAGCTCGCAGACACCGGTATCCAGGCGCTGGGCCTTGACGATCGGGGTCTGGCCAATGAGTTCGAGTACGGAGGAGTGGATTGCCATCGGTTCACATCGATTCGCGCCGCAATGCGGCCGGACCGGTGATTATCCGACGGTTGGCGGCGAAAGTCAGGTTGCCGCGTTCATCAAGCGGCGCGGACGGCACCGGTCGACGAGGTGACCGGAACCGCCCGCGACGTAGGGGTAAAGGCGTCAGTGCACGGGGGAGGCGTACATCCGTTCCAGTTTCTGCTTGGCCAGCAGCTTTTCGCGCTTCATCTGTCCCAGGGTGAGGCTGTCTATCGGAAGCACACCCAGCTCGGCATCCATGCACTTCTTGTTCAACTTCTGGTGCCGTTCGTAGAGCGCCTTGAATTCGGGATCCTGCTTGCGCCGTGCGTCGATATCGCTCTGGGGCTGACCTTCAAACATGATGAACCTCCTATCGCTTCTGCAGAAACAAGAACGCCCCGGCCTGACGGCACGGGGCGCTGCTTGGGGCGGAGTGCCGGGCAACCCTGACCTGCGAACCCGCAGCGGCGGCCAGTAGAGACTGGACCTCGGACTGCTGTGATTCGTGGCGCTGGTGCATTGCCGGCCCTCCTATCGTCCGGGCCGCGGAAGGCGACCCGGACAACTGACCCTACGCTTGCTTCGGGGCCGGTTCAACCCTTTCAAACGATATCGTCGACCGCGCCTAAGCGGGGTTCAGGCTGAACGCGCAGAACAACGAAAATTAAACAAAAACAAGGATTTGCGTCACACCCCGCGGTCATGACGCAGCACCGGTCAGGCATCAGGGCGCGATGATGACCTCGGCCGAGCGCGCCTTGGTCGCGGCGGCCTTCTTGCCGCTGACCTGCAGCCGGCTGGCACTGACACCCGCCGCCACGAGCGCATCGCGCAGGGCCTCGGCGCGCTGCTGGCCGACACCGGCCGCGGCGTCGTACGCCTCGATCCGGACCCTGCCCTTCTTGCCGATGTTCAGATACTCGGCCAAAGCCTTGGCCTGGCCCTTGGCACCGCCGGACAGGCTGCCCTTGCCGGCCGCGAAAGCATCGCCGTTGAAGGTGAACACTTCGCCGCGGCTGTCGAACTTGGAGCCCGGCAGCTTGCTGCCCGCCACCAGCTCGGCTTCCTCACGGGCCAGCTTGGCCGCGTTCTGCTGGGCCGCGCTCAGTCGCGCGGTCTGCTTGCCGGCCACGCTGGTCAGCGCGGTCTCGGCGTCCTGGCGGGCCAGGGCTTCCTGCTCGGCCGCCTGGCGCAGGCGCTCGCTTTCCTCGGCCTGGATCTGGGCCTGCACGCGCAGGCGCTCGGCTTCCTGGCGGGCACGCTGGGCATCGCGGCGGCTGGCTTCGATGAGCAGCTCGCTGCGGGTGCGTTCAAGCTGATCGACCTCACGCTGGGCCAGCGCGGCGCGAACGCTGGTCTCGGCGATCTCGACCCGGCGCTCGGCCAGGTAACGGGCCTGGTCCTGGTCGCGGCGCTTGGCCTTGGCCAGATCGGCCACGGCCTGCTGGGCCTGCAGGCGCTCGAAGGCGGCCAGCTGGGCCGCATCCGGGTTGGCCTGGATCGCCATCAGGCGCTGGGTCAGCTGGGCCACGGCCGGGTCATCGGCGGCCTGGACCATCAGCGGCAGGTTCAGGCTGGCGGCCAGCAGCAGGCAGGGCATGCGCATCTTGGTGGACATCATCAGCGGTCTTCCCCGGTGGCGAGCTGGCGCTGCAGCTGGCTGACTTCATTGCGGCGCAGCTGCAGCTGGGCGGTGGCGGTGGCTTCTTCGCTGCGGGCGCGGGCCAGGTCGGCATCGACCGTGGCGCGAACGGCCAGTATCGGCGCGTTCTTGCGCTCGCGGCGGTCGCCAGCGGCGCGCTGGGCCTGCTCCAGGCCTTGGCGGGCCACGGCGATCAGGTCCGGGGCGTACTGGTCGGCATCGGCCTGGGTGGCCTTGTCGACCGCCTGCTGGGCCTGCATCAGCTCCAGGGCACCATCCTGCGCTTGTGCGGCACCAGAGAGCGCTAATGCGCACACCGTCACATACAGGGCCCGTCGTATTTGTGCGAAGCTAGGTTTCATTGGGGGTGCCGTCGCCAGAAGTTGTGTGCACGGCCATTGTCGGAAGCCTGCGGTGCGCTTGCAATGGCAAGCCGCTGATTGTTGGGGAAACATTTCGCATGGATATCGGCTATTTCCTGAAGCTGATGACCGAAAAGAACGCGTCGGACATGTTCTTGACGACCGGAGCACCGGTATACATCAAGATCGAGGGGAAACTCTATCCGCTGGGCAATACCGGGCTGCCGCCCGGGATGGTCAAGAAGATCGCCTACTCGTTGATGGATGAAGGCCAGGCCCCGCAGTTCGAGCGCGAGCTCGAGCTCAACATGGCCATTGCCCTGCCCGATGCCGGGCGCTTCCGCGTCAACGTGTTCAAGCAGCGCGGCGAGGTCGGCATGGTGATCCGTGCGATCCGCAGCAAGATCCCCAGCATCGAAGAGCTCAACCTGCCGCAGGTGCTCAAGGACGTCATCATGACCCCGCGCGGGCTGGTGCTGGTGGTCGGCTCGACCGGCTCGGGCAAGTCCACCTCGCTGGCCTCGATGATCGACCACCGCAACAGCACCACGACCGGGCACATCCTCACCATCGAGGACCCGATCGAGTACCTGCACAAGCACAAGATGTCGATCGTGAACCAGCGCGAGGTCGGGCTGGACACGCACACCTTCCACGACGCGTTGAAGAACGCGATGCGTGAAGCACCCGATGTGATCCTGATCGGCGAAATCCTGGATGCGGAAACCATGGAAGCGGCGATCGCCTTCGCCGAAACCGGGCACCTGTGCCTGGCCACCCTGCACTCCAACAACGCCGACCAGACCATCGAGCGCATCCTCAATTTCTTCCCTGAGAGCGCGCACCGCAACGTGCTGATGAACCTCTCGCTGAACCTGCGCGCGGTGGTCTCCCAGCGCCTGGTCAAAGGCAAGGACGGGCGTCGCTTGCCGGCCACCGAGGTGCTGATCAACACGCCGATGATCCGCGACCTGCTGCGCCGCGGCCAGGTGCACGAGATCAAGGCCGCGATGGAAGCCTCGCTGGAAGAAGGCATGGAGAGCTTCGACCAGTGCCTGTTCCGGATGGCCAAGAACGGCATCATCGAGCAGGAGGAAGCGCTGCGCGCAGCCGATTCGCGCGATGGCCTGGCGCTGAAGTTCCGGCTGTCCGAGGGCGGCAACGAGCACGATCCGTACGCGGATTACTCAGCCAGCTCGGCAACGGCGATCACGCACGGGTTCTGACGGTGTAGGGCCCCCCCCGTGGTGGGGGCAATTGACACGGCGCATCGACCAACGGTCGATGCCTACCCGTCAGCCTGCGTCGATCTGGTTTTCCGGCCGCGCCGCATCGAAGGCCGGCAGCGCCAGGCACGCCGCCTCGATCCGCTGCAGGGTCGGGTACGGCGCCAGCGCCAGGCCGAAGCGGTGCGCGTTGTACAGCTGCGGCACCAGGCAGGCATCGGCCAAGCCAGGCTGCTCGCCATGGCAGAACGTGCCCGTCGCCGCATGATCGGCCAGCAGCGTTTCCATCGCCGCCAACCCCTCCGCCATCCAGTGCAGCGTCCACTGCGTGCGCGCCTCGGCGCTCGCCTGCATCGTGCGCTCCAGATACTGCATCACCCGCAGGTTGTTCAGCGGGTGGATGTCGCAGGCCACCAATTGGGCCAGCGCACGCACGCGCGCCCTGCCCTCGGCATCGCCAGGCAGCAACGGCGTGGCCGGGAAGACCTCGTCGAGGTACTCCAGGATCGCCATCGACTGCTGCAGCACCCGCTCACCATGGCGCAGCGTCGGCACCAGTTCCTGCGGGTTGAGCGCGGCATAGGCCGCGCTGTGCTGCTCACCGCCCTCGCGGACCAGGTGCACCGGGGTGATCCGGTGCGGCAGGCCCTTGAGGTTCAGCCCGATACGCACGCGGTAGGCCGCGCTGGACCGCCAGTAACTGAAGAGCTCGATCGGTTCCATGACGGTCTCCGCCGCGGCAATCAGGGCTTGGCCGCCTGCTCGATGCGCTGCTCGATCGCACCGAAGATGCTTTCGCCGGCCGCGTCGAACATCTCGATCCGCACCACATCGCCGAAGGACATGAAGGGCGTGCTCGGCTTGCCGTCGCGCAGGGTTTCCACGGTGCGCTGTTCGGCGAAGCACGAGGCGCCCTTGCTGGTGTCTTCGTTGGCGATGGTGCCCGAGCCGACGATCGCACCCGCGCCGAGCGGGCGGGTCTTGGCCGCGTGCGCGACCAGCTGGGCGAAGTTGAACTGCATGTCCACGCCTGCTTCCGGCGCGCCGAACCAGGTGCCATTGATGTGCGTGACCAGCGGCAGGTGGACCTTGCTGTCCTGCCAGGCCTCGCCCAGCTCATCCGGGGTGACGAAGACCGGCGACAGCGCCGAGCGCGGCTTGGACTGCAGGAAGCCGAAGCCCTTGGCCAGTTCGCCCGGGATCAGGTTGCGCAGCGAGACATCGTTGACCAGGCCGATCAGCTGGATATGGCCAGCGGCCTGCTCCGGGGTCACCGCCATCGGCACGTCGTCGGTGATCACCACCAGTTCGGCTTCCAGATCGATGCCGTATTCCTCGCTGACCACCTTGACCGCATCGCGCGGGCCGTAAAAGCCGGCGCTGGTGGCCTGGTACATCAGCGGATCGGTGTAGAAGCTTTCCGGCACCTCGGCGCCACGGGCGCGGCGCACACGGGCCACGTGCGGCAGGTAGGCGCTGCCGTCGACGAACTCATAGGAACGCGGCAGCGGGGCGGCCAGCGCCTGCAGGTCGATATCGAACACGCCGTCGGCGTCGCCGTCGTTCAGCGATTCGTACAGGGCGTTCAGGCGCGGCGCCAGGTGGGTCCAGTCTTCCAGCGCCTGCTGCAGGGTCGCCGCGATGCCGGTGGCGCGCACGCCCTGGCGCAGATCGCGCGAGACCACGATCAGGGTGCCGTCACGGCCGCCTTCCTTCAAAGAACCAAGCTTCATGGGTGGGTATCCGGGATCGCGAAAATAGGTTTCAAGTGTAATCAAATGGTTGGCGGGCCTACCAGCTGCACCGCCGCATCGCCTTACCGTAACCCCTCCCAAACTGAACAGGGGGATTTGGTATGGGTCTCAAACATCCGTTAGACTATCCGGGTCTGCAGCGGCCGTCCGTTTCCCTTCGGGATCGCCGGCGATATGGATCAAACGATCCGTCGCCCGCCCCCACTCCGACGCCATTCGTCATGCATTCCAGTCTGCGCACCGCGTCGACTGCACCCAATTCTCGCAGCGCGGTTTACGGGAACGCTCCGAGTCAGCCGATCACATTGATCTGCCTCGCGTCCGGCCATTCGGCCTGGCGTTACTTTGTCTTTGGAGCTTCCACCCGATGTCTTTTGAATCCTTGGGCCTTGCCCCGTTCCTGCTGCGCGCGTTGGCCGAGCAGGGCTACGAAACCCCCACCCCGATCCAGGAACAGGCCATCCCGCTCGCCCTGGAAGGCCGCGACCTGCTGGCCGGCGCACAGACCGGTACCGGCAAGACCGCCGCGTTCGGCCTGCCGCTGCTGCAGCACCTGGGCACCAACCCGCAGGCCGTTGATGGCCCGCGCCGCCCGCGTGCACTGGTGCTGACCCCGACCCGCGAGCTGGCCACCCAGGTGCATGACAGCCTGCGCGGCTACAGCAAGTACCTGCGCATCCCGAGCGCCTGCATCTACGGCGGCGTCGGCATGGGCAACCAGTTCGACGTGCTGCGCCGTGGCGTGGATCTGCTGGTCGCCTGCCCCGGCCGCCTGATCGATCACATCGAGCGCCGCAGCGTCGACCTCTCCGGCATCGAAATCCTGGTGCTGGACGAAGCCGACCGCATGCTCGACATGGGCTTCCTGCCGTCGATCAAGAAGATCCTCGCCAAGTTGCCGCGCCAGAACCGCCAGACCCTGCTGTTCTCGGCGACCTTCGAAGAGAGCATCAAGCAGCTGGCCCTGGAGTTCATGCGCAACCCGGAGCAGATCCAGGTCACGCCGAAGAACACCGTTGCCGAGAACATCAGCCACCGCGTGCACCCGGTCGATGGCCCGCGCAAGCGCGAGCTGCTGCTGCATCTTCTGGCCCAGGACAGCCGTGAGCAGACCCTGGTGTTCGGCCGTACCAAGCACGGCTGCGACAAGCTGGCCATGTTCCTGGACAAGTCCGGCATCAAGACCGCGGCGATCCACGGCAACAAGAGCCAGGGCCAGCGCCTGCGTGCGCTGGGCGACTTCAAGGCCGGCCGCGTGACTGTGCTGGTCGCCACCGACATCGCCGCGCGCGGCATCGACATCAACGAGCTGCCGAAGGTCATCAACTATGACCTGCCGATGGTGGCCGAGGATTACGTGCACCGCATCGGCCGTACCGGCCGTAACGGCTCGACCGGCCAGGCGATCTCGCTGGTGGCGCAGGACGAAGCCAAGCTGCTGCGCCAGATCGTGCGCCTGCTCGACAAGGACATGGACATCCGCGACGTGCCGGGCTTCGAGCCGCAGACCCCGATCCGCTGGGGCAACAGCGCGCCGGGCAAGGCCGAACTGCCGGGTGGCGATCGTTCGCCGCGCAAGCATGCACGTCGCCCGCACGCCGAGGCCCCGCGCCACGCCCATGCCGGCCCGAAGAAGGCCGGCGGCGGTCAGCGTGATGGCGCCGGCCGCGGTGCACCGCGCGGTGGCCAGCCGCAGGGCCAGCGCCGTGGCGGTGGCAATACCGGCGGCGGTCGCAGCCAGGGCGGCGGTGGCGGTCGCGCCAGCTGATTCCTTCGGGCATCGCTGAAACGCAAAAAGGGCGACGCATCTGCGTCG
>NZ_JBHFHW010000039.1:21070-47865 GCF_057333975.1 Stenotrophomonas sp. AGC87
CATCTGCGTCGCCCTTTTCGTTTGTCGGGAGCCGGCCACCCCCCCCCACTACCGGCGGCTCGGCCTTGGGTCGGTGCACCGGCTTCAGAAGCTGTAGGCCACCGTGATCCGCGCATTGCGGCCCGGCTCGCTGTAGCGGCCGATGCCCTCATCGTTGACGTAGCCGTACAGCGTGTTGGTGCCCTTGTTGATGTTGCGCACGCGCTGCCAGAGGTAGTACTCCTCATTGGTCAGGTTGTAGAGGCCAGCGCTGAGCTTCCACTGCGGGGTGACGTTCCAGGTGCCGTACAGATCCAGCACGGTGTAGCCGTCGGCCTTGTCGACGAAGGCCGGCGTGGTGACCTTGCCGGTGGCGTCGCTGGTGTAGGCGTCCTTGGCCTTCTTGGCCACGGCATGGGTCACGCTGGCGGTGACGTTCCACACCGGCGACGGTGCATAGCGCACGCCCAGCACGGCACTGGCCGGCACGATGCTCTCCAGCGGATCGCCGTTGCGCTTCTCGCCTTCGCTGTACGAGGCGGCCAGGCGCGAGGACCATGCATCGCTGATCTGCCAGCGTCCTTCCAGTTCCACCCCCTTGACCGTCACTTCGCCCGCGTTGGTCGGCATCGTGTAGTTGCGCGAGTACAGCACCGGACCGGTCGCCGTCGTGCGGAACCCACCCGGCACCGACTGCGCCAGGTTGGTGTACTCGATGAAGTTCTCGTAGCGGTCGCGGAACACCGACAGGCCCAGCTGTGCACGGTCGGTACTCCAGCGGTAACCAAGTTCCAGATTCAGGCTCTTTTCCGACGCCAGGTCTGGATTGGATACGGTGTCATTGAGCAGCAGCGGCTGGCCGTTCTGCGCATTGATCACCTGAGTGGCGCTGGTCGGCGAATACATGTCCGCCACGGTCGGCGCACGGAAGCCACGACCCACCTGCGCCCACAGCGCATGGTCGGGCAGGAAGCGGTATTCGGCGCCCAGCTGCCAGCTCGGCGAAGCGAAGCTGACATCACGCACGGTGCCGGTGCGATCCACGAAGGTGGCGTCCACCTGCGGCGAATAGTCGTAGCGGTCATAGCGTGCGCCGGCACTGAGGGTCAGGCGCTCGTCCAGCAGCTGCACGCTGTCGCGCAGGTACAGGTTCCAGGCGGTCACGTCGGTCTTGGGCACCTGGCGCGGATCGATCTCCACCGAGGCAATGGCGCCTGCGGCATTCCAGCGGGTATCGACGGCGGTGAAGTCGATGTCGCGCTGCTGCCAGGCCAGGCCGTAGACCACGTCATGGCGTGCACCTGCGGTGGAGAAGACCTTGCTGAAATCGGCCGCGGCACGGTCCAGCGTCTGCTTGGTCGAGCGGTTCTCGCTGCGCAGGCACGGCGTGGCGCCGCCCGGGCAGCCACTGCCGGCCACGATGGTGGTGATGCCACGGCTGTCGGTCACTTGGCGGTCCACCTGCGCATCGAGGGTATCGAACAGCGCGTTGTCGGCCCGCCACTGGTAGTTCACGCCGTAGCGGTCGCGGTCGTTGGTGTCATGGCCTTTGCGCGACAGGTAACCCGGTGCATAGACGCGCGACAGGTTGTCCACGTCGTTGGTGGCGCGGCCGCGCTCGTACAGGAAGCCCAGCGTATTGGCTTCGTCGAGCTGCAGATCGAGCTTGCCGAGCAGGTTGTCGCGGGTGCTGTCGACCGGATCGGGCGTGCGGCGACCGACCCCGATGCGGTCGTTCGTGGTGTCGTACCACGACTCGGATTCATGGCCCTCGCGACGGGTATAGACCAGCATCGATTCGACGATGCCGGTGCGGTTGGCGAAGGTCAGCGTGCCCATGGTTTCGTCGTTGGCACCGGAGTACCCCGCCTTGAACCCAAGGTGGGTATCGTTGCCGCTCGTCTTGAGATAGTCGGCCGGGTCCTTGGTGGTGAACACCACCGCGCCGCCCAGTGCGCCGCTGCCGGCGCTGATCGAATCGGCGCCCTTGATCACGGCCAGGCTCTTGAGCGTATCGATGTCCACATCGCCGCGGCCACCGCGGAAGAACTCGTAGGAACGCGCGGTTTCCACCGATTCGCCCAGGCTCAGGCCATCGACGGTGATCGCCACGCGGTCGCTTTCCAGGCCACGGATGTTGAAGCCGTTGTCGCCGAAACGGCCCATGTCCACGATGCTGACACCGGGGATGTAGCGGATCGCTTCTTCCATCGTATTGGCCATCTCGCTGTCGAGATCGGCTGCAGTGAGCACGGTGACGTTCTGGTTGGTCGAACGCGTTTTCTTGGCACGCTCGGCCTGCACACGCACGGTATCGAGCGTACTGGCATCGTTGGCGGTTTCAGCGTGCACGCTGACGGACAGGCTGGCGGCAACCGCCAAGGCCAGCAGGGTGAGGGACGACTTCATGATCAAGCTCCGCAGGAGGGGTAGGGAATGGCGTGAGCGCCGCGGTGGCGGCGGGCCGTTCCTGGCTGCGGCGATCGGTGGACCGAGCGGGGCTGGGAGGCACACGGACGCGCGGGAAATCGCGCGCCGGATTCATCGTTGGCTGATACGTGGGACGTGCGCGGCACGTCCGCGTCGCTAGCGGTTGCCGTTGGCCGAATGCGCGCCGGCAACCGGCTCCGGATCGCGCGCATCGACGACGCCATCACCGTTGCTGTCGGCACGATCAAACATGCGCTTGCCGGAGAGCTGGTACTCGGCGAAGGTCATCCGGCCGTCCTTGTCCTTGTCCAGCGAGGCGAAGCGCACGCGGGCCTGGCGCTCGGCATCGGCGCGGACACGCTGGCGCTGCTCGTCCAGGCGGCCCTCGAACTCGGCGGTGTACTCGGCCAGCGACAGGGCGCCGTTGTCATCGGCGTCGGTGGCGGCGAAGCTGGCCGCGCGCACCGCAACGAACTCCTCGCGATCAACCGCGCCGTCTTTGTTGCGGTCGTAGAGCTCCAGCATGCCGTTGGCGGTATGCGAGGTCGGCATCTTCAGTGGATCGCGCGAAGACGCTGCGGCGGTCTCCTGCGTGGCGTTCTGCGACGTCTCGTAGCCGGCCCAGGTGCGTTCGCCGGCGGCATCGTACTCGGCACGGCTGATCGCGCCGTTCTTGTCGCGGTCCAACGCCTTGAAGCGGGTGTCGGTCTGGCGCAGGTGGCCGGCGCGTGCGTCGGCCAGACGCACGTCGAAGCGCTGCAGGTACTCGTCGACGTATTCCTGCTCGTCGACATGACCATCCTGGTTGCGGTCGGTCTCGGCGTAACGCTGTTTGCGGAAGGCCTCGAACTGAGCCCAGCTGACGCTGTCCGTGCCCTCGGTGGCGAACTGCGCGAGGAAGGCGGCCGCGGTCGGCGAGGCGGTGGCGGCCTTGCTGGCCGGCTGCGCGAGGACGGCCGGGGCCAGCACCAGTGCCATCAGGGCAGCGGTGAGCGGAACGATCTTCATGGTGGTTCCCCTGGAAGGACGGCTGCGGGTCGAGCCGGCGGGCGCCATCCTATTCGTATTGCGAATGATTCGCAATACGGAAATTTCACATGGGGTGTGATGGGTGTCTGACAAACGGAAACAGCCGACGTGGGTCGGCTATTGCTTGGGGTTGGAAGCCCCGCCATCAGGTGAGTGTGGCGGAGCTGCGTGTCGCGGTGGGAACGGTCGGGAGCCGGCCAGCGGCCGGCACTACCGGTACCACGCGTGTCAGCCGCGCGGCTTGGTCGGGTTGAGCTGGTTGCCGAAGAAGATCGCGTTCAACAGCAGGCGCTCGGTGCCGTGCCAGTATTTGCGGTGCGCCGGATCATCGGCGAACAGCACCACATTGCCCTGCCCCTGCGGCGACACCACCAGCCACGCGGCACCGGCGACGCGGCTGCGGTTGCGCTCGGAGAGGTAACCGTTGACCCTGGGCGCCTCGTCGATGCGCACCACGGTGGAGAACGGGTTGCGGCTGGGCTGGAAGCTCAGGCCGTTCTCCTTGTTCACCGCCAGCTGCCGACGCGGTACGCCGAAGCCCAGCGGATGCGTGTTGTCCACGTCCGCGCTGAGGATATTGCCGCTCACCCGTTCGATCGCCGCGATGTCGCGCTGATCGCCGAACGCACGTCGGGCGGCTTCCGGTTCCTTCTCCTCCGGCCCCAGCACTTCGTCGCTGAGCTTCTGCTCGATTGCCCAGCGCGCGGCCGTGCCGTAGGTGATCAGCGAGCCACCGGCGTTGATCCAGCGCTTGAGCGCCGCCACGGCGGTGGCATCCACGCCGGCATAGGTCCCGCCGGCCAGAACAATCGTGGTGTAGCGGTCCAGCGTGATCTTGCCCAGCTGGGCCGGGTCGATCTTGCTCGCCGGCAACTGCAGGTGCTGATCAAGCAGGAACCACGCCGAGCCGATCTCGGTGGCGCTGACGCCTTCGCCCATCACCAGCGCCACCGCCGGCTTGCGCAGTGCCTTGACGCTGTCACTGCCCAAGTCGATGCCACCACGGCTCTGCCCGCTGGAGAGCGCCTGGATGTGAACCCCACTGCTGCGTGCGACCGCATCGACCGCGGCAAGCAGCTCGGCACCGGCCAGCGGCTGGCCCGCGACCGGCACCACCACGCTGCCATAGCCGAATGACTGCTCGCCCTGGGCGGTGGCCGCGGTGAACGGCTGGAAGGCCGCACGCGTCACCACGCCCTTGGCCTGCAGCGCATACAGCGCGCGGCTGGCGTTGTAATCGCGCCAATCGAACACGTACGCGTAGCCCGCCTGACCGCCCACGACACCACCGTTGGCCGCGGGCACTCTGGCCACGCGCTCGCCACCGGCAATCCGGCTGCGGCTCGCGGCGAAGGCGATGCCGTACGCCGGCGCGATCGCATAGGAGGTGCTGCCGTAGAACACATCGCCCTTGATCGGCGGGGTGTCAGCGAAGATCGAATGGACGAGGCGGAACTGCGGCTGGGCGGCCTGGACGACGTACGCGCTGCCCGGTTCGAAGCGCAGCCCATCCACGGTGACCGGGGCGCTCAACGCCTGCACCGTGATCTGGTGCTGCAGCAGCAGATCCAGCAGGCGCTGGGTCAGGCCCGGGTCGGCGGCATCACCGAACACGAAGGACTTCACCGGCTGCTGGTTGGCCTGCTTCAGTGCGGACTGGAAGAACTCCTTCTGCAGCTTCAGCAGCCCGTCGCGCTCGGTCACTGCACCCCGCACCGTGCCCAGTCCGGTGGCGACCTGATTGCGGATGGTGAAGCCAAAGGTCAGCAGGCCGTTGACCGATTCCTGCACGCGGCCGCGCGAGCTGGCCTGCTCCACGGTCACGCCGACCGCGCCGTGGAAGTCCGGGTAGGTCGAGCCGTACACCGGCGAGAAGTTGTCGAAGTTCTCCCCGGTGTAATACAGCGAGCCCAATGCATCCAGCGACTGGGCGTGGTACTTGGCCAGGGTCTTGTTGAAGTCATACGACGCCGCCGGAATCAGCGGGCTGTGCATGCTCGCCGGCGACGGCTCGAAGTAGTAGGTGCTGTCCTTGCCCATTTCGTGGAAATCGATCTGGACGTTCGGATACCACTGGTGGAAATAGGCGATCTTCGGCCGCGTGTCCTGCTGGGTCAGCGCCAGCCAGTCGCGATTGAGATCGGTGAAGTAGTGATTGGTGCGGCCCTGCGGGAACGGTTCGACATGTTCCTTGTCCGCCGGATCGGCCGAGGCAGGCGAGGATGCATAGGCGTTGTGCCAGCTTGCCGCGCGGTCGCGCCCATCCGGGTTCTGCGCCGGATCGAACAGCACCACCGCCTGCTGCAGCCACTGCGCGGTCTCCGCGCTGCGGTTGGCGACCAGGTAGTAAGCGGTGAGCATCGCCGCTTCGCCGCTGGAGGTTTCATTGCCGTGCACGCTGTAGCCCAGCCATACCACCACCGGGCTGCTGCCGGCGGCCGAGAGCGGCTGCGCAGGATCGGCCAGGGTGACGTGCTGGCGGCGTAGCGTCTCCAGATTCTGCAGGTTCTGCGCCGAGGTCACCGTGGCGATCAGCAGCGGGCGGCCCTCGTAGCTGCGGCCGATCTCTTCAACCTTGATCTTGTCCGAGTGCTTGGCCAGTTCGTTGAAGTAGGCCACCAGCTGATCGTGCCGCGTGTAACGGCTGCCGATCTCATAGCCGAGAAACTGCTGGGGCGTGGGCACGGCCGGATCGAAATCACCGCCGGCCGGGAAGAAGTACGCGCTCTGCGCAGAGGCAGGCGCAGCGAACACAGACAGCACCAGCGCCACCCAGGCGATGGGGGAGAACAGACGACGTTGCAAAGACACAGCGATTCCCCGAAAGACGGGCCGGTTCCTTCCGACCCTGTGGATACGCACGCTCCGGTGCGCTGGATGAGGTCAGAAGCGGTAGTCGAAGCCGACCGTGAAGTAGCGACCACGCAGGTCGTACTGACTGAAGTCATACGGCGCGCGGATGCGCGGGAAGGAGGCGTCGTACGGCGGTTCCTCATCGGCCAGGTTCTGGATCTTCGCGTACACGGTCAGCTTGTCGATACCCGTGTACCCCAGGTACAGATCGAACTGGTTGTACGCATCCACCCGATCCTGCACGGCAGTGGCCGCGGCGCTGGCCTTCTGGTCGTACCCGCTGGTGTAGTACCAGGTCAGCGCGGTGCGGAAGTCGCCATAGCTCCAGTCGAAGGTGGTGGTGGCCTTGTTCTTGGGCAGGGTCGCGCCGAGGTTGCTGCCGGCGTAATCCACCAGCGGGCCACCGACCACGGTGGGGCGGCTGTAGTCGCGCACATGGGTGAAGGCGGTGCTCAGGCCGAAGTCGCCCGCACGCGCCGTCGGGAAGCGCTGACGCAGTTCGACATCGAAGCCGGAGGTCTTCAGCTCGCTCAGGTTCTGGTAGCGGTTGAACACCGCCAGCAGCTTGCCGCGCTCATCGCGGCTGACCGCGCCCGGCACGTTGTCGGTGACCAGGGTCTGAGTGTTGTTGGTGCCCACCAGGTTTTCCAGCTCGATGCGGTAGTAATCCACGCTCAGGCTGGTGTTGGTCCACGGTGAGAGCACGATGCCGGCATTGAAGCTCTTGGTGCGCTCGGGCTTGAGATCGTTGTTGCCGACAGTGAAGAAGGTCGGGTTCTGCCGCGAGCCCGGCACGTCCGGGTCGCGCGGATCGATCACGCTGCCGTAGGCGATGCTGGTGCTGTTGGAGTTCTCCGACAGCGACGGCGCGCGGAAGCCCTTGGAGGCGGCGGCACGCACCAGCAGGATGTCCCACGGCTGCCAGCGCAGGCTCAGCTTGGGCGAGAACGCATCGCCGAAATCGCTGTAGTGATCGGCGCGCGCAGCCGCCTGCAGTTCCAGACGCTCGGCCAGCGGCACGTTCACTTCGGCATAGGCCGCGGTGACCTTGCGCTCACCGTGCACCTCGGCGATCGCCGGGCGGATCTGCAGGCCCGCATCGATCTGCCAGGGGTTGTTGGAATCGAGCTTCTCGCGGCGCCACTCGGCACCGGCGGCGAAGCCGATCTCACCGGCCCAGGTATGGCCGATCGCACCGGAAATCTTGGCATCCACGCCCTGCAGCACCGACTCGGCCGGGCGCAGCGTGCTGATGTTGATCGCGTTGAGCACGTCCTGCGGAGTGGCCGACGGATTGAGCAGGTTATAGCTGCCGGTGGCGAGCGCATCGGCCAGTGCATAGCGGTTGGCGAAGCCGCCGGAGACGGTCTCGCGCTCGCTGCTGCGCGCGCCGAACGCACCGACTTCCCAATCCCAGTTCTGCAGGCTGCCGCGCAGCCCGACCAGGCCGCGGTAGGCCTGCGAGCGGTTGGTCTTGATGGTCGCACCGAGGTTGAAGAAGGTGTATTCGATCGGCACCGCGCGGCCATACGGGTTGTACGGGCTGCTGGCGGGCAGATTGGACGACACCGGTTCGGCCAGCCCGGTATCGGCGTTGAGCGCGAAGCGACCGCTTTCCAGGGTGAAGAACGGGCTGCTGCCGAACCAGGAGACGCCCTTGATGTCGCTGTAGAGCACTTCGCCGAACGCTTCGACGTTGTCGTTCACCCGGAAGGTGCCGTTGACGTAGGCCTGGTAGCGCTTGGTCGAGGGGATCAGCGTGGTGTACGGCGCCTGGTTGAAGCCGCAGGTGTTGCCGGCCAGGCCGTCGATCGGTGCGCTGGCGACCAGCGTGGTGCCGTCCGGGCAGTTGCCATTGGCATCGAGCATCGGCACCGAGGTGCCATTGACCAGGTAGCGCGCGCCTTTGGCCGACCAGCCGTTCCAGCGGCCGCCGGGCTTGTCGGTGTAGATACCGGACTTGGTCAGGTCGCGCTCGTCCTGGTCCAGGCGCTCGCGGTTGTAGCCCTCCAGGCTGACCAGGATGTTGTAGCCGTCCGTGTCCAGATCACCGATGCCGCCGATGAACT
The DNA here is from genome assembly GCF_057333975.1 of Stenotrophomonas sp. AGC87. NCBI lineage: Bacteria > Pseudomonadati > Pseudomonadota > Gammaproteobacteria > Lysobacterales > Lysobacteraceae > Stenotrophomonas > Stenotrophomonas sp. AGC87. The sequence continues at coordinate 29,431 of NZ_JBHFHW010000039.1, forward strand.
TCAGGTTCTGCTCGTCCAGCCCGCCCTGATCGGCGGTGCCCAGGCTGCCACCGAGTTCGGCACCTTCGAAATTCTGCCGGGTGATGATGTTGACCACACCGGCCACGGCATCCGAACCGTACACGGCCGAGGCGCCGTCCTTGAGCACTTCGATGCGTTCGACCGCAACCAACGGCAGCGCGTTGAGATTGACGAAGGTGTCCGACAGGCCGCCGGCCGGGAAGCCGTAGTTGGCCAGCCGGCGGCCGTTGAGCAGCACCAGCGTGTTCTTCTGCGACAGGCCGCGCAGGCCGATGCCGGCCGAACCGGAGGCCCAGCCGTTGTTGGTGGTTTCGTTGGCGGCGTTGCCGGTGTTGGCCGAGATCGAGCGCAGCAGGTCGGCGACGGTGGCCTTGCCGGTCTCCTCCAGCTGCTGGCGCTCGATCACCTGCACCGGGTTGGCCGACTCGGTATCCGTGCGCTTGATGTTGGACCCGGTGACCCGCACGGCGGCGAGGGTCTTGCTGGCGCCGGCGGCGGCGGCATCGGGGGCGGCGTCGGCGAACGCGGTCAAAGGCGTTGCCAGAGCGACGGACAACGCCGCTACAAGAAGAGTGTGCTTGGGCATGAACTTCAGTGGGGTGGTGGACGACAAGTTCCGCAGTAGTCCATGCCTGGCTGAACCACGGCCAATAACATCTCTTCATACGGATATAAGAGAAACTAACATCTCTTCATCCGGATGGAAATGTTTTCGTTAGCAACAATTAACGAGCGCGGTCCGCCGCACCCCCGCCCCGCCGCTACAATGCGGCCATGGAAATCTTCAAAGTCTTTACCCTCGAGGCCGCTCACCACCTCCCCAACGTGCCGCCGGGCCACAAGTGCGCGCGCCTGCACGGCCACTCGTTCCGGGTGGAACTCAAAGTGGAAGGCGAACCCGGCGAGCAGACCGGCTGGATCATGGATTTCGGCGACGTCAAAGCCGCTTTCCAGCCGATCTACGACCGTCTGGACCACCACTACCTCAACGACATCCCCGGCCTGGAGAACCCGACCAGCGAGCGCCTGGCGATGTGGATCTGGGACGAGCTCAAGCCGGCCCTGCCCGAGCTGAGCGAAGTCACCGTGCACGAAACCTGCACCTCCGGCTGCCGCTACCGCGGTTGATCACCCTCGGGATGCCCTGCCATCCCGTTGATCCTGAAGGTTTTCTGACCGAAACCGGGTAAATCCGGACCGGTTCGGGAAAAATATGTTGCATCGCAATATATTCGGCGTATGCTGCATTGCATCACCGTTCTCGAGCCGTCCTGACCATGGCGTCCGCGTTCACCGATTCCTTCAGCGACTACACCCGCCAGCTGGCCGCCACGGCCACGCGTGCCAACCGGCTCGCACTGGAAAATGCCGAAAGCATGTTCGGGGTGCAGTTGAAGACGCTGGAAAAGAACATCACCGCCACCAGCGGGTTCTTCGGTGAAATCGTGCAGTCACAGGATGCTGGCACGCTGCAGTCGCTGCTGCCCAAAGGCGCGCAACTGGCACGTGACAACCTCGCCCGTTGGACCAGCGCCAGCCAGGAAGTGGCCGGCCTGGGGCTGAAGGCCTCCGAAGCCTTCGGCGAACTCGCCGGGCAGCCGTTCGCGGCCGCCACGCCCAGCGCAGGCAAGACCCGCGGCTGAGCCGGACAACATCGAATTTGCGTGGGTCCCTCCCCCCACGCAATCCCAGACCCGACAGAACCCTCCCTCTGTCGGGTCTTTTTTTGGGCGCTGCTCAGCCCTCGGCCACCGCATGCCGGTGGCGTTCCAGCCAGGCCTGGAACATCAGGATCGGCCACAGGTGGGTGTGCCACTTGCGGCGGCCCTGACAAAACTCCGCCCACATCAGCGCGACCTGGCCGGCGTCAAAGTAGCCCTCACGGCGCAAGCGCTGCTCGTCCAGCAGCGCGTTGGCCCACGCAAAAAGCGGCCCGGCCAGCCAGGCGGCCACGGGCGGACCAAAGCCCATCTTCGGGCGATGGACCAAGGACGCCGGCAGGTGCCGGCCCAACAGCTGCTTCAGGATCCACTTGTGCTGCCCCTGCGCGTACTTGAGCGCTGTCGGCAGCGACCAGGCAAAGCGGATCACGGCGGGGTCCAGCAGCGGTGATCGCGTATCGAGCCCGTGTGCGGCGCCGGCGCGATCGATCTTGGGCAGGATGCCGTTACCGAGATCCATCAGGAAATCCAGGTACTGCACACGGTCCTGCGGATCGCCCCGGTCCAGCCAACGCGTACGATCGCTGAACACCGTCGCCGGCTCGATCGCGCGCAACACGACCTGGGCAGGGTCACGCCAGCGCGACACACGCAACAGGTAGTGCGCCTCAAGGCTGTCCGCACCCGCCTCCGAGCGCAGCGCCGCCCAGCCGCCCAGACGTGCGCGTTCCTGATGCGGCAACGCCCATCGCTGTAGCACCCCGCGCAAGGACGCAGGTACTCGATCCGTCCACCGCGCGTTGCGGATTGCGCGCTGATAGGCGCCATGGCCGTAGAACAGCTCATCCCCACCATCGCCGGTCAGTACGACGCGGTGGCCCCCTGACACAAGCAGGCAGGCCAGCAACGTCGGAACCTGGGAGGCATCGGCGAACGGTTCGCACCAGATGTCCGGCAACGCTGCGACCAGCGTGGACGCTTCACTACGGCGAAGGATATGACGCGTGTGCCGGGTCCCCAACCGCGCGGCAACCTGATCTGCCCAGTCGGCCTCATCGTGGCGAGGATCGTCGAATCCGACGGTGAACGTCTCGACCGGCAGTGCGGACTGCGACTGCGCGACCGCGGTGACGAGCGAGGAGTCGGTGCCGCCGGACAGGAACGCGGCGGCAGCGCCGGCGGGTGGCAGGCGTCGGTCGACGGCTTGATGCAGCAGCATCTCCAGCCCCTCGATGGCACCGTCCTGGCACGACGCTGCCTGTGCGCGCGCGTCGATTGCACTGCACATCTCATCGCGGGCATCCCAGTAGCGCCGACCGCCCGCGTGCGAGGCATGAGCCGCAGCACCCGCCAGGTGGTCGGAGAGATTCAGACGCACCACACAGCCTGCGGCCACCTTGTACAGGCCCTGATGGATGCTGTGTGGTGCAGGGATGTAGCCGAAGCGAAGCAGCAGCGCCAGCGCATCCCGGTTGACCGGCGCCTGGAATCCGGGATAGCCGTGCAGCGAGCCAAGGCGGGAGGCGAGCAGCAGAGTGCCCTGGCACCAGCCGTAATAGAGCGGCCGCGCACCTACCCGATCGCGCGCCAGCCAGAGCACATCATCTTCGCGGTCCCACACCGCCAGCGCGAATGCGCCGTCGCAGTCATGCAACGTCCGCTGCAGACCACGTGCGGCGATCGAAACAAGCAGCAGGGTCGCATCGTCGGCCGGCGAGGCGACGATGCCCGTGTACTCACGCTGCAGGATCGAGCGCGTATGCAGCATCCCATCCAGACACAACACGTAGCGGCCGCATGCCGATTGTCGCGGGGTGCGCTGCTGCTCAACGGCGCACTGCAGCTGCGCCAACCCCATGCTGCCGGTCTCATCAGACCAGACGGCCGGAAGCGTATCGATGCGATGAGGCGGTGTCGCCCCCATCGCCTGCACATGCCGGGCAAGCTCGGCCGTGGTCTTTCCCGGGCGCAGCCATGCACCACAGATTCCACTCATGGGATCTCCTGCCAGAACACGAGGGCACGCCACACGGCGCGCCCCCTCGCCAATGCCATCCCCGCTCCTGTCGGCCGGAAACGAGAGGGTGCGTTTGCGATCAGAAGCGGTAACCGACGCCCAGGTTCCAGGTGCTGAAGCGGAGCTTCTCGACGCCGGCGGCCTCACGCACCTTCGTGTTGGCCGTCATCGGAAGGCTGTACTCGGCGCGCAGCGCAAGCGCTTCGGTCAGATAGACGTTGGCGCCGACACTGGGCGTGGTGGCGAACTTGTTCTGCCGGGTGGGCTTGGCATCGACCGCAGTGGACGGCAGCAACTTCTGCTGGCGGCTGCCGACAGCGACCTTGCCGAACAGCTCGACCCGCTCACCGATCGGCAGCAGGGCCACGCCACCCACAGTGAAGGAGCGGGGGGTGAACACGGCGGTGGTGGGGTGACTGCTGCGGCTATTGCTCAAGGTGCTCTCGAACGAAGCTTCCGCCGCCAGATGCGGGCTGAACCGGTAGCCTGCACCGGCAACGTAACCTGCGCCGGAATTGCTCTGCTTGCGCTTGACGCCGGCCACAACGTCGCCAGCGGGGATCGACCAGCTCGACTGGACCTGGCCCAGCCCGGCGTAGGCGTATGCGCCTTCGCGGTCGACCGGGGATGCGTACACCGTGGTGGCGGCCATGGTCAACGACAAAGCGATGAGAGTGCGTGTGATCTGCATGAGTGACTCCAGGTTGGGGAGTGCGAAGCGTGCGTTCACGGCGACCACACGTCAGTGCAGAACGCGTGTGTGCCACGCAACCGCGAGCGACGGTCTGTAACGGCGTGTCACACCGCGTAGAAAGCGACACTCGCTGTACGGGCAGATGACTCTGGCCGTATCGGTCCTGTTGGCTTACGAGCGCCACAATCTGTCGTTACCAGCCGCCTTTGCAGCCATGCCGCACGTTGGCTCACCCTCGACGTGCGCCCGATATGAACATGGCGCCTGCGCTCGGCACGGCCGACGGTGGCCTGTCGCTGCATTGGCTTAGGATCGCCTCAGGTCACGCGGACGCCGTCAACATGGTGGATATCGTATTGGTTGAGGATGACGTTCGCCTGGGCGCGTTGATGAGCGGATACCTGGTGCGGCACGGTTACCAGGTCGTGCATGCGCTCACCGGTGAACATGCCATCGAGCAGATTCCTGCGCTGGCACCGGCGGTGGTGTTGCTCGATGTCACCCTTCCCGGCATCGATGGGTTCGCGGTGTGTGCGGCCATCCGCCCCCACTTCCGCGGTCTGATCTGCATGCTGAGTGCCCGCACGGACGACATCGACCAGGTACTGGGGCTGGAACTGGGGGCAGACGACTACATCGGCAAGCCGATCGAGCCGCGCGTGCTGCTGGCACGGATCCGTGCGCACCTGCGGCGCGACAGCGATCAGCGCCATGGGTACGCGGCGTTGCAGTTCGGGCAGCTGCGCATCGAGCGCGACACGCGTGAAGTGACGCTTCAATCGCAGCGCGTGGAACTGACCACCGCGGAGTTCGATCTTTTGATCTGCCTGGCCCAGAGCGCCGGCACCGTGCTCAGCCGCGATGATCTGCTCCGCCATCTGCGTGGCATCGGCTTTGATGGGCTCGACCGCTCGATCGATGCACGGATCTCGCGCCTGCGGCGCAAGCTTGGCGACTTCGGCGAGGCGCCGGACCGGATCAAGACGATCCGCGGCAAGGGCTATCTGTTCAATCGTGCCGGTTGGGGCTGACAGTATGTCTCCGGCAAAGGCGAAGGTTACCGCCGTCGGTCACTTCAGCCTGTTTGTGCGTTACTGCCTGGGCTTCGTGATCGCCTACCTGGTGCTCATCGCAGCCGGGCTGTACCTGTGGGCCGTGCTGACCGAACAGGGAGAAGGCCAGCAGGTCCGTACCCAGCTGCAGGGCATCCACCATCTTCTGCACGACCGCTACGCCGCCACACCGGAAGCGGAGTGGCCGATGCTGACCCGGCAACTGCAGATGCAGTTCGCCTATCCGTTGCGGGTGACAACGTTGGAGCAGGCGCCGCACGCGCTCGACGCGCGATCGCTTCAACACCTCGACCAGGGCGGACTGGTGCTGACCGACGACGCGCACTTCAGCTACCAGCGCCTGCCCGGCTCCCCGCGCGTGCTGGTGCTGGGCGACTTCTCCGAGCCGCAGCACGCCGATGTCGACTGGTACGACAGTGAGTGGGTGGATACCGCGGTGATGATGGGCATCTTCATCATTGCGATCGCGCTTCCCCTGTACTTCCTGGTCTACCGCCTGTGGCGCGACGTCTACGCGCTGGGTGAAATGGCATTGACGATCCAGCAAGGCAACCTTGCCGTCAAAGCGCCGGTGGTCGGCACACGGTTGGTCCGCCCACTGCAACATGCCCTGTGCAGCATGGCCAGGCAGCTGCAGGACGTGATGGAAGGCCAGCGGATTCTGTCGCAGGCCGTGGCGCATGAGACCCGCACCCCGTTGGCACGGATGCGTTTCGCGCTGGCGATGATGCAGATCGACACCTGCGATGCGGACAGCGTGGCGCTGCGCGATGGACTGAAGGAGGATGTCGTCCGGCTCGAACAGCTCGCCTCGGCTGGCGTGGCCTACGCACAGTTCGGGCGCAGCACACAGATCATCACCGAGCCGCTGGACGTCGCGGGGCTGTTCACGGTGTTGGGTGACCGCGCCCGGCCCGCTGGCGCAGGCAGGCCCCGGCTCTGCTTCCAGCCGCCCCATCAGCCGTCACTTTCGGCCAACCGCGATGCACTGCTGCTCGCGCTCCAGAATCTGATCGGCAATGCACTGCGCCATGCCGCCACCCAGGTAGTCGTCAGCGCCCATGCACTGGATCACCGGCTGGTCATCGCCGTCGACGACGATGGGCCCGGCATCGCGCCCGCCGACCGCGAGCGCATCTTCCAGCCATACGTGCAGCTCCAGCAGCATCCCGACGGCTTCGGCCTCGGGCTGGCCCTGGTCCAGATCATCGCGGCCAAACATGGCGGCAGCGCCGATGTCTGCGACTCGGTCCTGGGCGGCGCACGCTTCCGGCTGCTGCTGCCACGCCGCTGAGCGGCAGGCCTGCGCTCAGAGCCGCGGCGACAGCGTCGCGGCAGGCAGCGTGAACACGAACAGCGCGCCTTCGCGGCTGTCCATCAAGTGGATCGGTCGCCCGTGCAACTGCAGGATGCGGTGCACGATCAGCAGGCCAAGGCCACCGCTGTCGGGGCGCTGGCTGCCCAGCGCCGGCATCGTGGTGAACAAGGTGTCGCGCCGCTCGGCAGCGATGCCCGGACCGGAATCGCCCACGCTGACCTGCACCTCGCTGCCCGACGCGTGCAGGGTCACCGTGATGCGCCCGCCTTCGGGCGTGTGGCGGATCGCGTTGTCGAGCAGGTTGGTCAGCACCCGCTCGATCAACGCCAGATCCGCGACCACCGGCGGCAAACCCGGTGGGATGTCGGCACTCAACGTCTGCCGGCGCGACTGCGCGGCCAGCTCGAACTTCTGGAACACGTCCTGCACGAGATCAGGCAGCGAGAAGGTCTGGCGGTCCAGCACCACGCCGCCGTGTTCAAGGCGAGCCAGCTCGAACAGTGCCTGGGCCAGGCGACCGACCTTGTGGCTCTGCGACAGGGCAATGGACAGATAACGCTGGCGTTCGTCAGCACTGAGCGTGGCGTCCTTGAGTGCCAGCGTTTCCAGATACCCGTGCAGCGACGACAACGGCGTGCGCAGGTCGTGGGAGATGTTGGCGACCAGTTCGCGCCGCTGCAGATCCTGCTGGCGCAGCTGTTGCCACTGCTCGCCCAGGCGCTGGGCCATATGCCCGAAGCTGTGCTGCAGGATGGCCAGCTCGTCGCGCTCGCCCGGACGCAGCGGCGCCGGGGGCGGCGCGGCATCCGGCGTGGCCGTATCCACGTCGAAGGACTGGATGCGCCGGGTCAGCTGGCGCAGCGGGCGGGTCACCCAGCGAAATGCGACCAGGCCAGCCAGCAGCCCCACCACGGCGACGATCGCCAGCGACCACAACGTGGTGCGCAGCGTACTGTTGGCCGCGATATTGGCGGCGAGCGCCTCGCGCTGTTCACCGACCAGCACCACGTAGATGTAGCCCGCCTGATGCCCCTGCACCCACAGCGGCGCCGCGTTGAACACCTTGCGGCCGGTCGCACTGCGTGGGTCATCGCCGAGGATCGGCAGCGGCTCGTCGCGCAGCAGCGCCTGCACAGGCGCCAGATCGACACGGCTGCGTTTAAGGTGACCGTCCGGCGCGTCATGGCCAAGGATGCGGCCCTGGTCGTCGAGCAGATACACCTCCACGCTCGGGTTGACCGCCATCAGCTTGCCGAACAGGGCGCGCACTTCACCATTGCGCATGCCGCGGCCATCCATCAGCTCGCCGCTGCGCGCGATGTGCTCGGCCAGCCCGCGTGAGAGGCGCTGCACGGTTTCCTGCTCATGCACGGTGGTGCTGCGCATCTGGATCCAGACCAGTGCGCCACAGCACAGCAGCAACAGCGCGAAGAACACCGCGGACAGGCGCTGGGACAAGGTGAGGCGGATCATGTGTCTGTCCCCTCGTGGCCATCGACCAGTTTGTAGCCGCGCCCCCACACCGTCTGGATGCGCTGCGGGTTGGCCGCATCGCGCTCGATCTTGTTGCGCAGCCGGTTGATGTGGGTGTTGACGGTGTGTTCGTAGCCGTCGTGTTGATAGCCCCAGACCTGGTTGAGCAGGTCCATCCGCGAATACACCTGGCCGGGATGACGGGCGAAGAAGTACAGCAGGTCGAACTCGCGCGGGGTCAGTTCCAAGGGCCGGCCGTCGACCAGTGCCGTGCGGGCGACCGGGTCGATGCGCAGCCCGGCCACCTCGATCTCGCCGGCGTCGATGCGTGCGTTCTGCGCCATCGCCTCGACACGGCGCAGCAGCGCCTTCACGCGTGCCACCAGTTCCAGCATCGAGAAGGGCTTGGCCAGGTAATCGTCCGCCCCCAGCTCCAGGCCGAGAATGCGGTGCACTTCACTGGCGCGCGCACTGGTGATGATGATCGGGGTGTAGCGCGTCATCGCGCGGGCACGCTTGCAGATCTCCAGGCCGTCCACACCGGGCAGCATCAGGTCCAGCACCAGCGCGCTCCACGGCTGCGCCTCCAGCAGGGCCAGGCCCTCGTCGCCGGTGGCGGCATGGGTGACCTCATAGCCTTCGTCGCGCAGGTGCATGCGCAGCAGGTTGGCGATGTGGACATCGTCTTCGACGATCAGGACACGCTTGGCACTGCTCATCGGCTCAGGGGGCGGCAGGAGGGCATGGCGGCATTGTCGACGGATCGCGACCTGAATGTGTCACGGAAAATTTAACCCTGCGTGAGGATTCGTTGACCGGGCCGGGCGCAGCATGGCCGCATCGTCCCCGTGCCCGGAGATCGGTCATGCGCTTCACACGTCGCAAAGTGCTTGGAATGGGTGGCATGACGGCTGCCGCCGGCCTGTTTGGCCTGACCGCCTGCAGCAACCCTGCCCCGGCGGCGCCCGCCGCCCCCGCACGCCAGTTCGAGGTCATGCGCAGCGATGCGCAGTGGCGCGAACAGCTCACGCCTGCCCAGTACAGCGTGCTGCGGCGGCAGAGCACGGAGCGGCCGTTCAGCAGCCCCCTCAACAAAGAGCATCGGCGGGGCACCTTCAGCTGTGCCGGCTGCGCGCTGCCGTTGTTCTCCTCCTCCACCAAGTTCGACAGCGGCACCGGCTGGCCCAGCTTCTGGGCGCCGCTGCACGATGCCGTCGGCGAAGACCGCGACACCACCCTGGGCATGGTCCGTGTCGAGGCGCATTGCCGGCGCTGCGGCGGCCATCTCGGCCACGTGTTCGATGACGGCCCGCGCCCCACCGGCCTGCGCTACTGCATGAACGGCGTGGCCATGAATTTCGTCGCGGCCTGAGCGCCGCACTCCCCTGCGTCATAGAAGGACCGCTCCATGCTTCTGCTCGTGCTGGCCTATCTCGGTGGTGTGCTCACCATCCTCAGCCCCTGCATCCTGCCGGTGCTGCCGTTCGTGTTCGCCCGCTCGGACCGCCCGTTCCTGCGCAGTGGCCTGCCGCTGCTGATCGGCATGGCCTTGATGTTCGCCGTGGTCGCCAGCCTGGCGGCGGTCAGCAGCCAATGGGTGGCCCAGGCCAACCAGATCGGGCGCTGGATCGCGCTGGTGGTGATGGCGGTGTTCGCGCTGGCACTGCTGTGGCCGGCGCTGGCCGACCGCCTGCTGTCGCCGTTCCAGCGGCTGGGCGCGCGACTGAGCGCCTCGGCCGATGCGGCCAGTGATGCCGGCCGCGGTGGCGTGGGCACCTCGCTGCTGATCGGTATCGCCACCGGCCTGCTGTGGGCGCCGTGCGCGGGGCCGATCCTCGGCCTGATCCTCACCGGCGCGGCGTTGCAGGGCGCCAGTGTCGGCACCAGCGGGCTGCTGCTGGCCTATGCACTGGGCGCAGCCACCTCGCTGGCCCTGGCGATCTGGATCGGCGGGCGCGTGTTTGCCGCGCTCAAGCGCCGCCTTGGCGTGGGCGAGTGGGTGCGTCGCGGGCTCGGCATCGCCGCGTTGCTGGCGGTGATCGCCATTGCGATGGGCTGGGATACCGGCGTGCTGACCCGGCTGTCCACGGTCAGTACCGCGAAGCTGGAGCAGGGCCTGCTCGATGTGCTGCCAGCACAGCAGCCCGCGGCCGGTGCGGCGATGATGAGTTCCGCCGCTACTCCCGGGCAGCCGCTGCCGGTGGAAGGCACCCTGCCCTCCCTGGCCGGCGCAACCGGCTGGCTCAACAGCCCGCCGCTGGACGCGCAGGCGTTGCGCGGCAAGGTGGTGCTGGTCGACTTCTGGACCTACTCCTGCATCAACTGCCTGCGCGCGATGCCCTACGTGCGTGAGTGGGCCGAGCGCTATCGCGATCACGGCCTGGTGGTGATCGGTGTGCATGCGCCGGAGTTCGCCTTCGAGCGCAATCTCCCCAACGTGCAGCGGGCGGTGAAGGACCTGAAGGTCACTTACCCGGTTGCGATCGACAACGACTTCGCGATCTGGCGCGGCTTCAACAACAAGTACTGGCCGGCGCACTACTTCATCGATGCGCAGGGCCGGATCCGCGCGCATCACTTCGGCGAGGGCAACTATGCGCAGTCCGAGCAGATCATCCGCCAGCTGCTGCGCGAGGCCGGCAACACCCTGCCCGGTGACGATGCACTGGTCGCGATAACGCTGGACGGTGTAGCGCGCCAGGCCGACATGGACAACCTCAAATCGCCGGAGACCTACCTCGGCCATGCGCGTGCCGAGAACTTCGCCTCCCCCGGTGGCCAGCGCCAGGACCAGCCTGCCGACTACACCGTGCCTGCCACGCTTCAACACAACCAGTGGGCCTTGGCCGGACGCTGGACCGTGGGCAACGAGGACGCCCGGCTGGAGACACGCGGCGGCCGTATCGCCTTCCGCTTCCATGCACGTGACCTGCACCTGGTGCTGGCGCCGGGCGAGGACGGCAAGCCGGTCCGGTTCCGCGTGCGCATCGACGGGCAGCCGCCGGGCGCGGCAGCCGGTGGAGACATCTCCGCCGACGGCGACGGCCGCGTGGATGAAAACCGTCTGTATCAGCTGATCCGCCAGTCCGGCGCCGTGCAGGAGCGCACCTTCGAGATCGAGTTCCTCGATCCGGGCGTGCACGCCTACGCCTTTACGTTTGGGTGAGGAGCCATCGCATGAAGATCGCAGTCGACAAACTCGTTGCAGGCGGCATCGCTGTCGCCATCGCGGCACTCACCGCCAGCGTGGTGCTGGGTCTGGATCGACCGGCACTCGCCGCCGCAGCCACCACCGCCGTGGCGATGCCGCCACCTGCCGGCAAGGCGGACCTGCGCCAACCCGGTGTGAAGCGGGCACAGGTGGTGTTCGCCGGTGGCTGCTTCTGGGGCGTGCAGGGCGTGTTCCAGCACATCAAGGGCGTGGACAACGCGCTCTCCGGCTACATCGGCGGCAGTGCGGCGAATGCCACCTACCCGCGCGTCGGCGGCGGTGGAACCGGCCATGCCGAGGCGGTGCAGGTCACCTACGATCCGGCCCAGGTCAGCTATGGCCAGCTGATGCAGGTGTTCTTCTCGGTGGCGCATGACCCGACCCAGCTCAACCGGCAGGGCCCGGACCGAGGCACGCAGTACCGCTCGGCGGTCTATGCCGACGACGCGGCGCAGCGCGATGCCACCCGCGCCTACATCGCCCAGCTGCAGCAGGCCAGGACCTACGCCGCGCCGGTAGTGACCCAGGTCGATGGTGGCAAGCCGTTCTTCGCCGCCGAGGGCTATCACCAGAACTACCTCACGCTGCATCCGGAATCGCTGTACATCCGGATCAACGACCTGCCCAAGGTGGCGGCGCTGAAACAGCAGTTTCCGGCGCTGTACCGCGAGCAGCCGCGCCTGGTGAGCACCACCATTTCGGCGCGCTGATCACGCGGCGAACCTGAAGAAAAGACGCACGGCACACATCGCTCTGCCGTGCGCGAGGGAAGTCATCACGCCCATGGTAGGCTGCGTCCCGAGGCGGATACAGATGCAGATGACTGGCATCCGCACGGTTACAGATACCCGTGGATGCAGATGCCGATGGCGACCAACCTCTACCAGTCCCTGGCCGATGAAATGGCCGACGCGATCCGCAGTGGACGCTTGCCGGTCGGCACCCGGCTGCCGTCGCTGCGCGGCCTGGCGACACAGCGCAGCCTCAGCCTCAACACGGTGATCGCCGCGTATCGGCAGCTGGAGGATGCCGGGCTGGTGCTGCCGCGGCCCAAGGCCGGCTTCGTGGTCAGCCCGCGCCTGCCCGAACCCACCCAGTCGCTGCGGCAGGCACCCTCACCACCGACTGCACCCGCGCAGCAGGCGATGATGGCGCGCGTGCTGGCCGCACAGCAGCAACCGGACATCGTCGATCTGGCGTTCGCCGGCCCGCGCGGCAAGCGTTTCTATCCCGGCGCGCAGCTGGCCCGCATCACCGCGCAGGTACTGCGCCGTGCCACCACCACGGTGGAGACCTACGCACGTCCCAACGGTGCGGCACGGCTGCTGACCCAGATAGTGCAGCGTGGGCCACGGCTGGGGCTGCACACCACCACGGACCGGCTGGTGCTCACGCATGGTGCGATGGAAGCCCTGCAGCTGGCGTTGCGCGTGGTGACCCAACCCGGCGATGCGGTCGCGATCGAAGCGCCCTCCTACTTCAACATCTACCCGCTGCTGCGCAGCCTGGGCCTGCGCGCGATCGAGCTGCCCACCCATCCGAGGGACGGCCTCGATCTGGAGGCACTGGAAGCGCTGCTCGCCGCCGGCGGCATTGCCGCGATCATGGCCATGCCGACCGTGCACAACCCGCTCGGCGGCAGCATGCCCGTGCCGAACAAGCAGCGCCTGGCCGCGCTGGTGAACCATTACCAGGTGCCGTTGATCGAAGACGCGGTCTACGCCGAACTGCAGTTCAAGGAGCCACTGGAGCCGTTGGCCAAGAGCTTTGACCGCGATGGCTGGATCATGGTCTGCAGCGGCTTCTCCAAAACGCTCGCGCCGGACTACCGCATCGGCTGGCTCGACGGTGGCCGCTTCGCTGCCGATATCCAGCTGCTGAAATTCCACTCCTCCGGCGCCGAATCACGCCTGCTCGGGGATGCAGTGGCCGCGTTCCTGGAGGCCGGCAACTACGAGCACCATCTGCGGGGGTTGCGTCGGCTCTACAGCGACCAGGTCAGCCACGTGCGTGGCCTGATCGCGCAGCACTTCCCGCCCGGCACGTCGGCCACCCAGCCGACGGGCGGGTTCCTGCTGTGGGTGGAGCTGCCTGCCGCGATCGATGCCGGGGAGCTGTTCGAGCAGGCCTTGGCCGAGGGCGTGGTGTTCATGCCCGGCCAGGTGTACTCGCGCGGTGCCCGCTATCGGCATTGCCTGCGCCTGTCGTGCTGCCAGGAACTGGACGATCGCTTCGCCGGCGCGATCGCCACGGTCGGCCGGCTCGCCACCGCGCTGCAGGTGCGCGCAGGCAGCTGACGCTCAGAACACCAGACGGTCCGCCAGGCGGGCCGGGTCCACGCCCGGCGCATACGGCAGGCGGCCCCAGCACGGCATCGGCAGCCGCGCGGTGAGCAATGCGACGTTCTCGTCGCGGCGTGCCATGCTCGGGTCCACGTCGTTGGCGATCCAGCCGATGCAGCGCGCGCCACGGGCCGCGATCGCCTCGGCAGTCAGCCGCGCATGGTTGAGGCAGCCCAGCCGCAGCCCGACCACCATCACCACCGGCAGCTTCAGCGCGTGCACCAGATCACTCTGGTCCAGCGTGGCCGACAGCGGCGCCAGCCAGCCACCGACGCCCTCGACCACCACCGTGTCCGCGCTGGCGCGCAGGCGCGCGAAGGCGGCCTCGATCGGTGCCAGCGACAGTTGCACGCCAGCCTCCGCCGCGGCGATCTCCGGGGCCAGTGGCTGCTCGAGCGCGAACGGGTTGAGGTCTTCATACGCCGGTGCCGGCATGCTCGCGGCCAGCAGGGCGGTGGCATCCTCGTTGCGCAGGCCCTCAGGCGTGCGCTCGCAGCCACTGGCGACCGGCTTCATGCCCACCGCGGTGCCGCCGTGGCGGCGGAGGGCATGCAGCAGCACACAGCTGCTGAAGGTCTTGCCGATGCCGGTGTCGGTACCGGTGACGAACAGGGCGGCAGGGCGCGGCGCAGGCAGGGACATAGGGACGACCGGGAGCGGAATCGCGCCATTATCCGCCCTCCCGGCAGCGCTGCGGCGCGGTCCGCTGCGTTCCGCCGGCCCCGGGGGCAACCAACCGCCGCGCTTGGTAGACTGCGGCCATGTTCGATACCTCCACGCTCACCGGCAGCAAGCCGGAACAGTACGGCCAGCTGCTGGCCCAGGCCCGCGCCCTGGTGCACGGCGAGCGCGACCGCATCGCCAATGCGGCCAACCTGTCGGCGCTGGTCTACCACGCCCTGCCGCACCTGAACTGGGTCGGCTTCTACTTCTTCGATGGCAAGGAGCTGGTCGTTGGCCCGTTCCAGGGCCTGCCCGCCTGCGTACGTATCCCGCTCGACAAGGGCGTGTGTGGCGCTGCTGCTTCGCAGCGGGTCACCCAGCGCATCGAAGACGTCGATGCGTTCCCCGGTCACATCGCCTGCGACTCGGCCTCGCGCTCGGAATTGGTCGTGCCGCTGGTCCACAACGGCGAGCTGGTCGGCGTGTTCGACCTGGACAGCCCCTCGCTGGCGCGCTTCGATGCCGAGGACCAGGCCGGGCTGGAAGCCATCGCCGCGGTGTTCGTCGAGGCATTGGGATGAGTGGCGTCAAGCTGCGCAACATCGGCCCGAAGAGCGCAGCATGGCTTCGCCAGGTCGGTCTGCGTACGCCGGAAGATCTGGTGGCGGTCGGTGCGGTCGGTGCCTTCGTCAAGGTGCGCCGCGCCGGCTTCAAGCCCAGCTTGAATCTGCTCTACTCGCTGGAAGGTGCGCTGCAGGACTGCCACTGGCAGGAACTGCCGGAGGCGCGCCGCACCGTGCTGGTGGCCGAGTACGAAGCGATCATCGCCGACCAGCCGCTGAAGAAGGCGCCGCCCGCCTCCGGCCCGGTCTACGACCGCACGGTCGAGCATCGCGACGATGACGGCGACGAAGCACCGCCGTTCGAGATGGACGACGACAACCGCTGATCCACGGGAACCGACACACCGTCGCTACCCGCGCGCTTCATACCTGCTGCAGCTCCAGCAGTTCGCCCCACAGCCGGTCGTCCTCGCGCTCCACGCGCAGGCGCAGCCGCGTGCCGTGATCGATGCGCAGCGCCCAGCACATCGCCATCGGCAGGCCGCACACCTGCGACAGCACCATCCGCAGCGGTCCGCCGTGGCTGACGATCAAGGTCGGGACCGGCTCGGGCTCATCCAGTAACCGATGCAGGCCGCGCGCGATGCGGCGTTCGAAGTGGCCCCAGCTTTCGCCATGCGGCGGTGGATTGGCGTGCGGGTCCAGATGGAAGGCTGACAGCGCATCCATCGGCAGCGCCTCCAGCGCGAGCCCGTCCCAGTCGCCGAAATCGAGTTCTTCCCATTCCTCATCGGCCTCCACGTCCACCGCGTGGGGCAAGGCCAATGCCTCGGCGGTCAACAGTGCTCGCTGCCGTGGCGAGGACAGCACACGCTGCCAGGGCAGCCCGGCATAACGCGCACACAGGGCGTCGGTCGCGCCCTCGTGCAGCGGTGGATCGGTGCGGCCATCAAGATGATCGTCGCGGCCGGTACTGGCGTGGCGGATCAGATCGAGGATCATGCCCGGCCCCATCTGCTGCCCGCTGCGGCCGGCCAGTGCAGGTCACGGGCGTCGGTGCCGGGGTGCTGCAACCACGTTGGGGTCATGGAGATCACATCGAAAAAGCGAGGCGCATTCTAACCGGTGCGCTCCATGGGCCCGGCCGATGGCTTAGACTGCGCCCACTTTCAGGTGACCTGGGGCTGCAATGCCGCCAGGTTGAAACGGGAAGCCGGTGACGCGTCAGGCCCTGTGCCACGCCGCCACTCCGGCGCTGCCCCCGCAACGGTAAGCGTGGAAACACCAGGCAACACGCCACTGTGCTCCGGCATGGGAAGGCGCCTGGCACGATGGCACCCCCATCGGCCCGCGAGCCCGGAGACCGGCCTGGAAGACGACTGGTTGCGATGCGGCGGGCATGGCGGCGGCAAGCAGGTGCCTGCGTGCGCCCGCCCACCGTCGAACCTCCCTGCAGCGCGATCATCCCCACCCCTTGCCGCGCGGGCGTGCGCGGTGCATGGAGTCATTGATGAAGCTGCAAACCCGCGTTCTTTCCCTGGCCGTGCTGTCGGCCCTGCCCCTGCTGGCCTCCGCACAGGACGACGCCACCGCGCTGGACCAGGTGCTGGTCACCGCCACGCGTACCCCGATCGCCCTGCAGGACAGCATCTCACCGGCGCAGGTGATCGACCGCGCCGAGATCGAGCGCAGCCAGGCGCCGTCGCTGCAGGATCTGCTGCGCGGCCGTGCCGGCATCAACCTCAACAACAGCGGCGGCCTGGGCAAGCAGAGCTCGCTGTTCCTGCGCGGTACCAACTCGGCCCACACGCTGGTGCTGATCGATGGCGTGCGCATCAACACCGGCGACCTCGGCCTGGCCATGATCCAGGACCTGCCGCTGGCGCAGATCGAGCGCATCGAAATCGTGCGTGGCCCGCAGTCCAGCCTGTACGGCGCCGATGCGATCGGTGGCGTGATCCAGATCTTCACCCGCCGCAATGCCGGCCAGTTCGCGCCGCACCTGCAGCTCGGCGGTGGCAGCAACGGCCTGCGCGAGGCCAGCGGTGGCTTCGGTGGCAGCGGTGAGCGTGGCTGGTTCGGCACCGACATCGCCTACCAGCACACCGATGGCATCAACGCCTGCCGGGGCTCGGTGTCGCCCTTCGCTGGCTGCGGCGCCGACGAGCCCGACCGCGATGGCTACCGCAACCTGTCCATGAGCCTGCGCGGCGGCTATGCGTTGACGGACACCTTGAGCCTGGAAGGCACCGCACTGCGCGCCGAAGGCGAGAACCATTACGACGGCTACTACAACTACTCCGAAACGCTGCAGCAGGTGCTCGGCGGCAAGCTGCGCTACAAGCCGAGCGAGCGCTTCAACCTGACGGTCAACGTCGGCCGCGCCGACAACGAATCGGACAACTTCAACGGTGATACCTGGCTGGGCAATGCACAGACCCACCGCGACAGTGCCTCGGTGCAGGCCGACATCGGCCTCGCTGACGGCCAGCTGCTGAGCGCTGGTGTGGATTGGAGCCAGGACAACCTGGACGGCAGCAGCGCCGGCTACCTGGTCGACAGCCGCGACAACACCGGCGTGTTCGTGCAGTACCAGGGCCGCTTTGGTGCGCACCACCTGCAGGCCAGCGTGCGCAACGACGACAACGAACAGTTCGGCAACCACACCACTGGCAGCCTCGGCTGGGGCCTGGAGCTGGGCAGCGGGTTCCGCCTCAACGCGAGCTATGGCACCGCGTTCAAGGCCCCGACCTTCAGCGACCTTTACGACCCGTGGAGCGGCGTGCCGACCCTGGACCCGGAGAAATCCAAGAGCGCGAACATCGGCATCGCCCAGCAGGGTGATGGCTGGCGCTGGGGCCTGGACGTATACGAAACGCGCATCGATGACCTGATCACCTACGACGCGACCACCTTCATGATGTCGCAGGTCGAGAAGGCGCGCATCCGCGGCGCCGAACTGACCGGTGCGATCACCGTCGCCGGGTTCGACCTCAACGCACAGCTCAGCCACACCGACCCGCGCAACCGCACCGACGGCAGCGCGCAGTTCGACAACTGGCTGGCGCGCCGCGCACAGAACACCGCGCGCCTGGACGTCGATCGCCGCTTTGGTGATTTCCGCGCCGGCCTCACCGCCAACGGCGCCGGCAAGCGTTACGACGATGCAGCGAACACGGTGCACCTGGCTGGCTACGGCACCGTGGACCTGCGTCTGGAATACGCCCTGACCCGCGATTGGTCCGTACTGGGCCGGGTCAGCAACGTCTTCGACCGCGACTACGAAACCGTCGCCTGGTACAACCAGCCTGGCCGCGAGTATCGCCTGAGCGTGCGTTACCAGCCGAAGTAAGGGATCTGGACGGCGGCACTGCCGCCGTCCCACCCTCGGCAGGGGGG
>NZ_JBHFHW010000039.1:47982-50793 GCF_057333975.1 Stenotrophomonas sp. AGC87
CCGTTGGTCGCCCCACGCTCGAACGCCTTACAACACCAACAATTCCCGCAGATCATCCACCACGGCAACCGCCTCGACGTGGTCCAGATCCAGCCCGCGCGGATACCCATAGCGCACCAGCGCCACCGGCATCCCGGCATCCACGGCAGCGCGGTAATCGGTGATCGAATCACCCACCATCAATGCGGCCTCGACGGCCACCTCGAACTGCGCGGCGATATGCCGCAAAGGCGCACCACTGGGCTTGCGCTCCGGCAAGGAATCCCCGCCCAGCACCAGTGCGAACACGTCCTGCAGACCGAAATGCTGCAGCAACGGCGCTACCAGCGCGGACGGCTTGTTGGTGCAGATCGCCAGCGTCACCGAACGTTCGCGCAAGGCAGCCAACGTGTCGGTCACGCCATCAAACAGGCGCGGGCTGCGCAACAGGCACGCTTCGTAGTGCCGCATGAAACCGGGCATCACCTCGTCCAGATCGATATCACTGCCAGCCGCGGTAAACGCCTGCTCGACGAGCCGCCGCACGCCATCCCCGATCCACGTCAACACCGTCGCCTCCGGCACGCGCGGCAACTGCCAGTCCTGCAGCGTGCGGTTCAGCGCTTCGGCGATATCGGCCGCGCTGTCCACCAGCGTGCCATCCAGATCGAACACCACCAACGGATACGGATACGACAAGACGACACTCACTTCAACGACGTGGGAGCCCCATTGTACGGCGGCACCGCAACGGCTCTGCTCATGCGCCGTTGACCCCAGGCACTCAGAGCAGCGCCAGAAACTGAGGGCTGCTGAAACGCTCCACCAGGAAATCCAGGAAGCTGCGCATGATCGTCGGCAGCTGCCGGCGCGAGGCGTACACGGCGTGCAGCCCCAGCGTCTCCACCGTGTAATCGGGCAGCACGGCCACCAGCTCGCCCGAACGCAGCAGCGGCGCGATCTGGTACATCGGCAACATGGCGATACCCGCCCCGGCGCGTACGGCTTCCAGCAGCAACGATGCTTCGTTGGCGCTGATGTTGCCACCCACCGCCACCGCGATCTGTCGCCCGTCGCGCTGCAGGTGCCACACACTCTTGCCGACGTAGTGGTGGGTCAGGCAGTTATGCGCGGCCAGTGCATCGGCCGTGCCCGGCGCACCGCGCTCGGCCACGTACGACGGCGCCGCACACAACACCGACCGGCACGGCCCAAGATGGCGCGCGATCAGACTCGGGTCGATCGCGCGCGAGATGCGTACGGCGATGTCCACCCGTTCTTCCACCAGATTCACCACCCGATCGACGAGTAACAGTTCCACCCGCGTCAGCGGATGGCGTTTGACGAACTCGGCCACCGCCGCGGCCAGGTGGAGCTGCCCGAAAGAAACACTCGCGGTCACCCGGATCAGCCCGTGTGGCTCGGGGTTGTCAGTGGCCAGCTCAGCGTGCAGTTCATCGCCGATCGCCAGCATCTGCCGGAAGCGCAGCAGCGCCGCTTCTCCCGGCCCGGTCAGGCTGATCCGGCGCGTGGTCCGGTGCAGCAGACGCGCGCCCAGCCACCGCTCCACCTCGGCCAGATAGCGCGTCACCATCGCCCGCGACATCTCCAGCGCCTCGGCCGCAGCGGTCAGGCTGCCACGCTCGGCCACCTCGACGAACACGTTCATGGCGGTCATCCGGTCCATTTGATCGATCCGTGCAACAAATTAGGCCGTTATACGCGGTTTTTCGTTCGATTCCAGAGGCATACGCTGGGTTTCCTTCCTCAACGGACCTCCCCCATGAAAATTGCTCTCGTTGGTGCCACCGGCAACATCGGCCGTGAGATCGCCCGCCAGGCCCTCGCCCGCGGCCACCAGGTCACTGCCATCGTCCGCCGTGAGACCGACCTCCCGGCCGAACTGGACGGCGCCCAGCTGGCCGTGGCCGCGCTGGACGACACCGACGCCCTGGCCGCCGTGATCGCCGGCCATGACGTTTTGGCCAGCGCCTTCGGCCCGCGTCCGGGCGATGCCCCGACCACGGTGACCACCACCAGTGCGGCCCTGGTCGCCGCGGCGCGCCAGGCCGGCGTGCCCCGCTTCATCATGGTCGGTGGCGCCGGCAGCCTGGAAGTTGCCCCCGGCGTGCAACTGGTGGACACCGAGGGCTTCCCCGACGCCTACAAGCCGGTCGCCCTGGCCGCCCGCGAGACGCTGAAGCAGCTGCGCGCCGTCGACGACCTAGACTGGACGTTCTACTCCCCGGCCGCAGAAATCGGCCCCGGCCCGCAGCGCGGCGGCTTCCGCACCCAAGCGAAGAACTTCCTGGTCGGCGATGACGGCCACAGCCGGATCAGCTACCCCGACTACGCCGACGCCTTCGTCAGCGAAATCGAAACCCCGCAGTACGTGCGGCAGATCGCCACGGTTGCCTACTGACCAGGCCGCCGATCTGGAAGCAGCCGACCAACGGTCGGCTCTACCGGCCCCGGTGTCATGTCGGGGCCGTCCCTCGACGGCGACACCCTCACCCTGGAAGGCCAACCGATCAAGATCATCGGCCTCACCGGCCCCACGCCGGACCGCACCGTCCTGTGGATCCCCGCCCTGCGCACCGTCCTCGGCGGCATCCCCATCGTTGCCGCGATGAAAAAATGCTATCCGAACCTGGCTGGCGAGAGCTCGCTGGAACTGAGCGCAAAAGTAGCCAAGGGTGAAATGCAGTGGCCGTAAAGGCGCATTCGTAGAAGCCCAACGTCATTGCGCACATTGAAAAGCGCGACGCGTTTCCTCTCTGCGCACCGACCTGTGTCGGGGGGGGGGGGGGGGGGGGGGGGGGGGGGGGGGGG
>NZ_JBHFHW010000039.1:50898-66100 GCF_057333975.1 Stenotrophomonas sp. AGC87
TACTTGCAGCGGGTCCCGGTACCCCACCCGCGTCGTCCCAAACCCTCACCACGCAGATACCAGCGCCTTAGCAGTTGATCTTGATCTTGATGTTGCTGTCGCCGTTGCCGTTGCCGTTGCCGTTGCCGTCAACACTTGAACAGACCAAGAAAACGGCAGAAAACGCGGACGAATACCGCCCAGCTACACATCACCAAGGTGATCAAACAACCCCGGCTGGCGCACCACCTCCCGCTCCCGGAATCCCCCCAACCCCACCCCCACCAGCCGATACCGCGTCTCCAACGGCAACTCCACCCGCGCCCGCAACCCCAGCGCAATATCGCGCAGCTCCTCCAACGAATCCGGCGGCGACTCCGGCGTAAAACTGCGCGTAATGATCCGGAACTGCGACGTCTTCAACTTCAACACCACCGTATGCCCCACCCGGTCCGTCTTGCGCGTCGCCAGCCACGTCTTCTCCGCCAACTGCACGATCGCCGGCGCCAGATCCTCCAACAACAGATCCTCGGCGAAGGTATCCTCCGACGAAATCGACTGCACCGGCTGATCCGGCTCCACCGGCCGCTCATCCACACCGCGCGCACGATTGAACAACCGTCCACCGAACGTGCCGAACCGCGCCTCCAGTTCCTCCAGCGGCAGCGCACGCAGATCCCCCACCGTCGCCACCCCCAGCTCCGCCAGCTTCGCTGCCATCACCTTGCCCACGCCCGGCACACGGTTCACCGGCAACGGCGTCAGGAACTGCTCGATACGATGCGGCGGCACCACGAACTGCCCATCCGGCTTGCGCCAATCCGAGGCGATCTTCGCCAGGAATTTGTTCGGTGCGATCCCGGCCGAGGCGGTCAACTGCGTCTCTTCGCGGATCTGCGCGCGGATGATCTGCGCGATCTCCGTCGCCACCGTCATCCCGCCCTTGTGCTCGGTCACATCCAGATACGCCTCATCCAGCGACAACGGCTCCACCAGATCCGTATGCCGCAGGAAGATCTCGCGTACCTGGCGTGACACCGCCTTGTAGCGGGCGAAGTCCGGCGGCACGAACACCGCATCCGGACACAGCCGCTCTGCGCGCAGCGCCGGCATCGCCGAACGCACGCCAAACACACGCGCCTCGTACGAGGCCGCGCACACCACCGAGCGCATGCCCCGCCACGCCACCACCACCGGTTTGCCCCGCAAAGAAGGGTCGTCACGCTGCTCCACGGACGCGTAAAACGCATCCATGTCGACGTGAATGATCTTGCGGGGGCGGGACACGGGCGTTGGCACTCGGATTCAGATGAACAAGATTACAGCCACACGCCGCAGTATGGTTGTTGGATAACAACAACATGCGTTTTTGAACCTGAAAACACTACGGCGGCGTACGGTTAAAACGTTTGATTGAATCACTTTTTCTCATGCACTCTTGAGCACTTGCTTCATGCAAGAGCAGTCGACCTGTGGTCGGCTCACCCCGATGACAACTTCCTCAGGATTGCGTTTTCCATGACTCGTCTCAACGCGTTCTCGCGCGACCAGCTGCTGGCCAGCGCCCGCGGTGAACTGTTCGGCCCGGGCAGCGGTCGCCTGCCCAATGATCCGATGCTGATGTTCGATCGCATCACCGATATCCGCGAGGACGGCGGCCCACACGGCAAAGGCATGGTACGCGCGGAACTGGATATCCGCCCTGACCTGTGGTTCTTCGACTGCCACTTCCTCGGCGACCCGGTCATGCCTGGCTGCCTCGGCCTGGATGCCATGTGGCAGCTGACCGGCTTCTTCCTGACCTGGATCGGTGCGCCCGGCCGTGGCCGCGCCCTGGGCTGCGGTGAAGTGAAATTCACCGGCCAGGTGCTGCCGAGCGCCAAGCGCGTCACCTACGAAATCGACATCTCGCGCGTCATCAACCGCAAGCTGGTGATGGCACAGTCCGACGCCCGCATGCTGGTGGACGGTCGCGAAATCTACTCTGCCAAAGACCTGCGTGTAGGTCTGTTCACTTCCACTGAGAACTTCTGATGCGTCGCGTCGTCATTACCGGAATGGGCATCACTTCGTGCCTGGGCAACGATCTGGACACCGTGTCCTCCGCACTGCGTGAAGGCCGTGCCGGCATCCGCCACCTGCCCGATCATGCCGAAGCCGGCCTGCGCAGCCATGTCGGCGGCAACATCGAGCTGGACCTGGATGCGCAGATCGACCGCAAAGTGAAGCGCTTCATGAGCGATGCCTCGGCGTATGCGTACATCGCCATGCGCGATGCGATCGCCGATGCCGGCCTGGACGAGGCGCAGGTCGCCAACCCGCGGACCGGCCTGATCGCCGGCTCCGGCGGCGGCTCCAGCCAGTGGCAGGTGGAATCGGCCGACATCCTGCGCGCGCGTGGCGTGCGCAAGGTGGGCCCGTACATGGTGCCGCGCACGATGTGCTCCACCGTGTCGGCCTGCCTGGCCACCGCGTTCCAGATCAAGGGCCTGAGCTACTCGCTCTCGGCCGCCTGCGCCACCTCCGCGCATTGCATCGGCGCCGCTGCGGATCTGATCCGCCATGGCGCGCAGGACGTGATGTTCGCCGGTGGCGGTGAAGACCTGCACTGGTCGATGAGCGTGATGTTCGATGCGATGGGCGCCCTGTCGACCCGCTTCAACGACACGCCGGCCTCGGCCTCGCGCCCGTACGACAAGGACCGCGACGGCTTCGTCATCGCCGGTGGCGGCGGCATGCTGGTGCTGGAAGACTACGACCACGCCGTGGCCCGTGGCGCGCGCATCTATGCCGAGCTGGTCGGTTACGGCGTCACCTCCGACGGTGCCGACATGGTCGCCCCCTCCGGTGAAGGCGCGGTGCGCTGCATGAACATGGCGATGGAGCACATCACCGCCCCGATCGACTACCTCAACACGCATGGCACCTCGACCCCACTGGGCGACGTCACCGAGTTGAAGGCGGTGCGCGAAGTGTTCGGCGACACCATCCCGCCGCTGTCCTCGACCAAGGCGCTGTCGGGTCACTCGCTGGGTGCGGCAAGCGTGCATGAAGCGATCTACTGCCTGCTGATGATGCGCGACGGCTTCATCGCCGGCTCGGCCAACATCGGCGAGCTGGACCCGCTGGTGGAAGGCTTCCCGATCGTGCGCGAGACGCAGCCGGCGCAGCTGAACACCGTGATGTCCAACAGCTTCGGCTTTGGCGGCACGAATGCGGCGCTGGTGTTCAGCCGCCTCTGACTGCAGCCTGTGTCCGCATGAAAAAGCCCGGCCATGTGCCGGGCTTTTTCGTGGTCCAAACGGGCAACGCCGTTCGTTAACGCGCGCCAGTCACCGGCAGCAGCGGCACCAACAACTGCCGTGCATCCAGCAGCGAATCCACGATGCGATGCCCCAGCGCGCGCAGTTCCTCATCCGGATGCACCAGGTCCGGCACCTGGATGGCGGTCATGCCCGCACCCACGGCCGCGCGGATACCGGCCGGGGAATCTTCCAGCGCCAGGCAGCGCGCCGGGTCCTTGCCCAGCTTCTGCGCGGCCAGCAGGTAGATGTCCGGGGCGGGCTTGGGATGCGCGACATCGCTGCTGGTCACCACCACCTCGAAGAACGGCAGCAACCCAGCGGCGGCCAGCTTGCGCGAAGCGCGCGGCTGGCGGGTGGAGGTCGCCACCGCGCGCGGCACACCGTGATCGTGCAGCAGCTGCAGGATCTCCAGGATGCCGGGGCGCAGCGGCAGCCCCTGCTGCGTGCGCACTTCGTACAGATCGTGGCAGCGCGCGAACAGCGCGGCGACCTGCTCGGCATTCACCGTCTGCAGCAGCAGGCGTTCGCAATCGCGATCGCCCAGGCCCACCATGCGCAGCCAGAACCCTTCCGGGAACGGCAACGCCAGCTCCTGCGCCGCCTGCGACCAGCACGCGATCGAGACCCGTTCGCTGTCGATCATCAGGCCGTCCATATCGAAGATGACGGCGTCGGGCAGGAACGGCAGCGCGGCGAAAGCACTCATGGGACGTTGAACAGCGTCTCGAGATCGGCCGCATCGAGCATGCGCCACTCGCCTTCAGGCAGTTCGCCCAGCGAGAGCCCACCGATGCGGCTGCGGTGCAGCGCCTCGACGTGGTTGCCGACGGCCGCGAACATCCGGCGGGCCTGGTGGTAGCGGCCTTCGTGCAGGACCAGCTGCGCCTGGCGCGGACCGTTCACGTGCAGCTCGGCCGGCAGCAGGGGCTTGTCGTCCGATTCCAGCAGCAGGCCGCCGCTGGCGAAACGCGCGGTTTCATCGCCGCGCAGATCTTCGGCCAAGGTGACCTCGTAGGCCTTGTCCAGGCGCGACTTCGGCGACACGATCCGGTGCAGCAGCGCGCCGTCGTCGGTCATCAGCAGCATGCCGCTGGTGTCGCGATCCAAACGGCCCACCGAGGACAGCACCGGCGCGCGGTCGCGGTAACGCGGCGGCAGCAGGTCGTAGATCAGCCGGCCCTTGTCCTTGGTCGAACAGGTGTAGCCGCGCGGCTTGTGCAGCAGCAGGGTCAGCCCCTGCGGCGGATCCAGCGGCTCACCCTCGACCCGGATCGCCTCGTGCGCGACTGCGTCATCGGCGTACAGCACCTCGCCCTCGGCATCGGTGATCAGGCCGGCGCGGAACATGCCCTGCACCTGCTTGCGGCTGCCATAGCCCAGGTTGGCCAACAGCTTGACCAGCTTCATGCGCGGCCTCCACGGCCCCACTTCGGCTCGGTGCTGCGCGGCGTGCGGACCGGCGTGACGCTCTTGCTGGCCTTGGTCGCTTCGATCAGCTTGAAGCCATCGCGCTCGGCCGCCACGCGGACCTGGCCGAAGCTCTCGTTGAGGATCTGCTCGTACGGCAGGTGACGGTTGGCCACCAGCCACATCCGGCCGCCCGGGCGCAGCGCCTGCGCGGCCACGGCGATGAAACGCTGGCCGATATCGGGGCGATCCGCGCGCGACGGGGTGTGGAACGGCGGGTTGGTCACGATGAAGTCGTACTCGCCCTCGATCCCGGCGGTGACGTCCTGCCAGTGATAGGCCAGCGCGGCCGGCTTGCCGAGCGCGGCGAGGTTCTCGCGGGCCAGCGCCAGCGCGCGGCCTTCGGCCTCGTACAGGTCCAGCGCGGTCACGTTCGGGCAGCGCGCCAGCACTTCGGCGGACAGATAGCCGAAGCCGGCGCCCAGATCGGCGCCACGCCCGGCCAGATCGGCCGGCAGCTGTTCGACCAGCAGCGCCGAGGCGGGGTCGATGCGGTCCCAGGCGAAGATGCCCGGGCGGCTCTGGAAGCGGCCGCCAAGGATCGCGCGCGGCGCGTCCAGGGTTGCCCAGCGCTGCGCAAGCGCGGCGTCGTGCTGGCCGTTGAGCGGCGCGGTCCAGTAGGCACGGCAGTGGTTCTTGGTCAGCTTGCCGCCGAGGCCGGCCAGCTGCTGCAGGTCGCCTTCGCCGGAGCGGGCGCCTTCGTTGTTGTGCTGGCAGGCCACCACGATGCCACCCGGGGCGGTCAGGGCCAGCGCACGGGCGAACAGGGCCTTGGCTTCCTCGCGCTGGCGCGGCGGCAGCACCAGCACCACGGCATAGCGGGTGGCATCGCCGGCCAGCTGCTGCTCGTCACGCACGGTCCAGCCACTGGCTTCCAGGGCATCGGCGAACGGGCGGAAGCTCTGCTCGCAGACCAGCTGCGCCGGCTGGGCGTGCTCGCGCAGCGGTGCGCCATCGCGGGCGCGCAGGAACAGCACGGGGCCGGCCGGCCAGGACAGTGCGCCACTGGCGAACGGCAGGAACAGGGTTTCCAGGGGAGCGTCGTGCTGGGCAGCCATGCGGGGGCACATCTTGAAAAGAGGCCGCCATTCTACCGGTTCGCCCCGCCCCACCCGGATTTGCGTTTATTCAACGTCCTGTTGATGCCCTGACAACATCCAAACCGGCAGGGTGGAGCCTCACTTCCCGTGGAGATGGCTCATGCGTGCATTGTTCGTCGGTGGCGTAGTCGACAACAGCGAGATGGACATGGAGGGCAGCCAACCACCGGTGCATTACCCCGAAGACACCGGCGGCGGCCATTCCCGCTACCGCCTGCACCAGGTCGGCAAGACCGCCGATGGCAGCGTGGCCTACGCGGTCTATGGCGCCCCGGACCTGGCCGATGAAGAGGTGGCGCGCATCGCCGATGAACGGGCCTACGCGCGCCGTTTCGAGGCCGACCCCAGCGAATTCACCCACTGAGCCCTGCCCAGCCGCGCCTGCCCGCCGCGATCACTCGCGGTAGGGCAGCTGCCGGATGACGGTGATCTGGTCCAGCCACACCACGTGCTGCTGGACCGGGGTATCCAGGTCGTCCAACCGCAGCTGGCCATTGCTCCCTTCGTTCTCGTCGGCGTCGCGGTACTGCTGCAGCGTCGGCTGCACCGCGACGGTGCCCAGCAGGCGGCTGCCATCCTCCAGCGTGAGTTCGACCTGGGTCTGGCCGTGCAGCTGCGGTAGCAGGGCTTCCAGCGCCGCGATGGCGGCCGGATCGGTATGGATGCGGGGGGCGTAACGGGACATGGCAACTCCTGTGGCGTACGCCCTCAGTGTGCCCGCGGCGGCGTCAACACGCCGCCAACGCAGGGCTCAGCGCGTACCGCCCAGGACACCGCGTACAGCGGCTACCAGCTGCGCCACCGAATACGGCTTGGCCACATGCTCCTGGAAGCCCGACGCCAACGCACGCTTGCGGTCGTCCGCGCGTGCCAGCGCCGTCACCGCGACGGCAGGCAGTGCTTCCGGCTCGACGCCCATGTTGTCGCGCAGGGTGCGCACCAGCCCGTAACCGTCCATGCCGGGCATGCCGATATCGGTCAGCAGCGCATCGATGCCGTCATGGCCGTTCTCGTTGAGCAGCGCCAGCGCCTCGCCTGCAGAGGAGGCCGTGGTGACCGAGGCCCCCTGCTCTTCCAGCAGCCGCCGCAGGTACTCCAGCACTTCGGGCTGGTCTTCCACGGCCAGCAGATGCAGGCCCTTGAGCGGATACGGCTCGATGATCTGCTCGGTGATGGGGCCGCTGAATACTTCGCGCAACGGGCGGCCATCGGCCTGCGGCTGATAGCGCGGCAGGCGCACGTTGAAGCTGGCCCCGTGCCCGTGGCCGTCGCTGCTGGCCGCCACCGCGCCGCCGTGCAGTTCCACCAGCTGCTGTACGATCGCCAGCCCCAGCCCCAATCCGCCGTGGCGGCGTGTGGTGGTGCCGTCGGCCTGGCGGAACCGGCTGAACAGATGGCGCAGGAACTCCGGCGCAATGCCGTCACCGGAGTCGGTCACGGTGATCGACCAATGCCCGCCATCGGCAGCCAGGGTCAGTACCACGCGCCCCTCGGCCGGGGTGAATTTGATCGCGTTGGAGAGCAGGTTCCACAGCACCTGCTGCAGGCGGGTGGCATCGCCGAGCACCAGGCAGGGCTCGTCGGGCATCACCAGCTCCATCGACAACGCCTTGCCTTCGGCGACCAGCTCCTGCGCGCGCATCGCCTCTTCCAGCTGCGCACGCAGATCCAGCATTTCCACTTCCAGCTGCACCTTGCCCAGCAGCATGCTGCTCAGGTCCAGCATGTCCGAGATCAGCCGCTTCTGCGCCATCGCACTGTTGGCGATCACGCCCAGGCCTTTGTACATCGGGCTGGTGTTGTCGATGCGCTGCAGCAGCAGTTCGCTCCAGCCCAGGATGGTGGTCAGCGGGGTACGCAGCTCGTGCGAGAGCGTGGCCAGGAATTCATCCTTCAACCGCGCCATGTTCTCGGCCGCGCTGCGCGCCGCACGTTCGGACTGCAGCAGTTCCTCGCGCGCCATTTCGATCTCGCGGCGCTCGGTCACATCCGGACTGCTGCCGGCCAGACCGATGAAACGGCCCATGCGCGAGAAGCGCGGCCGGGCGTTCATTTCCAGCCAGCGCCATTGGCCATCGGCGCGACGGCCGCGCACCAGCGCATGCATGGAGCGCTGCGATTTCAGCGCCTCCTGCAGTTCGTAATCAAACACCGAAGCATCATCGGGATGCACCAGGCCACGCCAGACATCATCCGGCACGCGCTGCTCATCGCCTCCAAAAAACTCGCTGAAGGCACTGTTGACGAAGCGCGAATGGCCGCGCTCATCCAGCACCCAGACCGGCATCGGCAGGCCATCGGCCAGCGCGCTGAAGCGCGCCTCGCTTTCGGCCAGTTCCACCTCGATGTGCTTGCGGTTGGTGATGTCGAAGAACACCACGGCCACCAGATGCTCGTCCGGCTCGCCCACGCTGACCGCTTCCACCGAGTACCACCGGTTCAGCGCGCGCGCTTCCATCTCGAACTGTTTGGACTGCCCGGTACGCGCCACCTCGCCATAGGTGCGGTACCAGTCCGATTCATGGCCGGGCTGCAGGCTGCTCATCCGCTGCCCGCAGGCATTGTCGAGCCCGGTATTGCGCGAAAACGCCTCGTTGACCTCGACAAACCGGTAGTCCACACCCACCCCGGCATCATCGAAGATCACTTCGATGATGCAGAACCCCGCATTCAGGCGCTCAAGTACCGTGCGATACAGGGCCGGATCCGGCGATGAAGCCAGGAAGGAGGAGCGTTCCAACGTCGAAGTGGGCAGGCTGGGCAAGGGCTTCAATGAGGCAACTGGCGAAACAGAGGAGGACAGGATCGGCCAACGCGCGTATTCGCAGCGTCAAGCGCCGAGGGTCGGGGGCAGCCTGGGTGAATTGGCGCCAACCGCAGTGCCGGAGCATACACGCGTGGATTGTCCCTCACCCGGATCAGGATCACACTGGGTGCCTGATCCCACTTGTGATCGCGACCCAGGAGTTGTCATGAACCGCACATCCCTGATCGCCGGGGCCTTGGCCGGCCTGCTGCTCATCGGCAGCGCCACGGCGGCCCCGCGCACGGTGACCGACCCGCAGGCCCCGCGCGCCCTCAAGGCGGAGGGTCCGGTCCAGGTGACGTGGACCGACCCGGCCCAGTTCACCGAGATCCGCCAGAGCAACAACCGCTTTGAAGCCGAACGCGGTGACTGGGTCCAGCAGCTGGCCAAGTACGTGCAGACCACGGCCGGCAAAGAGCTGCAGCCCGGCCAGACGCTGGAGGTGACCTTCACCGACATCAAGCGCGCCGGCGATTACGAGCCGTGGCACGGCCCGCGCGCCAACGACATCCGGGTGATGCGCGATATCTACCCCCCGCGCGTGACCCTGACCTACACCCTGAAGGATGCCCAGGGCCAGGTGATCGGCGAAGGCGAGCGCAAGCTGCAGGACACCGGCTACCTGCACAACATCGGGCGGCAGAGCGACACCGACCCGCTGCGCTACGAGAAGCGCCTGCTGGATGATTGGATCCGGCGCGATCTGCGCAACGAGGCCACGGCCAGCAACTGAGGGATGCCTCAGCTGCCGGCGTACTCGCGCACCACCCGCTTCACGCCACACGGCAGCTGGTAGGCACTGACCCCGCACAGCGGCGCCAGGGCCTCGATGCGCGGGGCCTCGCCCCACAGCGTCACCGTGCTGCCGATGCCCGCCTGCGGGAGGTGGGTCAGGTCCACGGTGAGCATGTCCATCGAGACCCGGCCGATCACGATGCCCGGCTGGCCATCGATGCGGACCGGGGTGCCGTTCGGCGCGAACTGCGGGTAGCCATCGGCATAGCCGAGTGCCACGACCCCCACCCGGGTCGGCCGCTGCGCGACGAAGCGCGCGCCATAGCCGACCGGCTCGCCGACCGCGATGTCGCGCACGGCAAAGATTTTCGAGCGCATGGTCATCACCGGGCGCAGCCGCTCGGTCAGGGCCGTGTGCGCCGGCATCGGGTTGATCCCGTACAGCATCAGGCCCGGGCGCACCCAGTCACTGCGCACCGCCGGCCAGCCCAGCAGCGCCGGCGAGTTGCACAGGCTGGTCTGCCCGGCCAGGCCTTCAATGGCGGCGGCAAAGACGTCGGCCTGCTCGCGGGTGCGCGGGCTGTCCAGCTCGTCGGCGCGCGCCATGTGGGTCATCAGCACCATCGGCCCGACATGCGCCAGCGCACTGAGCGTGGCATGCGCGGCGCGGAACTCATCCGGCCACAGGCCCAGGCGATGCATGCCACTGTCCAGCTTCAACCACACGGTGAGCGTGGCGGTGGTCTGGAACGCGGCCACCGCCTCCACCTGCCACGGTGCGCCAACGGCGAACCACAGGTCGTGCTCGACGATCAGCGGCAGTTCGTCAGCATCGAAGAAGCCTTCCAGCAGCAGGATCGGGCCGGTGATGCCGGCCTGGCGCAGTTCCAGCGCTTCCTCGATGCAGGCCACGCCGAAGGCATCGGCCTCGTCCTGCAGCGCGCGGGCGCAGCGCACCGCACCGTGCCCGTAGGCATCGGCCTTGATCACCGCAACGGCCTTGCCGCCCCCCAGTTCGCGTGCCAGCCGGTAGTTGCTGCGCAGCGCGTCCAGATCAATCAACGCACGGGCTGGGCGCATGAACTCGGCTCACGGTGACGGACGGATGCGGCGTGGTGGCTGTAGCGGAAGATATCCAGGCCTTCGGTGCTGATCTGTGGCTGGCGGGCATCCATCAGGGCGGCCAGGTAGCGGCCGGAGCCGCAGGCCATGGTCCAGCCCAGGGTGCCGTGGCCGGTATTGAGGAACAGGTTGCGGTACGGCGTGGCGCCGACCACCGGGGTGCCGTCCGGCGTGGCCGGGCGCAGGCCGGTCCAGAACTCGGCGCGCGACAGGTCGCCGCCCTCCGGGTACAGATCGCGCACCACCTTCTCCAGCGTGGCGCGGCGGCGCGGCGAGAGGGACAGGTCGAACCCGCCCACTTCGGCCATGCCACCCACGCGGATGCGGTCGTCGAAACGGGTCACGGCCACCTTGTAGCTTTCATCCAGGATGGTCGAGGTCGGGGCCATCGCCGGGTTGGTGATCGGCAGCGTCAGCGAGTAGCCCTTGAGCGGGTACACCGGCAGCTGCATGCCCAGGGGAGCGACCAGCGACGGCGAATAGCTGCCCAGCGCGACCACGTAGTGATCGGCGGTTTCCAGCTTGCCGTCGATGCGCACACCGGTGATGCGGTCGCCATCGCTCTGCAGGCCGGCGATGTCCTGGTCGAAGCGGAACTCCACCCCGGCATCGACGCACATCTGTGCCAGGCGACGGGTGAACAACTGGCAATCGCCGGTCTGGTCGCGCGGCAGCCGCAGCGCGCCGACCAGTTTGTCGGCCACGCCTGCCAGTGCCGGTTCGTGGGCGATGATGCCGTCGCGGTCGAGCACCTCATACGGCACGCCGTACTGGGCCAGCACTTCGATGTCCTGCGCGGAGGCATCCAGCTGCTGCTGGGTACGGAACAGCTGGGTGGTGCCCAGGTCGCGGCCTTCGAACTCGATGCCGGTCTCGCGGCGCAGCTCATTGAGGCAGTCGCGGCTGTACTCGGACATGCGCACCATGCGCGCTTTGTTGATCGCATAGCGCTCATGCGTGCAGTTGCGCAGCATCTGCGCCAGCCAACGGTACTGGTGCCAGTCCAGGCCCGGGCGGATCGCCAGCGGGGCATGCTCGGAGAACAGCCACTTGACCGCCTTCAGCGGCACGCCCGGCGCGGCCCACGGCGAGGTGTAGCCGAACGACAGCTGGCCTGCGTTGGCGAAACTGGTTTCCAGCGCCGGACCGGGCTGGCGGTCGACGACCGTGACTTCAAACCCGGCCTGCCGCAGGTACCAGGCACTGGTCGTGCCGATCACACCGCTGCCAAGGACTAGAACGCGCATGACACCTCTCCAACCCGATCATTCCCTGCGCAGGAGCACGCCGGGACCATAATTGAGGAAGTATAGTCAGCCACAACCAATCAATTCGCCTGTTTTTCCAGCATCAGGCAGGGTATTGTCTCGCGAACATCCTTGAGAGGCTGACGCCGATGGCCACGCGTGCCCGCGAACTGGACAAGATCGACCGCAAGATCCTGCGCATCCTGCAGGCCGAGGGTCGGATTTCGTTCACCGAACTGGGCGAACGGGTCGGGCTGTCGACCACGCCGTGCACCGAGCGCGTGCGCCGGCTGGAGCGCGACGGAGCGATCACCGGCTACTACGCCAAGCTCGATCCGCATTACCTCAAGGCCAGTCTGCTGGTGTTCGTGGAGATCAGCCTGGCCTACAAATCCGGCGACATCTTTGAAGAGTTCCGGCGCGCGGCGTTGAAGCTGCCCAATGTGCTGGAATGTCATCTGGTCTCGGGCGATTTCGACTACCTGCTCAAGGCCCGCATCAGCGAGATGGCCTCGTACCGCAAGCTGCTGGGCAGCACCTTGTTGACCTTGCCGCACGTGCGCGAATCCAAGAGCTACATCGTGATGGAGGAGGTCAAGGAGACCTTGACCCTGCCGATTCCGGATTGATCCGGTCACGTGCTGAGCTGCAGGGCTGAAACGCAAAAAGGCGGCGCGCATGTGCGCACCGCCTTCGTTCATTGCGCCAAGCGCATCAGCGCTGCTGTTTCTGGTCCTGATGCTTCTGATCCTGCTGCTTGCCGCCCTTCTGATTCTGCTGGTCCCACTGCTGCTGGTTCTGCTGGCCGGGCTTCTGGTTCTGTTGCTGACTGCCCTGCTGCTCCTGCGGCGTCTTGCCGGGACTGCGGTTCTGCTGGTTAGCCATGATTGCACTCTTCTCGAAAAACCTCGGGGGATGCGCTGTGTTGCGGCGCAGGTACAGGGTCCCGCCAATCCGGTTAATCACAGGCGAAAAAACAGTGAGGCCTTGCGTTGACGGGGATGACTGCGCGGGCGGCGATGTAAACCATTCATGTTGCCGCCTGCCACCACGAGCGTCAGGGTTTGATCTGTTGGCCGTCACCGCTGGGGACGGCGTCGTAATAGCGGCCGGTGCGGGTATCGAGCACGCGGTTCGGGCCTACCTGCTTGACCCCCGGAATGATCCGGCCGTGGCGGTCGTAGACCTTGCTCTGCACAGCCGGGCCCTGCAGCGGTGCGGGCTGCGCGGGGCCTTTGCTTTGGATCGGGTGCGTGCGCAGCTGCTGCTGGGTCTGCGAGGACGACTTCACCGGGGCCATCCTGTCGGACAGGCTGTCGACCGGCACCGGTTGCACGGCCGGGGGCTGTGGCGCGGGCTGCGGCGTGACCACCGGCCGCGTCGCGGTGGGCCTGGGCGGCGGGCCGATCTGCGCGGCCGCGGTCAACGGCAGCAGCACCAGCAAGGCAGCGGCGAGGCGGCGTGGGCGGTACATGGCGATCTCCCGGCGGCGGTTCAGGTCTTCACCATGCACCGCCACGGGTATCAGCACGATGAATGCCCCGGCTTGAACCTCTAGAGGCAACAGCCCAATCTACGTACCACATCAATAGGGAATGCTTATGACAGCTTTCGACCTTTCCCCGCCCACTGACGCCCAGCGCCAGGCCTTGGTGGCCGGCCTCAGCGCCGATGAACAGCGCGTGCTGCTTCACCATGGCACCGAGGCGCCGTTCTGCGGGGTCTTCCTGGACAACAAGCAGGACGGGGTCTACGGCTGCCGGTTGTGCGGCCTGCCGCTGTTCCGCTCCAGCACCAAGTTCGACTCCGGCACTGGCTGGCCGAGCTTCTTCGCGCCCTTCGACCCGGCGCATGTCCGCGAGATCCGCGACGCCAGCCATGGCATGGTCCGCACCGAGATCGTCTGTGCGCGGTGTGACAGCCATCTCGGCCATGTTTTCCCCGATGGCCCGCCGCCGACCCATGAACGCCACTGCCTGAACTCGGTCTCGCTGTCGTTCACGCCCAACGGGCAGGCCTATCCGGATCCGTTGCAGCGCGGTGGTGCGGAAGCCGAGCCGGCCGCCTGAATCCGGAAAAGTGTGACATCGAGCGAACGCCCCCCTTCAGAAAGGGCGTGAAGGGGCCGACATGGAGGTATCCCCTTCCCGCGTCGGCCCCATGCTCATCATCGTTGGACTTCTCGTCGTCATCCTCAGCGTGCTTGGCGGCTATGTCGGCGCGCACGGCAAACTCGGCGCGCTGTGGCAGCCCTATGAACTGGTGATCATCGGCGGTGCGGCACTGGGCGCGTTCCTGGTCGGCACCCCGGTCAAAACCGTGAAGCAGACCCTGCAGGCCACCGTAGGCGTGTTCAAGGGCCCGCGCTACAAGCAGCAGGACTACATCGACGTCCTGAGCCTGCTCTACGAACTGCTCAACAAGGCGCGCCGCGAAGGCTTCATGGCGCTGGAAGACCACGTTGAGCGCCCGGCCGAGAGCAGCATCTTCGCCAATTACCCCAAGGTGCAGGCCGACCATCACCTGGTCGACTTCATCACCGATTGCCTGCGCCTGATGATCGGCAGCAACATCGAGCCGCACGAGCTGGAACCGCTGCTGGAGCTGGAGCTGGAGAAGCACCACGGCGAGGCGATGCAGCCGGCCGCGGTGCTCAACAAGGTCGCCGACGGCCTGCCCGGCTTCGGCATCGTCGCCGCAGTGCTGGGCATCGTGATCACGATGGGCTCGATCGGCGGGGAAATCACCGAGGTCGGTGCGCACGTCGCCGGCGCGCTGGTCGGCACCTTCCTGGGCATCCTGCTGGCCTATGGCTTCGTCGGCCCGCTGGCCTCGGCCGTGGAAGCCCGTGCCGAACAGGACGCGCGCATCTACGAATCGGTCAAGACCGCCCTGCTGGCCTGCCTGCGCGGCTACAACCCGAAGATCGCCCTGGAATTCGCCCGCAAGACCCTGCCCTCCAACGTGCGCCCGGGCTTCAGCGAGTTCGAACAGCACCTCAAGACGGTCAAGTAAGGCAGCGCCATGGCCGAGACCAAACCCACCGTCATCGTCCGCCGGGTCAAGAAGGCCGGCCACGCCGCGCACCATGGCGGTGCCTGGAAGGTGGCCTATGCCGACTTCGTTACCGCGATGATGGCCTTCTTCCTGGTGCTGTGGCTGATGGCCGCCACCAGCAAGCCAGAGCGCGCGGCAATCTCCGAGTACTTCCGCAACCCCAGCCCGCTGGCCGGCAGCAGTTCCACCCCGGCCCCGGGCATGGCCGGCCCAGGCGGCGCCAGTACCTCGATGATCAAGCTGGGCGGCGCGACCGACATCTCGCGCGGCAACAGCAACGATCCCTTCCAGAACCAGCAGGCCTCCAGGCCCGTGCCGCAGGAAGACGAGCGCGAGCGCGAAAAACGCCAGCTGGAAGCGCTCAAGCAGGAGCTGGAAGAAGCG
>NZ_JBHFHW010000040.1:0-6136 GCF_057333975.1 Stenotrophomonas sp. AGC87
GCGCGCGGCCTGCTGGGTGCGCGTGGCACTGGCGCTGGCGCGGCGTGCCGTCGCCACGTCCTGGCGGCGGCTGGCGGCCGCTACCGCGGCAGCGGGCACCGCCGCCACGGCGAGCGCCTGTTCGGCGGCAGAGGCTTCGGTCACCGGCGCGGCAGGAAGTTCAGCCTGGCTGGCGATGATGGTGGTCGGCGCGTCCAGCGGGGCCGGGGCCGGCAGCTGCTCGCGGGTCATGAACATCGCCACGGCCGCGACGGAGGCGGCCAATGCCGCCCCACCGCCCCAGCGTCGCCAACCGCCACGACGTTGCTGGCCGTCCTCGCTGCGCTCGACCCTGGCCTGCATCGCCGGTACCGGCTCGGCCGCGACGGAAGCGCGCACACGCTCGGCGAAATCGACCGGGGCCGGTGCGCAGGCCTGTCCGCGCAACGCATCGCCCAGCATCTGCCAGCGTTCGTTGCAGCTCGACAACGCCTCATCGTGTTCCAGCCGGCGCAGCATGAAACGGGCTTCATCGGCGGACAGCTCGCCATCGATCAACGAGGACAGCTGCTGCCGGTAATGGGCGTCGAATTTATCGGGGGACGCGCCCCGGGAAGCATCATTGGACATATCGTGGCTCATGCGCGGCTCTTCTCGCGGGTGGCGCTGCCCACATCGAGCAGCGGCCGAAGTTCAGTGTCGATCGCCTCACGGGCACGGAAGATCCGCGACCGCACGGTGCCGATCGGGCACCCCATCTTCTGCGCGATTTCGTCGTAGCTCAGGCCGTCCACCTCGCGCATGGTGATGGCCGACCGCAGTTCTTCAGGCAGCGCGGAGACCGCCTTCATCACCGTCTGTTCCAGTTCCTGGCGCATCAACTCGCGTTCGGGCGTGTCGGTATCGCGCAGGCGGGTGCCGCTGTCGTACTGCTCGGCGTCCCCGATCTCGATGTCATCGGTGGGCGGGCGGCGGTTGTGCGCGGCAAGATGGTTCTTGGCAGTGTTCACGGCAATCCTGTGCAACCAGGTATAGAACTGGGCGTCGCCACGGAAACTGCCGATCGCGCGGTAGGCGCGGACGAAAGTGTCCTGGGCCACGTCCTGACATTCACTCCAGTCCGCGATGTAGCGCCCGATCAGCGCGATGACCCGATGCTGATACTTGCGTACCAGGACATCGAACGCCCCGCTCTCGCCACGCTGCACACGTCGGACCAGCTCCAGGTCCAGCTCCTGTGGTGTTTCAACCTCGGCCATGGGGGGCCGCACTCCTGTCAGCCCAACCGACGTCGGGCAATGAGACTGCCAATCCCGGGAAAAGTTCAGCGCTCGATCACACAGCGCCGCACCAGCTTTTAACCACCGTTCCGTTAAGGTTTCCGATCCAGGCAATGAATCGGCGGTATCTCTCCCCCAGCTATAGGGATTTGACGGGGAGGAAACAACCTCTGGATCATAGCCCCCTTCTCCATACACAACCGGATGGAACGTTCCCATGCTCTCAGGCTTCGATGGGCTCCGCTTCTCGCATTGGCACCCGCAGATCCGTGACGATGGCGTCGTCGTGCTCAGCCTCGACCGCCAGGACAGCAGCGTCAATGCCATGTCGCAGGACGTGCTGCTCGAACTGGGCGACCTGATCGAGCGGATCGCGATGGACCCGCCCAAGGCGGTGGTGATCCAGTCGATCAAGGCGGCCGGCTTCATCGCCGGGGCGGACCTGAAGGAATTCCAGGAATTCGACCGCCGCGGCACCGTCAACGACGCGATCCGCCGTGGCCAGAGCACGTACCAGAAGCTGGCCGAACTGCCCTGCCCGACCGTCGCGGCGATCCATGGTCATTGTCTGGGCGGCGGCACAGAGCTGGCCCTGGCCTGCCGTTACCGCGTGGCCTCCAATGATGCCTCCACCCGCATCGGCCTGCCGGAAACCCAGCTGGGCATCTTCCCGGGCTGGGGCGGCAGCTCGCGCCTGCCGCAGCTGGTCGGCGCACCGGCGGCGATGGACATAATGCTGACCGGCCGCAATCTGTCGGCCTCGGCGGCCCGCAATATCGGCCTGGTCGACAAGGTCGTCGCGCCGGCCGTGCTGCTCGATACCGCGGTGTCGCTCGCACTGAAGGGCACTACCCGCCCATTCAAGCAGCGCGCGACCGCGTGGATCACCAACACCTGGCTGGCACGCAAGCTGCTCGCCCCACAGATGGCCAAGCAGGTCGCCCGCAAGGCACGCAAGGAGCATTACCCGGCGCCGTACGCGCTGATCAACACCTGGGCACGCACCGGTGGCAGCCCGATCCAGACCCGTCTGGATGCCGAACGCCGCGCGGTGGTGAAGCTGGCCGGCACCCCGACCGCACGCAACCTGATCCGCATCTTCTTCCTGACCGAACGCCTGAAGGCTCTGGGCGGCAAGGACCACGGCATCCAGCACGTACACGTGGTCGGCGCCGGCGTGATGGGCGGCGACATCGCCGCGTGGTCGGCCTACAAGGGCTTCAACGTGACCCTGCAGGATCGCGAGCAGCGCTTCATCGACCCGGCCATGGAGCGTGCGCAGGCGCTGTTTGCCAAGCGGGTGAAGGACGACAGCAAGCGCCCGGCCGTGGCCGCGCGCCTGAAAGCCGATCTCGCTGGCGAGGGCGTGGCCCAGGCCGATCTGGTGATCGAAGCCATCATCGAAAACCCGGAAGCCAAGCGCGAGCTGTACCAGTCGCTGGAGCCGAGGATGAAGGCCGATGCGCTGCTGACCACCAACACCTCCTCGATCCCGCTGGACGAACTGCGCGACCACATCCAGCGCCCGGCGCAGTTTGCCGGCCTGCATTACTTCAACCCGGTCGCGCAGATGCCGTTGGTGGAAATCATCCATCACGACGGCATGGCGCCGGAAACCGAGCGCCGCCTGGCCTCCTTCTGCAAGGCGCTGGGCAAGTTCCCGGTGCCGGTCGCCGGCACCCCTGGCTTCCTGGTCAACCGCGTGCTGTTCCCGTACATGCTTGAAGCTGCCACCGCGTATGCCGAAGGCGTGCCGGGCCCGGTGCTGGACAAGGCCGCGGTGAAGTTCGGCATGCCGATGGGCCCGATCGAACTGCTCGACACCGTTGGCCTGGATGTGGCCGCTGGTGTGGGCAAGGAACTGGCGCCCTTCCTTGGCCTGCAGGTACCGGCCGCCCTGGCGACCGTGGAACAGGGCAAGCGTGGCAAGAAGGACGGCCAAGGCCTGTACAAGTGGGAGAACGGACGCGCGCAGAAGCCGGACGTCCCCGCCAACTACGAGGTCCCGGCCGATCTGGAAGACCGCCTGATCCTGCCACTGCTCAACGAAGCGGTGGCCTGCCTGCACGACGGCGTCGTCGCCGACGCCGACCTGCTCGATGCCGGCGTGATCTTCGGCACCGGCTTCGCCCCGTTCCGCGGCGGCCCTATCCAGTACATCCGCGCCACCGGCGCCGATGCCCTGGTCGAACGCCTCAAGGTCCTGCAGCAGCGCTATGGCGATCGCTTCGCCCCGCGCCCGGGCTGGGATTCGCCGGCACTGCGTGAGCCGGTGATCTGAGGATCGCGAAAACGCCAGCGCACGCTGGCGTTTTTTGTGTGTGCTCGCGCGTGAAACCAGAACACCCTGTTACCGATACAGGCCTCCCACCTCCACACCCCGCATGCGATCCTCCCGCTCTGTCCCCGCCAGCGAGACCGCCCGCATGACGACCATCATCGCCCCCCGCATCCATGACATCGGTGGCCTGCAGGTGCGCCGCGCCGTGCCGACTCTGCAGGCGCGCAGCGTCGGGCCATTTGTCTTCGTCGACCAGATGGGCCCGGCCGTGCTTTCCCCCGGCACCGGGATCGACGTGCGCCCGCACCCGCATATCGGCCTGGCCACCGTCACCTTCCTCTGGTCCGGCGCCATCGGCCACCGCGATACCCTCGGCTCGGACCAGGTGATCCGCCCCGGCGACGTCAACTGGATGACCGCCGGCCGCGGCATCGCCCACTCCGAGCGCACGCCCGCCGTCGAACGCGAACACGACCACCCGCTGCACGGCATGCAGACCTGGCTCGCGCTGCCAAAGGATTTCGAAGAAACCGACCCCGCGTTCTACCACCACGCGGCCGCGACCCTGCCCCAGCAGCGCCGAAACGGTGCCTGGCTGCGCGTCATCGCCGGCCGCGCGTACGGCGAAGAATCCCCGGTCAAGGTGTTCGCCGATACCCTCAACGTGGCCATCGATCTCGACGCCGATGCGGAAATCGACCTGGATACGGGCCACGCCGAACGCTCGCTCTATATCCTCGAAGGCCAGGCCCAGCTCGACGGTGTGGACGTCCCTGCCCAGCATCTGATCATTCCCGAGCCCGGTGCACGCGGCCGCCTGCGCGCCAAGACCCCGATCAAGGCGATGCTGATGGGCGGCGAACCGCTCGATGGCCCGCGCCACCTCTGGTGGAACTTCGTCTCCAGCTCCACCGAGCGGATCGAGCAGGCCAAGCACGATTGGGAAGCCGGTCGCTTCGGCACCATCCCCGGCGACGATAAAGAGTTCATTCCGCTGCCCGCGTACTGATCCGGGCCGGCG
This sequence comes from Stenotrophomonas sp. AGC87, assembly GCF_057333975.1. Taxonomy (NCBI): domain Bacteria; kingdom Pseudomonadati; phylum Pseudomonadota; class Gammaproteobacteria; order Lysobacterales; family Lysobacteraceae; genus Stenotrophomonas; species Stenotrophomonas sp. AGC87. The sequence goes on from NZ_JBHFHW010000040.1 coordinate 4,562, forward strand.
GCGACCGTTCGTCGGGTCTTGACGCCACCGTCACCCCGATGAACCTCGATTCAGCTACGGTGCGCCTGCCCACCCCGGGCATAACGTTGGAGCACGTCGATGAGCATGGGCAAACGTCTGGCCGCCGAGTTCCTGGGCACGTTCTGGTTGGTGTTGGGTGGGTGTGGCAGCGCGGTACTGGCCGCCAAGTTCGGCGGCGACGGCAATCCGTTGGGGATCGGCTTTCTGGGCGTGGCCCTGGCCTTCGGCCTGACCGTGCTGACCGGCGCCTATGCGTTCGGGCACGTCTCCGGCGCGCACTTCAATCCAGCGGTCACTGTCGGCCTGTGGGCCGGCGGCCGTTTCCCCGCCCGTGACCTGCTTCCCTACATCGTGGCGCAGGTGCTGGGCGGCGCGCTGGCCGGTTTCATCCTGCTGCAGATCGCCTCCGGTGCGCCGGGTTTCCAGATCGATGGCAGCCAGGCCGGCGCGTTCGCGAGCAATGGCTACGACGCCCTTTCACCGGGCGGCTACAGCGTCGCCGCCGCCTTCCTGTGTGAAGTGGTCCTCACCGCGTTCTTCCTGATCGTGATCATGGGCGCGACCCACGGCAACGCGCCAGCCGGCTTCGCCCCGATCGCGATCGGCCTGGCGCTGACGTTGATTCATCTGATCAGCATTCCGGTCACCAATACCTCGGTCAATCCGGCGCGCTCCACCGCCGTGGCGCTGTTCGCCGGCAGCGGCGCGCTCAGCCAGCTGTGGCTGTTCTGGCTGGCACCGCTGCTGGGCGGGCTGATCGGCGGCATCGTCTACAAATGGATGGGGGCCACGCCCCGCTGACGGTGGTGGCCGGGCGGCCCCTGGACCGCCCGGCGTCGGCGCAGAAAGGTTCACCTGAAACCGTTATTTGTACACTGAGTCACATTCCGTTAAGGTCCCGATCACTCGTCCGACACTGACGGCAGCGAGTGATCCGGTACGCGCGCGGGGAATGCGCCACCACGGCCTGGGTTGTCGACGGCCACCGGAATGCCTGTCAGCGACGGACGCGATCATCGACCTTGGGGGAACCATGAACGTCCTGCGCGCTGTCGTATGTGTGTGTCTGCTGGTCACTGCCGGCGCCGTTGCGGCGCAATCGACCAGCGAATGTCCGTCCCTGCCCGCCAGCAGCGGCCTGCAATGGCAGGCCCTCGCCCAGCGCGACTTCATCCTGTGCAAGGCCACCGCCGCCGATGGCCGCGAAGTGCTCAGCCTGACCTTGAGCGCGCGCAATCCCGAGCTGCCGTTGAACCGCACGCTACGCCAGGAAAAAGGCAGCTTCGCCGGTGAAACGCTGTACTGGTACCAGCCCGACCTGGGTGGACAGAAACCGCCGGGCTATGACACCCGCCGGATCACCGTAGTGAAATTCGACAAGAACCGTTTTGCGCAGATTGCGCTGTACGCCGGCGACAAGAGCGAACTGGGTTCGCTGCAATCGCTGGCGCAGGGCATGAACCTGACGCCCTCGGCTGTCGCCGCCGGGCGCTGAGGACGAGGTCGGGACGGTGCACCGCACTCATCCCGTCATCCAAGGTAACGCCGGGCGCG
>NZ_JBHFHW010000040.1:6216-9708 GCF_057333975.1 Stenotrophomonas sp. AGC87
GCCGCCTCCTGCACCGTCAGGCGTCATGCGCTTGCCGGCCAGCGGCCGGTGCCCACGTGCCTCAGAAGCGGCCTTCCTGGAAATCCACGAAGGCCTGCATCAGCTCCTGCTTGGTGTTCATCACGAACGGCCCATGCCGCATGACTGGCTCGCGCAGCGGGCGGCCGGCCACCAGGATCAGGCGCGCACCGGTTTCACCGGCACGCAGGCTCAGCTGCTCACCGCCGCCCAACACCGCCATTTCCTGCTTGGCCACCGGGCGCGCATCGTCACCCTCGCCGACCTCCAGGCCCCCTTCAAACACGTACGCGAAGGCGTTGTGGCCATCCGGCAGCGTGTAGCTCCAGCCCGCGCGCGCATCCAGGGTGATGTCCAGGTACACCGGATCGGTGGCCGGCTGCACGATCGGCCCCACGGTGTCACCCACCTGGCCGGCAATGACCTTGACCTGCACGCCGTCGGCCGGCACGGTCACCGGGATGTGGTCCGGCGCGAACTCCTGGTACGTCGGGTCCGTCATCTTGTCGCGCGCCGGCAGGTTCACCCACAGCTGGAACCCACGCATCTGCCCGGATTCCTGCTCGGGCATCTCCGAGTGGATGAGACCGCGGCCCGCCGTCATCCATTGCACGCTGCCCGGCGTGAGCAGGCCCTCGTTGCCGTGGTTGTCCTTGTGCCGCATGCGTCCGTCGAGCATGTAGGTCACGGTCTCGAACCCGCGGTGCGGATGGCTGGGGAAGCCGGCGATGTAGTCCTCGGCGCGGTCCGTGCCGAATTCATCCAGCAGCAGGAACGGATCCAGATCGGGCAGCGACGGCCCGCCGATCACCCGCGTCAGGCGCACGCCGGCGCCATCGGAGGTGGCCATGCCACGGATGGTGCGCAGCACGCGCACCGGGGTTGGGCTGCTCATGATGACTCCAGGGTCGGTGATCGATCAACAAGATGGCCTCGCCGGCCCCGCCGGCCAACCGTCATGCCCGCAACCGATTGTTCCAAGCGTGATGTTCCGGCGACGTGCACAGACACGCGCCACACCCACCCTACGACCAAAGTACTAGCAGCAAGCCCCCGCCATTGCATTGACCCCGTCAGTGCCAAGGCGGACTCTTACGACGATCTCCAGGGAGACGCAATCTCATGAAAGGTTTTTCGAAACTGGGTTGGGCAGTCATCGCACTGCTTGGCGCATTCTGTCTAGGCACCGTCGCGCTACGCCGCGGTGAGCCCATCAATGCGCTGTGGATCGTCGTCGCTGCGGTCTCCATCTATCTCATCGCGTATCGCTTCTACAGCCTGTTCATCGCCGACAAGGTGATGCAGCTCGATCCGACCCGGGCCACGCCCGCGGTGATCAACAATGATGGCCTGGATTACGTCCCGACCAACAAACACGTGCTGTTCGGCCATCATTTCGCGGCCATCGCCGGTGCAGGCCCGCTGGTCGGCCCGGTGCTGGCCGCGCAGATGGGCTACCTGCCCGGCCTGCTCTGGCTGGTGGTGGGTGTGGTCGTGGCCGGCGCGGTGCAGGATTTCATGATCCTGTTCCTCTCCAGCCGCCGCAACGGCCGCTCGCTGGGTGACCTGGTGCGTGAGGAAATGGGGCCGGTACCTGGCACCATCGCCTTGTTCGGCGCCTTCCTGATCATGATCATCATCCTGGCGGTGCTGGCGATGGTGGTGGTCAAGGCGCTGGCCGAAAGCCCATGGGGCATGTTCACGGTCATCGCGACCATGCCGATCGCCATCCTGATGGGCGTGTACATGCGCTACATCCGCCCGGGCAAGATCGGCGAGATCTCCGTGGTCGGCCTGATCCTGCTGCTGGCCGCGATCTGGTTCGGTGGCAAGGTCGCCGCCGATCCGGTCTGGGGCCCGGCCTTCACCTTCACCGGCATCCAGATCACCTGGATGCTGATCGGCTACGGCTTCGTGGCCTCGGTGCTGCCGGTGTGGCTGCTGCTGGCCCCGCGCGATTACCTGTCCACCTTCCTCAAGATCGGCACCATCGTGGCGCTGGCGATCGGCATCCTGATCGTCATGCCGGAACTGAAGATGCCGGCCCTGACCCAGTTCGCCGCCAGCGGCGACGGCCCGGTCTGGAAAGGCGGGATGTTCCCGTTCCTGTTCATCACCATCGCCTGCGGCGCGGTCTCCGGCTTCCATGCCCTGATCGCCTCGGGCACCACGCCCAAGCTGCTCGCCAATGAGCGCCACATGCGCTACATCGGCTACGGCGGCATGCTGATGGAATCGTTCGTCGCGGTGATGGCGCTGGTGGCTGCCTCGATCATCGACCCGGGCATCTACTTCGCCATGAACGCACCGGCGGCCGTGATCGGTCCGGATGCGGTCTCCGCTGCGGCCTACATCAGCAATACGTGGGGCTTCATCATCACCCCCGAGCAGCTGGAGGCCACGGCCGCGGCGATCGGCGAGCCGACCATCCTGCACCGCGCCGGTGGCGCACCGACGCTGGCGGTGGGTATCGCGCAGATCCTGCACGAGGCGATCCCGAGCGGCAGCAACGCGATGATGGCGTTCTGGTACCACTTCGCGATCCTGTTCGAAGCGCTGTTCATCCTCACCGCGGTCGATGCCGGTACCCGTGCCGGTCGCTTCATGCTGCAGGACCTGCTGGGCAACTTCATCCCGGCCCTGAAGAAGACCGAATCGTGGACCGCCAACATCATCGCCACCGCCGGTTGCGTGGCGCTGTGGGGCTACCTGCTCTACACCGGCGTGGTGGATCCCTTCGGTGGCATCCAGACCCTGTGGCCGCTGTTCGGCATCTCCAACCAGATGCTGGCCGGTATCGCGCTGATGCTCGGCACCGTGGTGCTGTTCAAGATGAAGCGTGACCGCTTCGCCTGGGTGACCGGCGTGCCGGCCGTGTGGCTGCTGATCTGCACCACGTATGCCGGCCTGATCAAGATCTTCGACAGCAACCCGGCACAGGGCTTCCTGGCCCAGGCGCACAAGTACCAGGATGCGATCGCCAGCGGCACGCTGACCGCCCCGGCCAAGACCGTTGGCCAGATGCATCAGATCGTGGTCAACGCCTACGTCAACACCGGCCTGACCGTGCTGTTCCTGTTCGTGGTGTTCTCGATCCTGTTCTACGCGATCAAGACCATCTTCATGGCCCGCCGCACTCCGCAAAGGACCGACAAGGAAACCCCGTACGTGGCGCTTGAGCCGCACCAGATGGCGGACCTGTGATGAGCACTGAACTCGTCCCCGCCGGTCAGTACCAGGCCCACCGCCGCATCTGGCGGCGCCTGGTGCAGACCGCACGGCTGTGCTGCGGCATTCCTGATTACGACAACTACGTCCGGCATGTGCTGGAGAAGCATCCGGACCGCGTGCCGATGGACTACAAGACATTCTTCCGCGAGCGCCAGGAGGCGCGTTACAGCGGCAAGAACGGGGGACGCTGCTGCTGACCTCCGGCAGCGGATGCACACGAAAACGGCGGCGCGAAAGCGCCGC
>NZ_JBHFHW010000040.1:9770-21642 GCF_057333975.1 Stenotrophomonas sp. AGC87
CCCCCCCCCGTTTTTTGTCGGGTCGCGTTTGCCACTGCCTGCGACAGGCCCCATCGGGATCCGGCCAGCGCGGCCGGCGCTACTGGAGCGTTAGGGGGCTCAACGTTACCTGTGCATTGTTCGCCGCGCCCATCCGCCCGGTATAGGTCTGACCGAGCTGGAGCAGATAGAAGCTGTCCAGGTAGTCGGTATCGTTGGTGAACCAGCCGCTCGGCATGGCCTTGAGGATCGCGCCGCCGATCTCGGCAATCACCGCATACTCCGGGGCGAAGGCACCCAGCCCCAGCTTCACACCTTCGGTGAGGGCGATCAGCAGGTCTTTGTAATTGGTGTCGCCATCGTCTTCGAACAGTTGCACGTTGGCGGTGTCGAAGCGGTAGTTGCCCCAGATCACCAACGGTTGGCCCGGGGTGTAATCGGTCTTGTCATGGTCCAGGTACGGCAGTGACACCGTGGCCATCTCCGGCTCTGCCTTGCCTGTCTGCAGGCCGGACACCACGGCGAACACTTCTGCGCCGCCCATCGCCCACGGTTCGCCGTCATTGGCCAGGCGGATACGGTCAAGCCGGGTGACATCCAGGGAGGTCGCTCCATCGGCGGCCACCGTGAGGCGATCGGCCGACTGCAGCCCCTTCGCCTGCAATCCGGCATTGATCAGGGCCATGCCTTCCTGGACCGCCTGCCCGGTATCGATGTCCACGATCAGCACCGGGAAGGTCGGGGCCACCTGCGCATCCAGCAGATGCTGACGCCCGTGCCGGTCGTAGGCCACCAGGGAGGTCCATGTGCGGTCGTCTCCCTTGGGCAGCACCGCTACCCAGAGATCGGCAGGCGCCACCGACGCCAGGGTCTGCCCTGCCGGGACGAAGCTGCGGACCTGCAGCAACCCACGATCTGCGGCCGGCAGGCCCTTGTACTGGCGGACCAGATCATCGCGTTCGGACAGCATCCGCGACGCCAGGCGGTTCCCACCCGGATCGCTCTCGGCCAGGACCGCGGTCAACGGCAGCCCGCGTTCGGGATGTGCCGCCAGCGCATCGACCAGGGCGCCGCCCAGTGCCGGCTGCCCGAGCCAAGCCGCCACATCGCGTGCACTCGCATCCATCACCGCGTGCACGTTGCCAGCGTCGCCCGGTGCGGCCTGTACGGGCAGCACAGAAGCAATCATCAGCACGCCGGTGGTGACCACCGACATCCAGGTTCCCTTCGTCTTCATCGTATTTCCTCGTAGGCGCCGACTGCCATCGACAGATGGGTTCCATGCCCAGCGCGCTCGGCGCACAGCACAGTGCATGGCGCCGGACCTTACGCGGCGGTGCCAGGGCGATCCCGTACGCCTTTCACAGTTCGTGTCGCATGCAGCCATTTCTGACACCGGCGCGTGACCGGGGTCCCAGACCCATGCCGTTCAGCGGGTGATCGCCGCCAAAAAAGAGGCGGCCATCAAGGCCGCCCCGGGAGTCGACAACGTGGCGCGCGCTTACGCGCCCGCCATCCATTTCAGGATCAGGCCGGTCACATACGCCAGGCCGGTCCCGGTGGCATAGCCCACGGTGCCCAGCAGCACGCCGACCGGCGCCAGCGACGGATGGAACGCAGCGGCGACCACGGGTGCCGATGCCGCCGCACCGATGTTGCCCTGCGAGCCGATCGCGAAGAAGAACAGCGGCGCGCGCAGCAGTTTGGCGGCGATCCACAGCACCAGGATGTGGGTCAGCATCCAGATCGCGCCGAGCGCGAACAGCCATGGCCGGTCGAGCAGCGAGAGCAGGTCCATCTGCATGCCGATGCAGGCGATCAGGAAGTACAGGAACAGGGTGCCCAGGCGCGAAGCACCGGCCGACTCCAGGCGCCGCGCACGGGTGAAGCTCAGGCCCAGGCCGAGCGCCGTGGACAACAGCACCACCCAGACGAACGCGCTGTCCAGGCTGAACTGGCTGGCCCAGCTCACATTGGCTTTGAACCAGCCGCTCAGCGGCGCGGCGATGGCATGCGCCAGGCCGACGCCGCCCAGCCCCACACCGACGATCACCATCAGGTCGGTCAGGCTCGGAATGCGGGCATTCTGTGCTTCGTATGCCGAGATGCGCTCCTTCATCTCATCAATGGCGCGGGTATCGGCCCCGCTGCGGGCATCAATCTGCTTGGCGCGGTTGGCCAGGAACAGCAGGACCGCCATCCACAGGCTCGCGCAGGCCACGTCGACCACGGCGAACTGGCCGAAGGTCGTCGCATCGGTGCCGAACACTTCACGCATCGCCACCATGTTGGCGCCGCCGCCGATCCAGCTGCCGGCCAGGGCCGCCATGCCCTTCCAGGTATCACCGGCCACGGTGGCCGGGTGGATCCAGGACATCGCCTGGAACGACACGATGGCGCCGAGGATGATGCCCAGCGTGCCGGCGCAGAACATCACCAGCAGCTTCGGCCCCAGCTTCATGATGCCCTTGAGATCGATCGAGAGCGTCAGCAGCACCAGCGCGGCGGGCAGCAGCACGTCGCGGGCGATCGGGTTGTAGAGCGAGGTGTTGTGGCCGTCGATGAGGCCGGCGGTGTTGTAGATGGCCGGGATGAAGTAGCACAGCAGCAGGGCCGGTACCCACGCGAAAATCTTCTTGAGGATCGGGGTCGGGCCACTGGCGGCCCAGAAGATCACCGCCAGGGTGGCGGCGATCAGGCCGAGGCCGACGATGTCATTGGTGATCAGGGCAGTACTGGGTTCGGTCGGCATCAAGCCATCCTCTGTCGATCGAAGGGTTAAAAAAAAGCGCCGCATAGAGCGGCGCCTCCGGAGCTTAACATTGTCTTCACGACGCCACACTTTGCGGCGCAGCGAGCAGGACGATTACGACGCTGGCAGCGATGGATGTTCACTGCGCCCGGGCAGCGAGGCCCCCAGATCGAGGATCACACAGGTGCCCCGGGGGACGCAGGGCTCGATCTGCAGCGCCCAGCCCAGATGTTCACAGAGCCGGGCGATCAGCTCCAGGCCGATCCCGCTCTGTTCGTTGCGGTCGCCCCGCGCCATGCGCGCATGCACCGCCGCGATCTCTTCCGGACTCATGCCGAGCCCCGGATCCTGCAGCGTCACCACCGCCTGGTCGGAGACCTGGATGTGGATGGTGCCGCGGCCGCTGTTCTCGATCGCGTTGCGCAGCAGATTGCCGATCGCCGCCTGGACCACGCCCAGTGGCGCGACGATATCCACCCGCGCCAGCCCATCGATCTCGATGCGCAGGTCCTTGTCGCCCATCAGGTGACGATGGTCTTCAATGATGTCCGGCACCAGCAGATCGAGCGGAATGCGCTCGCCCAGTGCAGCCAGCCGCGCCGGGTCGCGCGCCAGCACCAGCAGCAGCTGGATCAACTGCTCCACGCCCTGCGCGGTGCGGTGCACCCGCTGCATCTGCTGGCGGGCGCGGTCGGGAATCTCCGGCTGGCCGAGTGCCAGTTCCGAGGCACCGGTGATCACCGCGATCGGCGTGCGCAGCTCATGGCTGGCCGTGCTGATGAAGATCCGCTCGCGTTCAACGAACTGTTCGTTGCGCGCCAGGTAGTCGTTGAGCGCGTTGGCGATCACGTACAGCTCGGAGCTGGCCCGTGGGTCCACCTCCACCCGTTGCCCGGGAACACCCGGCCGCAGGTCGTCGATGCGCCGGGCCAGCGAGCTCAGCGGCCGTACCAGACGACCGACGCCGAAGGACGCCATCACCACGGTGACGATGATCATCAGCACACCGGCCAGCAGCACCCAGCGCGTAGCGAACTGTTCCAGCTCATGGAAGTCATTGATGTCCAGCACCAGCGCCAGCCGCCCCAGCTGCGTGGTTTCGCGCACCATCACCGCGCTGGCGCGTCCGTTGACCTCCACACCGTCGTGCAGCCCCGGATGCAGCGTGCGCAGGCTCTCCGGCACCGTCGGGTTGCCGTTGATGTAGAACAGCCGCAGGGTGTCCGAATCCTGCCAGCGGTAGTGCGGCTCGTGTTCGATGTGGTTGACGATGCTGTCCAGTTCGGAGTTGAGCAGCGCGCGCCATGCCGAGTGCTCGGCGTGTTCGTGCACGTAGTTGCCCACGCTGAATACCGCCAGCGAGATCAGCGCGAGGTAGCCCAGCAGCCACCACACCATGCGCCGGTGCATCGGCGCTGGCTTGGGGGGGCGCTTATGCCACTTCATTGGAACTGTCCGCAGCCGACACGCCGAGGCGGTAGCCGACCCGCGGCAAGGTGTGGATCAGCTTCTGCTGGAACGGGCCATCGACGCTGCGGCGCAGTTCGTAGACATGCGAGCGCAGCAGATCGCCATCGGGCAGCTCATCCCCCCAGAGCGCAAATTCAAGCTGCTGGCGCGTGACTGCGCCGGGGCTGGCCCGCATCAGCACTTCCAACAGCTTCCGGCAGGCCGGATACAGGTGCAGCGGCTTGCCGTCGCGCTGCGCTTCCAGCGTCGCCAGATCCAGCTTGAGGTCGGACACCTCCAGCACTTTGCGCGGGTTGCGCCCTTTGGCACGCACCATCAGTGCTTCCAGGCGCACTTCCAGCTCGGGCAGCGCGAATGGCTTGGTCAGGTAATCATCGGCACCCGCACGAAACCCAGCGATCTTGTCCGGCAGCTCATCGCGCGCGGTGAGCATGATCACCGGCACTTCCGAGCCGTGGTCAGCACGCAGCCGGCGCAGCACCTCCGGGCCTTCCATGCGCGGCAGCATCCAATCGAGGATCAGCGCGTCATAGGGCTGCGACACGGCCAGGTGCAGGCCGGTCACGCCGTCGGGCGCGACATCGAGCACATGGCCCCGCGACTCGAAATAATCGAATAGATTGGCAACCAGCTGACGGTTGTCTTCAATGACCAGCAGCCGCATGGGAGACTCTCTTGACCGGTTGAACGCATGGTAGCGGGAACCGTGTCGGAATCCGGTCGCAATGGGGTGGTTACGACGCTTTTCCTACGCTGTCGGGGAGACAGTGGCTGTTTTGCCGGTGAGCCTGGGCGTGAGCGAATCCTTCTTCCTGCGGCGCTGGCCGCGTGTGCTGGTCTGCCTTGCCCTGCTGCTGGCGCTGGCCGCCGGCATCGGCCTGCGCCAGCCCTCACCACCGGATGAGCCGCGTTTCGTGCTCGCGGCGCGTGCCATGGTCGAGTCCGGCCAGTGGCTGCTGCCACACCGCGGCAGCGAACTGTATGCGGAAAAACCGCCGGTCTTCATGTGGATGCAGGCGGCCAGCCACCAGCTGTTCGGCGGCTGGGCCCTCGCCTTTCTGGTGCCTTCGCTGCTGGCTGCGCTGCTCACGCTGTGGCTGACCTGGGATCTGGGCCGGCGGCTGTGGACCCGGCGCGTCGGCTGGTGGGCGATGCTCGCGTTGTTCAGCTGCCTGCAGTTCGGCCTGATGGCCAAACGGGCCCAGATCGACATGGTGCTGGTAGCGATGACCACCCTGTCGCTGTGGGGGCTGCTGCGCCACCTGCTGGAGGGCCGCAACCGGCCGGCGTTGTGGTTGGCCGGCTTCGCTGCCGGGCTGGGCACGGTGACCAAGGGCGTCGGCTTCCTGCCGCTGCTGGTGCTGGTGCCGTTTGCCCTGTGGCGCTGGCGCGCCCGTGGCACGGCGTTGCCGCCGGGCACCGCGCGCGATCTGTGGTGGTTGCTGCCGGCCTTCCTGCTGGGCACGGCGGTCTGGTTGGCGCCGCTGGGCATCGCCCTGCTCAACGCGACCGATCCGGCACTGCATGCATATGCGCGCGAACTGCTGTTCAAACAGACCGGCACCCGCTACGCCAACGCCTGGCACCACGTGAAGCCCGTCTGGTACTACCTGCAGGTGATGGCCACCTTGTGGCTGCCGGGCAGCCTGTTGCTGCCGGCGCTGATCCCCGCGTGGTGGCGCCGCCTCACCCGCCTGGACGGGCGCTGGTGGCTGCTGCTGGGTTGGGCGCTGCTGGTACTCGTTTTCTTCAGCGCCAGCCCGGGCAAGCGCGAGGTGTACATCTTCCCGATGCTGCCCGCGCTGTGCCTGGCCGCCGCACCGCTGCTGCCCGGGCTGCTGCGCCGGGCCGGGCTGCGCTGGCTGCTGTGGGCGTATGTCGCCGTGCTGGGCGCGGCGGCGCTGTACATCGGCACACAGCTCTGGAGCGGCAGCGCGTGGGCGCACCTCCAGCTGGCCCGACGTGCCATGCCCGATGCCCTGCTGCCCGTGCTGGGCGGCTGGCTGATCGCCTTTGGCGTGGTGCTGCTCGCCTTGGCCCTGTGGTGGCGCCAGCGCCGCGCAGGCGCACTGGTGGTGGCAACCGCTTTCCTGCTGTGGAATCTGTACGGCTGGGTGTTGATGCCAACGCTGGATCCGTACAGCTCCGCCTCGGCTGTGATGCAGCGGGTGGGCGCGCGGATCGGGCCGGAGGCCGAGCTGGGCGTGGTCGCCTGGCGCGAGCAGAACCTGCTGCAGGCCGACCGCCCGGTGACCGATTTCGGCTTCAAGACGCCATGGGAGCAGCAATCGCAGGCCGCCGGCCCGTGGTTGGCGCAGGCCCCAAAGCGCCGCTGGCTGCTGGTGCTTGATGAGGCGATCAGCCCTTGCGTGGACCCCTCGGCGGTGATCGAGATCGGCAGCGCCAACCGCAACCACTGGCTGCTGTTCCCGGGCACCGCCTGGCAGGCGGACTGCCATGCCGCCGTGACGGCTACCGACACCGCGCAGGACGAGGAAGACTGAACGGAAGGTCGCGCTTAACCGGCGGCCAACATTGCTCCGACCCCTCTCCGACAACCCGCTGACGACCATGGCGCCGGAATCCACCGCCGGCCCCTTTGTCCATGTTCCCAGCGTCCACCGTTGCGCTCTCCTCCACGCCGGCTGCGTCGGCCACGCCGCGCTTCCTTCGCGACCACCTATGGGCTCCGCTGGCGCTGACCCTGCTCGCCAGCGCTGCGCTGATGGGCGCCGGGGGCGACCAGTGGCTGGCCGACCAGTGGTATCGCCTGGAAGGGCAGCAGTGGGCGCTGCAGAACGTCTGGTTCACCACTCACCTGATCCATCAGGCCGGCAAATGGGCCAGCAGTGTGGCCGCGCTCGTGGCGATCGTGCTGTGCACCCACGCCTGGCGCAGTGAGCGCGCCGTCGCGTGGCGCTGGCCGCTGCTGTACCTGGTGCTGGCGGTCGCACTGGGCACCGGTCTGGTCTCGCTGCTTAAGTCATTGACCAACATGGACTGCCCGTGGGATCTCACCCGCTACGGCGGCACCCGCGAGTTCATCGGCCTGTTCGCCACACGCCCACCGGGCATGCCGCGCGGGGTCTGCTTCCCCGGCGGGCACTCCAGCGCGGGTTTTGCGTGGGTCAGCCTGTACTTCTTCGCCTTGATGGTGCGCCCCGCCTGGCGCTGGCGCGGCCTGGCGGTCGGCCTGCTGGCCGGCGGCGTGTTCGGGGTCTCGCAGCAACTGCGCGGCGCGCATTTCCTGTCGCATGACCTGTGGACGTTGGCCATCTGCTGGGCGGTATCGCTGGGCCTGTATCTGCTGATCGAACGGCTGCGGCTGCGCGAACGCAGCACTGCACCGGTCAGCGCGCAGGGAGAAGCGGCATGAGCACCACCCTTCCGCGCGCCACGCGCTTCCCGGCACTGGCCACCCTGCGTGGCTGGCGCCCGCAGTGGACCACCGAAACCCTGATCCTGCTCACCAGCGTGTTCTTCGCGGTGGCCTGCAATGGCCTGTTCTGGCACAGCGCGATGGCGACCCACCCGGGCAGCGTCCGCTTCGCGCTCTCGCTGCTGCTGTTCCTGGTCGGCGCGCACAGCCTGTTGATGGGGCTGCTGGTCTGGCGCTGGAATGCCAAGGTTGTGATCAGCGTGCTGCTGATCGGCACCGCACTGGCGGCGCACTACATGAGCAGTTACCACATCTATCTGGATGCGGACATGCTGCGCAACGTGCTGGCCACCGACCACAAGGAAAGCCGGGAACTGATCACGCCCACCCTGATCCTGCCGCTGCTGCTGTTGGCCTTGGCCCCCATGCTGCTGCTGTGGCGCGTGCAGCTGCGCCGGCGCACGCTGGGCGCGGCGCTGCTGTGGCGCATCGGGTTTCTGCTGCTGTCGGCCCTGATCGCCTTCGGCGGGGCGATGCTGTCCTTCCAGGAAATGTCATCGCTGATGCGCAACCAACGCGAAGTGCGCTACCTGGCCACGCCCGGCAACTTCCTGCTCGGCCTGCCCAAGGCACTGCGCGGTGACAATCCCATCCAGCGCGCTCCCAAGCTGCCGATCGGCATGGATGCCAAAGCGACCCCACGTGCAGCAGGCGGCCGCCCGCGCCTGCTGGTGATCGTGATGGGCGAGACCGCACGCGCACAGAACTGGGGCCTCAACGGCTATGCCAAGCAGACCACGCCGGAACTGGCCCAGGCCGGGGTGATCAACTTCCCCGACATGCACTCATGCGGCACCAGCACCGAGGTGTCCCTGCCCTGCCTGTTCTCGCCGTATGGGCGCCATGACTACGACGAAACGAAGATCCGCGCGCACCAGTCGCTGCTGCACGTGCTGGACCACGCGGGCATCAGCACGTTGTGGCGCGACAACCAGTCCGGCTGCAAGGGCGTGTGCGAGGGTCTGGAAATGCAGGCACTGGACGATGCCAAGCACCCGACCCTGTGCGCCAACGGGCGTTGCATGGACGAGATCCTGATCGACGATCTGGCCACCCAGGTGCGCGCCAGGCCAGGTGACCGCGTGGTGGTACTGCATCAGCTGGGCAACCACGGCCCCAGCTACTTCGAACGCTATCCGGCGCGCTTCCGTCGCTTCACGCCGACCTGCGACACGCCGGACCTGGGCAAGTGCAGCCGCGAGCAGATCACCAACAGCTACGACAACGCGCTGCTGTACACCGATCACCTGCTGTCACGGACGATCGGGACGCTGAAGGGCATGGACGACTACGACACGGCGATGATCTACCTCTCCGATCACGGTGAATCGCTGGGCGAAAAGGGCCTGTATCTGCACGGCGTGCCGTATGCGATCGCGCCGCAGGAACAGACCCGCGTGCCGATGACGATGTGGTTCTCGCCGTCCTTCGCGGCCAATCGCGGGCTCAACCTGGCCTGCGTGCGGGAGCGCGCGGGCAAGTACACCGACCACGACAATCTGTTCCCGTCGGTGCTGGGGCTGATGCAGGTCAAGACGTCGGTGTATGAACGTGACCGGGATCTGTTTGCCGGGTGCGAGGTTTGATCCGTTCGGCGCGCAGTGTCCAGTGCCTTGGGCGAAGCGCTGTCCAGCTTTTCGGTCTTCCGTTTGGGTCGAGGCAGGCCATACCCCGGCGGGACGCGCCGTAAACCCCGCTCCGCGGCCCGGCCCAGCCGCTGGCGGCTGTGCGTTCGAACGCATGCGAGGCAGTGCCTCGCAAGCAATGCGCTCTCACCCATGGGGGCTCGACGTGCGCCAGCCAGGGCGCCCGACGGTCCCGCCACGGTATGGCCTGCCTCGCCCCCACAGATTGCGTTGTCGGAACGGCAGGCAAAGGCAAAACATTCGCTTAGACAGTCAACGTTCGCTCTGAACGCCGTTGTTTCTCCATGCACACCGACCCACTGTCGACGGGGCGGTGTGGGTGGGTTGGCGGGACCGTTATGCGCCATGGATGGCGCATATCGAGCCCCCAGGGACGGGTTCACGGCGGGTCCCGACAACCCGCCCGCACCGACCCAAACCACGATGCAATGACGCCACGCCGTTGACGTTGGCGCTACGATCCCACGCGAACCCTGCTGCCGTGCCCCTTGCGGTGCGCCCGGCGCTTCACTAGCCTTCGCCGGTCTGTCACCACCCAAGGATGTGCCCGTGAACCACCGCCCGCTCCTGCTGGCCCTGGCAGTCAGTGCTGCCGCACTGACGCTGGCGGCCTGCCAGAAGGAACCGTCCCCCGCCGATGCACCGGCCACGGGCACCACCCAGTCCAAGGAAACCGCGGACCAGTTCATCGCCCGCGTCAACGCCGAGTACAAAGCCATGTACCCGGAAATGACCTCGGCCCAGTGGCTGTCCTCGACCTACATCAACGACGATTCCGAGCGGGTCGCGGCCAAGGCCAACGAACGCTGGCTCACCGTCCTCAACGGCTGGATCACCCAGGCCGGCCAATACGACGGCCAGCCGATGAGCGAAGACACCAAGCGCCAGATCCACCTGCTCAAGCTGATGACCTCCATGCCCGCCCCGCGCGACCCGGCCAAGCTCTCCGAGCTGACCCGCATCGCCAGCCGCATGGAAGGCGCCTACGGCTCCGGCAAATACTGCACCGATGAAGCCAACCCGCAGAGCTGCCGCCAGCTCGGCGATCTGGAACAGGTCCTCGCCCGCAGCCGCGACTACGACAAGCAGCTCGACGCCTGGCAGGGCTGGCACGGCACCACCAAACCGATGCGCGCTGATTACGAGCGTTTCGTCAGCCTGGTCAATGAAGGCGCCAAGGAAATGGGCTTCGCCGATGCCGGCCAGATGTGGCGCAGCGGCTATGACATGCCCGCCGACCAGATCGGCCCGGAAACCGACCGCCTGTGGGACCAGGTCAAGCCGATGTACGAGCAGCTGCACTGCTATGCCCGTACCAAGCTCGATGGTACGTACGGCAAGGACAAAGCCGAGGTCAACGGCGGCCTGATCGCCGCGCACCTGACCGGCAACATGTGGCAGCAGGACTGGTCCAACCTGTGGGACCAGCTGGAACCGTATCCCGGTGCCGGCAACCTGGACATCACCGCCGCACTGGAAAAGCAGTACCAGACCAACCTCAGTGGCGCACTGGCCAAGGCCGGCAGCGGCGCGAACGTGGAAGCGCTGTACAAGGCGCAGCGTGAAGCCGAACTGCGCACCGCCAAGCAGATGACCGAGCGCGCGCAGGACTTCTATGTCTCGCTCGGCATGCCTGCACTGCCGAAGTCGTATTGGGACAAGACCCAGTTCATCAAGCCGCTGGACCGTGATGTGGTCTGCCACGCCAGCGCGTGGGACATGAACATGGAAGGCGACGTGCGCACCAAGATGTGCATCAAGCCGAACGAAGAAAACTTCACCACGATCTACCACGAGCTGGGCCACATCTATTACGACCTGGCCTACAACCCGCTGCCGCCGTTGTTCCAGGGCGGTGCCAACGATGGCTTCCATGAAGCGATCGGCGACACCATCGTGCTGGCGATGACCCCGCAGTACCTCAACTCGATCGGCCTGGTCGATACCCCGCAGGAAAGCCGCGAGGCGACCATCAACGCGCAGATGCGCATGGCCCTGAGCGGCGTGTCGTTCCTGCCGTTCGGCCTGATGATCGACCGCTGGCGCTGGGGTGTGTTCGATGGCTCGATCACCCCGGACCATTACAACCAGGCGTGGTGGGACCTGAAGGCCAAGTACCAGGGTGTGGCGCCGGCCAGCGCACGCGGTGAGGAGTTCTTCGACGCGGGTGCCAAGTACCACGTGCCGGGCAACACCCCCTACACCCGTTACTTCCTGGCGCGCATCCTGCAGTTCCAGTTCTACAAGGGCCTGTGCGATGCCTCCGGCTACAAGGGCCCGCTGCACCAGTGCAGCTTCTACGGCAACAAGGAAGCCGGCCAGAAGTTCTGGGCGATGCTGAGCAAGGGCGCCAGCCAGCCCTGGCAGGCCACGCTGAAGGAAATCACCGGCGGCGACAAGCTCGATGCCGGCCCGATGATCGAGTACTTCACCCCAGTCAACGAATGGCTCAAGCAGCAGAACCAGGGCCAGATGTGTGGGTGGCAGGTGCCGCCTGCCACCGCTGCGGCCCCGGCCGCACCGACGGCGCCCGCGGCACCGTAACCCGTGGGTTGGGGCCGGCCCGGCCCCGCCCCCGCCCGCCAC
>NZ_JBHFHW010000040.1:21689-27893 GCF_057333975.1 Stenotrophomonas sp. AGC87
CCCGCCCACAGCCCGCAACGAAAAAACCGGCCGAAAGGCCGGTTTTTTCATGCGCCTCCACACAGCGCGTGACGCTACGACTTGGGTTTCAGGGCGGCCGCCAGCTCGGTCTTGAACTGCTCGAAATCCATGCCGTCGGCCTTGGCCTCGGCGTGCGCGGCATCCTTCAACGCATCCGAGTACACCAGCCGGACAGGAGTGCCCTGCCGCTCGTGCAGCTCGGCTGCCTGCATGATCAGGGCCAGTACCCGCGCCGCGCTGGGCGTCTGACCGGCAATGCGGCCATCCATCCCCAGCACCCATTCTCCGTCGCGGCGGACGATGCCGGCCAGCAGCGTACGCTGCTGATCGCGCAGCTCTGCATGCGGCTCGACCGGCGGGGTGGCGGCCTGCTCGCGGTTGGCGGCCTGGGTTTCACGGCGCCGGCGGATGTCGCGGCGCAGTTTGGAGGTGGTCGACATGGGGAAATCCGGACTGCGTCAAAGCGCCAAGGATACCGCACGGGCCTTGGCGGGCCCGTATCGCAGCACCGGCGGCCCTCTCAATCCAGGACCTTGCCGTGCCGCCAGTAGCCCATGAAGGTGATGGCCTGCCGGTCGATTCCACAGGTCTTTACCAGATGCCGGCGGATTGCCATCACCATCCCGGCCTCCCCGGCCACCCAGGCGTACAGCCCGCCCTCCCCGGCACTGGCCTGCTCCCACAGGATGTCCTGATCGATGTCGATTTCGGTGAGTTCCTGCTCGCTGCCGCGCGTCCCCGATGGACCAATCCGGGCGCGCACCGCGTCCTGCAGCAGCTGCCCGTGCGCGGCGCCCTCGCGGGCCAGCCAGAACAGTTGCGCGCCCATCGGCGCCTGCAGCGGCAGAACGTCCGCCTCGTGCTCGACCTCCAGGAAGGCCTGCACCTCCGGCGGCTGCGGCCACTGCGCCAAGGCCTCCAGAATCCCGGCGACGGCCGGCAGCGCGGTGTCATCGGCCACCAACAGCACGCGCTTCACCTGCGCCGGCGGCTTCCACTCGTAGCCCTCGCTGCTGGCCTCGACCTGGGCGTCCGGCGCCAGCAGTCCGACCCGATCGCCGACACGTGCCTGCATGGCCCAGCGCGAGGCGGGGCCGGTGTCGCCGTGCAGTACGAAATCAACATCCACCTCGCCCACTTCAGGGCGCAGTGCACGGATGGTGTAGGTGCGCATCGGCGCCCGCTCGGTGTCGGGCAGCGCGCGATAACGCGCGTACCAGTCTTCGCCCTGCGGCACCTCGGGGGCTGCCTGGCCAGGTAGCGGGAAGAACACTTTGATGCGCTGATCCGGCCCGTCGGTCTTCATGTTGGCCACATCGGGCGCAGCGAAGACCATGCGGGTCAGCGACGGAGAGAGAACGGTGCGCTGCTTGAGCGCGACATCGAACAGGCGGTAGGTCTGCTGGGCAGCCATGCAATCACCCTGGAATGCGGCGGACGCGGGTCCGCAGGGGAGCGTATTGGCTGTCGTAATGCACGAACTGGCTGGCGAACACACAGGATACGCCGCGGTGAACGCATGGCAATGCCGCCACGCCTGCGTTGTGCGCAGGCGTGGCGTGCAAGCGGATCACTCGATGGGCGTGAGCACCTCGCGGCGGCGCTCGCAGCGCCGCTCCCAGTACCAGAAGCTGGCGCCGATGGCGAAGAAGCCCGCGTAGCCCAAGGCCAGATGCAGCGGGCTGCTGCTGAGCATCGGCGAGACCACACCGGCCACCACGGTGTTGATCATCAGCTGGATGAACATCTGCATCGAGGAGGCCAGGCCGCGCTGATGCGGGTACATGTCCAGCACGGCCAGCGCCAGGATCGGGAAGATCAGGGCCATGCCGACGCCGCCCAGGAAAATCGGCATCACCGCCCACGGCAGCGCGATCTGCGGTACCGACGCCACGTAGCCGAAGTTCAGCAGCGCCGAGACAGCGCACAACGCAAACCCGATCGCGATCTGTCGCTGCGCCACGATCCGTCCGGCCATCCGCCCGGACAGGAACGAGCCCACGGTCATGCCGCCAATGGTGGGAATGAACAACCAGGCAAAGCCGCCTTCGCCGAGCTTCAGGTGCTGCATCACGAACACCGGTGCCGAGGCGATGTACAGGAAGATGCCGGAGAAGTTGAATGCACCCGCCGCTGCCAGACGCAGCAGGCGCGCGTTGGAACCCATCCGCGCATAGCTGCGCAGCAGTTCCCGCATCGACAGCGGCGTGCGCGCCTCGACCGGATGGGTTTCCGGCAGCCACTTGCCGGTGGCCAGCAGCAACACCACGCCGAACAGCACCAGGAACCAGAAAATCAGCGGCCAGTCGCCGCCGCCGAGCAGGATCCAGCCACCGATGATCGGGGCGATCGCCGGGGCCACGCCGAAGATCATCGAGACCTGGCTCATCAAGCGCTGCGCGTCGGCACCATGGTACAGATCGCGGATCACGGCGCGGCCGACGATCACACCCACACCGGCAGTCACGCCCTGCAGTGCGCGGAACACCAGCAACGTGGTCATGTCCCGCGACAGCGCACAGCCGATCGAGGCGCCGATGAACAACACCAGCCCGCCGATGATCACCCGCTTGCGGCCGAACGCATCCGACAGCGGGCCGTGCGCCAGGCTCATCAAGCCGTAGAACAGCAGGTACACGCTGATGGTCTGCTGCACCGCGACCTGGTCCACCTGCATGCGCTCGCCCAGCAACAGGAAGGCCGGGAAAATGGTGTCGATCGAGAACGGACCGAACATCGCCAGGCCTGCAAGCAGCAGGGCCAGACGGCGGGTCGAAGGTGAGGCGGGCGTCATGCGGGCTTCCGTCAGCGGCCATGCGCACTACACGGCGGGCGCCTGGCCCGGAACGGGCGGCGCCAGATGAATACGAGTATCCAGTGATCATAGGCCTTTGCCGCGCCCGGCACCATGCCCGAGGGCACGTTTCCGGGGTCGGGATGGTCCCGTATTCATGTAGCGGAAAGGCCCAGCGGCCCAAAGCGCTGGGCTATAATCGCCGGGCTACATGGTGGGAGAAGCGGACACCCGCTGCCGAAGGCGCAACGCCCGTAATCGCTCAGGCCCGATACCACCCGTACCAAAACTCTGGAGAGACCGGCGAGTGCCGGCGCCGAAGGGGCACGAAGCACGCCGATGCGCGCTTTTAAACTCTCAGGCAAAAGGACAGAGGGGCACCCAGGAAGACCGCAAGGTCCGGTGGATCGCTGTCGCCCGCGACGCGCCCTGGCCCCGGCCGCCTTCCGAACGTGCGTGCCCACTCTCCGAGATGCCAGCCATGTCCCAGAACACCCCCTCCCTGCGCGAGCTTGAACACAGCCACGCGTTCGTCGAACGCCATATCGGCCCCAACGACGCCGAAATCGCGCAGATGCTCGACGTGGTCGGCCACGCCTCGCTGGACGCGCTGACCGATGCGATCGTCCCGGCCGGGATCAAGTCGCCGGCACCGCTGGACCTGCCCGAGTCGCTGACCGAAGTGCAGGCGCTGGCCAAGATCCGCGCCATCGCCGACAAGAACCAGGTGTTCCGCACCTTCATCGGCCAGGGTTACTACGGCACACTCACCCCGAACGTCATCCTGCGCAATGTGCTGGAAAACCCGGCGTGGTACACCGCCTACACCCCGTACCAGGCCGAGATTTCGCAGGGCCGCATGGAAGCGCTGATCAACTTCCAGACGCTGTGCGCCGACCTCACCGGCATGGAAATCGCCAACGCCTCGCTGCTGGATGAAGCCACCGCCGCCGCCGAAGCGATGACCCTGGCCAAGCGCTCGGCCAAGTCGAAATCCGATACGTTCTTCGTGCACGACGCCGTGCACCCGCAGACGCTGGAACTGTTGCGCACCCGCGCCGAGCCGATGGGCATCGTGCTGCGCGTGGGCACCCCGGCCGAGGCGATGGAAGCCGAGGCCTACGGCGTGCTGCTCCAGTACCCGGATACCTTCGGCCATATCGGCGACTACAAGGCGCTGGCCGATGCCGTGCACGCCCGTGGCGGCCTGGTCGCGGTGGCCACCGATCTGCTGGCGCTGACCCTGATCGCCGCCCCCGGCGAATGGGGCGCGGACATTGTGGTTGGCAACTCCCAGCGCTTCGGCGTGCCGTTCGGCTTCGGCGGCCCGCACGCCGCCTTCATGGCCTGCCGCGATGCGTACAAGCGCTCGATGCCGGGTCGCCTGATCGGCGTCTCGGTCGACGCGCAGGGCAACGCTGCCTACCGCCTGACCCTGCAGACCCGCGAGCAGCACATCCGCCGCGAGAAGGCGACCTCCAACATCTGCACCGCCCAGGTGCTGCTGGCGGTGATGGCCTCGATGTACGCCGTGTACCACGGCCCGGAAGGCCTGACCCGCATTGCCCGCCGCACCCACCGCCTGGCCGCGATCCTGGCCGCCGCACTGCGCGGCGCCGGCGTCAACGTGGGCGAGCACTTCTTCGACACCCTGCACGTCAAGGATGTGGACGCCAAGGCGATCCACGCCAAGGCTGCGGCGGCGCGCATCAACCTGCGTGCGATCGACAGCGATGCGGTCGGCATCAGCCTGGACGAAACCGCCACCCGCGCCGACATCGTCGCGCTCGGCCAGCTGTTCGGTGCCACGGTCGACGTGGATGCACTGGATGCGGCCACCGCCGATGCGTTGCCGGCCGATCTGGTGCGCACCAGCGAATTCCTGACCCACCCGGTGTTCAACACCCACCACAGCGAACACGAACTGCTGCGTTACCTGCGCTCGCTGGCGGACAAGGACCTGGCGATGGATCGCACCATGATCCCGCTGGGCAGCTGCACCATGAAGCTCAACGCCACCGCCGAGATGATCCCGGTGACCTGGCCGGAGTTCGCCAACATCCATCCGCTGGCCCCGGCCGATCAGGCCACCGGCTACAAGGAACTGATCGACGGCCTGGAAGCGATGCTGGTCGAGTGCACCGGCTATGACGCGGTCAGCCTGCAGCCGAACTCCGGCGCGCAGGGCGAGTACGCCGGCCTGCTGGCGATCCGCGCCTACCACCGCTCGCGCGGCGAAGGCCATCGCGACGTCTGCCTGATCCCGGATTCGGCGCACGGCACCAACCCGGCCTCGGCCCAGATGTGCGGCATGAAGGTCGTGGTGACCAAGACCGACGCCAACGGCAACGTCGACCTGGACGACATCCGCATCAATGCGGAGAAGTACAGCGATCGCTTGGCCGCGCTGATGATCACCTACCCGTCCACGCACGGCGTGTTCGAGGAAGAAGTGGTGGAGATCTGCGAGATCGTGCACCAGCACGGCGGCCAGGTGTACACCGACGGCGCCAACATGAACGCCCTGGTCGGCGTGGCCAAGCCCGGCAAGTGGGGCTCGGACGTCTCGCACCTGAACCTGCACAAGACCTTCTGCATCCCGCACGGCGGCGGCGGCCCGGGCGTCGGCCCGTGTGCGGTCAAGTCGCACCTCGCCCCGTTCCTGCCGAAGGTGCTGGGCGGCGAAGGCGATGTCGGCATGGTCAGCGCGGCCAGCTTCGGCAGCGCCTCGATCCTGCCGATCAGCTGGATGTACATCACGCTGATGGGCACCGCCGGCCTGCGCAAGGCAACCCAGGTGGCCCTGCTCAACGCCAACTACATCGCCAAGCGCCTGGCCCCGCACTTCAAGACGCTGTACACCGGCCGCAACGGCCTGGTGGCGCACGAGTGCATCCTGGACGTGCGTCCGCTGGAGAAGACCTCCGGCATCGGCGCCGAGGACGTGGCCAAGCGCCTGATCGATTTCGGCTTCCACGCCCCGACGTTGAGCTTCCCGGTCGCCGGCACGCTGATGGTGGAGCCGACCGAGAGCGAATCGCTGCACGAACTGGATCGCTTCATCAACGCGATGATCCAGATCCGTGAGGAAATCGCCGCGATCGAAGACGGCCGTCTGGACCGCGAGGACAACCCGCTCAAGCACGCCCCGCACACCGCCACGGCGGTCTCGGCCAGCGAGTGGGCCCATGCCTACCCACGCGAACTGGCGGCCTTCCCGCTGGCCAGCCTGCGCCAGCAGAAGTACTGGCCGCCGGTGGCGCGCGTGGACAACGTCTACGGCGACAAGAACGTGATGTGCGCCTGCATCCCGGTTGATGCGTACAAGGAAGACGAGGGCGTGGAGGTCTAAGCCTCCCTACCCTGACGCAACAGCAGACGGCCCCCCC
>NZ_JBHFHW010000040.1:28004-28633 GCF_057333975.1 Stenotrophomonas sp. AGC87
CGCAAGCGGGCCGTTTTTGTTATGGGCTGCTGCCGACTCCCCGACTCCCCGCCTCCCGGCTCCTGCGCGCCGTGGAGGAGAGCCGCCTTTGGATTCTGCAGGCTGGGCGGGGGTGTGTGGGTTCGCGGGACACGCCGTGAATCCGTCCATGGAGGCTCATGTCGCGCCATCCATGGCGCTCATGGTCCCCCCCCCCCCCCCCCCCCCCCCTCGACAGTCTGCCGGCCGCCCATGAAAAAACAAACGCAGATGCCCTGCGACGGAGATGAGCGTCAGTACGTCATGCAGTCGTCGCGTCACGTTGCAGTCAATCACCCAGGTATCTGCATCTGCATCTGCATCTGCATCGGCGTTGGCGTTGGCGTTGAACATCGAGCACTGAGCATCGAGCACTGAGCACTGAGTACTGAGTACTGAGAATTGCGCTGAGCGCTGAGTATCCAGATTCGAGAAGCGAGCAGCGCAGCACCAGCTCGGCAGCGTTCTGCGTTTTGCTTTTGACTTCCCATTGCCCACCAGCCCCCTGTCAAAGGGTGGGCACGGGTGGGTTGGCGGGACCGTATGCCGCCATGGATGGCGGCATACGAGCTTACATGGACGTACTTGCAGCGGGTCCCGACAACCCCCCC
>NZ_JBHFHW010000040.1:28681-33813 GCF_057333975.1 Stenotrophomonas sp. AGC87
CCCCCCCCCCCCCCCCCCCCCCCCCCCCCGCCCCAACCAGCGGAGCGCAAAACCTGCGGCTGTTGGCTGTTGGCCGTTGGCCGTTGGCTGTTGGCCGTCAGCTACCCCGACCAGCCCGCACCCGACGCGCAATCTCACTGCTCGCCGCAATCACCGCCGTCAGCGCCGCCATCGACAGGAACTGCAACCGCGTATGCGCCTCGGACAACAACAGACCGAAAATCAACGCCAACACCCCCAACCCGATCACCGTCAGATACGGATACCCCGCCATCCGGAACGGCAACCGCGTCCCATCCCGGTTCGCACGATGGCGCAGAATCAACTGCGACAACAACGAAATCGTCCACACCAGCAGACACGTCGAGCCCACGATGTTGAGCAGCACCGGCAACACCTTGTCCGGAAACACCAGCTCCATCACCGTCGCCGCGAAACCGAACAGCACACTGGCCAGCACCGCGATGATCGGCACCTGGCGCGGATCGGTCCAGCCCAGCACCGCCGGCGCCTCACGGCGCTGCGCCAGCGAATACATCATCCGCGAGGCGCCATACAGATTGGCATTGAGCGCCGACAGCAGCGCGATCACCGCGATCAGCGTGATCGCCGTCGCCGCGCCCGGAATCTTGGCCGCTTCCAGCACCGCCGCGAACGGCGACCTGAGTGCCTCGCTGGTCCACGGCACCACCGCGATGATCACGCTCAGCGAGCCGATGTAGAACACCAGGATGCGCCAGGCCACGGTGCGGATCGCACGGGCGATGCTGCGCTCGGGATCTTCGGTTTCGGCCGCGGCCACCGCCACGATCTCGGTGCCGCCGAAGGCGAATATCACCACCAGCAGCGCCGCGCCGATCCCGGCCAGGCCCTTTGGCATGAAGCCGCCGTGCTCGGTGAAGTTGCGCAGGCCCGGCGAGGCCACGTCCGGCAGCCAGCCCATCAACAGCGCCACGCCGATCAGGATGAAGCCGACGATCGCGGCGACTTTGAGGATGGCGAACCAGAATTCGAACTCGCCGAAGTTCTTCACCCCGAGCAGATTGATCGCCGTAAAGAACAGCATGAAGGCCAGCGCGGCCATCGGCACCGGGATCGCCGGCCAGACCGTGGCGAGCAGCCCGGCCGCACCGACCGCTTCAGCGGCGATCACGATCACCAGCTGCACCCACCACAGCCAGCCCACCGTGGCACCGGCAGTGGCGCCCATGGCGTCGGCGGCGTAGACCGAGAACGCGCCGCTGGTCGGCTTGGCCGCGGCCATTTCGCCGAGCGCGTTCATCACGATGATCACCAGCGCGCCGGCGACCAGATACGACAGCAGCACCGCCGGGCCGGCGGCCTGGACGCCCACCCCGGAACCGAGGAACAGGCCAGCGCCGATCGCGCTGCCCAGGCCCATCATGATCAGCTGGCGGGGCTTGAGCGCGTGCCCGAGGCGGGCAGCGGCGGGCGGAGTGGCGGGAGCCGGAGTCTGGGATGCGGGCATCGGAATCGATTGGCAGGCAACAAGTGCGACACCATACCCTGTCGGCCGCGCGACGGCATAGGCCACAAGCCCCACCCCGCCTCAGGCAGCGGCGCGCTCGCCGATCTGGGCACGGTAGGCCCGCGGCGACAGCCCGACCTCGGCCTTGAACTTGCGGGTGAACGCGCTCTGGTCGGTGAAGCCACAGGCCTGGCCGATGCTGGCGATGCTGTCCGGGCCATGCAGCAGGTGCACCGCCATCTGGATGCGCAGCCGGGTCAGCACCTGCTGCGGGGTCATCTGGAACACCTTGCGGAAGGTGCGCTCCAGTTTGGACAGCGAGAACCCGGTGATGTCCAGCAGGGTCTGCATGCGCACGTTCTCGGCGTAATGCGCATTCAGATGCGCCAGCGCGAGGCGAAGCTGTTCGTACTGGGTGCCCAGGCTGTCCTTCTGGCCGAGGTCGCGCGAGATCCCGATCAGCCCGCGGATCTGCCCATCCACCAGCAGCGGCCGCTTGCAGGTCAGGCACCAGCCCGGCTCGCGGTTGGCGAACAGATGCAGCTCCATCAGATTCTCGATGACCTTGCCAGCCAGCACCTGCTCGTCCTGGGTGGCGTAGTCCGCGCCCAGCCCGGTCGGGTAGATCTCCGCTGCGGTGCGCCCGATCACGTCCTTGCGGGATTTCAGGCCCAGCCGACGCAGCATGGTCTGGTTGATATGCGTATAGCGCCCGTCGCAGTCCTTCATGAAGAACAGGACGTCGGGGATCGCATCAAACAGGGCTTCGATGTCGGCGGGTTCAACGCGCATGCGGTCGGGGAGAACAAGGGAAGACGCGCCCAAGGATACCTGCCCGCACGCGCGTCACCCAGCGCCCGAGCGCCGCATGTGAAGCGCGGGTGCAAGCAGCGCCCGGTTTTCGCACCCTCGATTAACGCCCTGGCCGCCAGTGTGAAGCGATCCCCTTCCCGCCAGCTCCCGGAGTCGCCTCATGGCCGCCAGCAAGAAAAGCACGAAGAACGCCCCCGCACCCGCGACCGACGCCCGTGGCGAAGGGGATGAACTGCACCAGCGCGCGGGCAATGGCCATCCGGTCCTGACGACCAACCAGGGCATCCCGGTCGGTGACAACCAGAATTCGCTGCGGGCCACGCCGCGCGGGCCGACCTTGCTGGAAGACTTCATCCTGCGCGAGAAGATCACCCACTTCGATCATGAGCGCATCCCCGAGCGCATCGTGCATGCACGCGGCAGCGCCGCCCATGGCTACTTCGAGCTGACCCGCTCGCTCGGCGAGTACACTCGCGCCCGGATCCTCAGTGAAGTCGGTGTGCGCACGCCGTTGTTCACTCGCTTCTCCACCGTGGCTGGCGGCGCCGGCTCGGTGGATACCCCGCGCGATGTGCGCGGCTTCGCGGTCAAGTTCTACACCAAGGAAGGCAACTGGGATCTGGTCGGCAACAACATCCCGGTGTTCTTCATCCAGGACGCGATCAAGTTCCCCGACCTGATCCATGCAGTGAAGATGGAGCCGGACCGTGCCTTCCCGCAGGCGGCGAGCGCGCACGACACCTTCTGGGATTTCGTCTCGCTGATGCCCGAATCGATGCACATGATCATGTGGGCGATGAGCGACCGCACGATTCCGCGCTCGCTGCGCACCATCGAGGGGTTCGGCATCCACAGCTTCCGGCTGATCAACGATGCTGGCGAGTCGACCTTCGTCAAATTCCACTGGCGGCCGAAGCTGGGCATCCAGTCCACCGTGTGGGATGAGGCGGTCAAGCTGCAGAGTGCGGACAACGATTTCCACCGCCGCGATCTGTTCGAGGCGATCACCGCCGGCGACTTCCCTGAGTGGGAGCTGGCGGTGCAGCTGTTCACTGAAGAACAGGCCGAGGCCTTCCCGTTCGACCACCTGGATTCGACCAAGATCATTCCCGAGTCGCTGGTGCCGCTGACCGTGATCGGGCGCATGGTGCTGGACCGCTGGCCGGACAACTTCTTCGCCGAGACCGAGCAGGTCGCCTATTGCCCGGCCAACGTGCCGCCGGGCATCGACTTCAGCAACGATCCGCTGCTGCAGGGTCGCCTGTTCTCGTATCTGGATACCCAACTCAGCCGACTGGGCGGGCCGAATTTCCACCAGATCCCGGTCAACGCGCCCAAGTGTCCGTTCGCCAACCACCAGCGCGACGGCCACATGCAGATGAACATCCCGAAGGGACGGGTCGCCTACGATCCGAGTTCGCTGCAGGGCGACAGCCCGCGTGAGAGCGCCGACGGCTTCCCCAGTCACGCCACCGCACCGGATGACGGCCGCAAGGGCCGCGTGCGTGCAGAGAGCTTCGCCGATCACTACAGCCAGGCCCGCATGTTCTTCCGCAGCCTGGAGGCGCCGGAGCAGGCGCATCTGGCCTCGGCGCTGGTGTTCGAGCTCTCCAAGGTGGAGACGGTCAAGGTGCGCGAGCGCACCGTGAGTCACCTGCGCAACATCGACGATGCACTGGCCAAGCGCGTGGCCGACGGTCTGGCGATGCCGGCGCTACCCGAGCCGGCCGCCACGCAGACCCCGGCACAGGATTTCCCGAAGGCGCCGGAAGTGCGCATCATCGGCCGCACCAAAGACCTGCTCAAAGGCCGCTGCATTGGCATCCTGTTCGACGAAGGCTCCGATGCGGCCTTGATCGCCAACCTGCGCAAGGCGGCCGACAAGGCCGGGGCGAGCGTGAAGCTGGTCGCGCCGAAAATCGGTGGCGCCACACTCAGCGACGGCAAGACGCTGGCCGCCGATGGTCAGCTGGCGGGCACGCCCTCGGTGGTGTTCGATGCGGTCGCCGTGGTGCTGAGCAGTGATGCCGCCAAGAAGCTGAGCAAGGAATCGGCCGCGATCGATTTCGTCAGCGACGCTTGGGCCCATCTGAAGGCGATCGCCGCTGATGACGGTGCACAGGCGCTGCTGAAGGTTGCCCGGGTCGGCACCGATGCCGGGGTGGTCGAGGCCGAGGACGCCAAGGCCTTCCTCGCCGCCGCCGCTACCCGCCAGTGGGCCCGCGAACCGAAGGTGCGCACGCTCGCCTGAGCGGCGCTTTGGTCATCACCAGACAGGAGCACGTCCATGCCACGGGGCGATAAATCCAGCTATACCGACACGCAGAAGCGCAAAGCCGAGCACATCGAGGAAAGCGAGAAAGACCAGGGGCGCAGCGATGCCGCCGCCGAGCGCATCGCCTGGGCCACGGTCAACAAGCAGGATGGTGGCGGCAAGAAGGGCGGCAGCGCGAAGAAGACTGCAACCAGGACGACCAAAGCATCGGCGACGAAGAAGGCCGCGGTAAAAAAGACCGCTGCAAAGAAGGCTGCTACGAAAGCAGTGCCCAAGAAAGCCACCAAGAAGACCGTAAAGAAGGTGGCGAAGAAGGTGGCGAAGAAAGCCGCGAAAAAAGCGACGACAACACCCGCCATCAGAAAGACGGTGAAGAAAGCTGCAAAGAAGACCGTTGCAAAGCAGGCCACCCGAAAAGCAACGTCGAAAACCGCCGCCGGGACGTCTGCGAAAAAGGTAACGACGGGCGCCCGTAAAGGAGCCGCCAGCAAAGCCTGATCTACACGCCGGGGCCCTGCCGCGCGCTGCCGCGTGGGGCCGCGTGCTGCCTGAGGC
>NZ_JBHFHW010000040.1:33901-47241 GCF_057333975.1 Stenotrophomonas sp. AGC87
GCCTGAGGCAGCATGCGGCAGCGCGCAGGCGTTGCACTTACCGTTTCACGGGGGCGGTGGGCTGCGCTGACGGCGTGACCGCCTTGGGCGCTACCGGCTTCACCGGCAAGGGCATCGACTGCAGACGGCGGATCGAGCCGATCGGCACGGCTTCTGCCCGGCGCTGCTCCGGCCACCACAGGAACACGAACGCACTGCTGGATCCCAGCAGTTTCGCAGTGCCGGGAAGCGCGGCCGCGTCACCCTGGAGCACGACCTGCACGGGCGTGCCGCCCTTCCCCTCGAGGATCTTCTCGGCCGTGCTCAGGGCATACAGCGCCGCGCCGAATGCCATGAAGCAGACCACCGCAATGCACATGCCGGTCAGTGGGCGCAGCCCGGAAAATTCCCAGTTCATCCATGGCGATTCCGAGAACAGCATCCGCCATCCCCAGTGCCGCGCGCGCAGGCGTGCCACCTTGGCAGCATTGCGCCGCCGCAGGGTCTCCGGCCAGCCCAGCACCACGGCAAGCAGGGCCCCCAGCAACAGGATCAGCAGGTAGGCGGGATCGCGCAGCCCGGCAACCAGGAAATCACTGACCTGCAGGTAGTCCAGGATCGACAGCCGGAATTTGAAATAGAAAAAGTAGCTCGACCACAGCCCCAGCACGGAGAGGAACACGTATCCCGCGCTCACCATCAAGGCCGGCTCCTGCCGCAGCAGGCGCCAGATCACGGCCACCATCGAATCTTCGTTGCCATGCGTGATGGGCAGCAACGACCAATCGGTCGGCGTCTGCTCCGCCGGGACATCCCCGTGAATGCTGCCCTCGTCCCTGTTGCCCATGCGCCCCTCCCCCGTTCGGCAGAGCATCGCGCACTTTGGCGATGGACGGAAGCGGGCCCGCCCCGGGTGTCACCCGGTCGCCGCGGCCGCCATGCCACCTCGCCTCACTGCACGCTGAAACTGGCCACCGTGGCGTGCTCGGTCCTTTCGATACGCAGGTCGATGGCGAAGCGGTCGCACAGCCGCTGCACGATCGCCAGGCCGAGCCCGAACCCGGCACTGCCCTCGCCCTTGGTGAACGGCCGCATGATCGCCTCGGGATCGCCCGCCAGGGCGGTGTTGCGGATCCGAAGCCGCCCGCTCGCCACCTCGATGCGCACCTCGCCCGAACGGGTATGCGCGAACGCGTTGCCAACCAGATTGGCCAGCAGCATGTGCAGCACCGGGCCCGGCACCGGCAGGCGCACGTCGGCCGGCACGTGCACCCGCACCTCCACCGGCTTGCCCTCCAGCAGCGCGGCCTGCTCCACCACCACCTGTTCCAGCACCGGCAGCACCGCCAGTGGCGTCGCGTCCTGTTCCACGCTCTCTTCGCGGGCCAGTGTCAGCAGGGTGATCACGGTCTGTTCGAGTTGACGTGCCGAATGCTGCACATGCGCGAGTTGCCGCCGCCCAGCTTCCGACAGGCCGGGTTCGCTGGCCAGCTGTTCGGTGGCACTGCGGATCACCGCCAGGGGCGTGCGCAGCTCATGGCTGGCATCACGGGTGAAGGCATGCTCGCGCGCAATGAAGTCACGCACGCGCCCGCTCAGATTGTCCAGGCCGCGGGCGAGCACGCCGACCTCGTCATCGGGGAATCCCCCGGCGAACCCCACCGGCAACCTGTCAGGCGCCATGCCATCGACCAGCGCCGCCAGCTTCGACAAAGGACGCGTGGTACGTCGAGCCAGCCATGCGCCGGCCAGGATGGCCACCACCACCACGGCCAGTCCGGACCAGGCCAGCAGCGCCAGAATCTGGCTGCGCATCGGCCGCACCACCAATTGCTGGCTGACCTCGGCGACCAGCCACCCCGGCGGTCCTGCCCCGTCCGGCGGCACCGCGCGCAGGTGATAGTGCCGCCCCTGCGCACCGGCTATCTCGCGGCGCCACGGCTCGGCATCGAAGGCGGCCTTGAGATCGGACGGAAACGTGGCAGGGCTGTCGTGGATCGTCATGAAGGCGTTGCGCGGCGGCGACCACGTCCCACGGGTGGCCCGCTGAGCCAACTGCTGCTGCGCTTCCTGCTCAAGCATCGCATCGAAGAAGCGATCCTCCACGCTGTACACGAATACCGCCACGTACAGGCCGAACAGGCCGGCCACCGCCAGCGCGAACACCGCGAAGGCCAGCATCAACCGGTTGCGCAGGCGATGCACCCGTACCGTCATGCGTCGGCCTCCAGCTTGAAGCCGACATCGTGCACGGTCTTGAGCATCGGCCGCTCGAACGGTTTGTCCAACGCCTGGCGCAGCAGGTACAGATGCGAGCGCAGCGGATCCGACGGCGGCGCCTCATCGCCCCAGAGACGGCGGATCAACTCGCTGCGGGTCACCGTGCGCGGCCAGGCTTCGGCGAGCAGCACCAGCAGCCGATAGGCGGTCTGCGGCAACTCGATCGCCTGCCCACCGCGGCACACGGCGCCGCGACGGCGGTCGATGCCGAGGGATCCGATGCGCAGCACATGCCCGTCGCGTCGGCCGTGTCGATGGGCCAGTGCCAGGCAGCGCGCCAGCAGTTCCTCGCCTGCGAATGGTTTGACCAGGTAATCATCGGCACCGGCCTGGAAGCCGACCAGCTTGTCGGCCAGCGTGTCGCGCGCAGTCAGCATCAGGATCGGGATGTGGCGGTCGGCCTGCTCACGCAGATGGCTGCACACGCGCAGGCCATCCATGCCCGGGAGGGTGAGATCCAGCACCAGCACATCCGGCGGCTCTTCCAGCGCCATCTGCAGGCCGCTGCGGCCATCGGCGGCGAAGGCCACGCGATGGCCGCGGGCCTCCAGCAGCGTGGCCATGCCGGCGCGCAGCGCCGGGTTGTCCTCGATCACCAGGATGTGCAGGCCATCGTCCATGGGGTCAGCCTTCGATCGTGTCCTTGAGCTGCTTAGCTTCGGCCATGTCCGGGTGGGTTTCCAGCAGTTTGCCGAGTACCGTGCGCGCCTGTGCCACCTCGCCCAGCCGCCAATGCGCCTGGGCGATGCCCAGCGGCAACTGCGGTTCGCTCATGTACGGGGCCGCCAGCTGCATGATCGACAGCGCGTCACGTACCGCCGCATCGTCCTGCGCGGCCTGCAGCTGGTAGTAGCCGAGCACGCCGATCAGCTGATCGTGATAGCCCGTACGATTGCTCGCCAGCTCGCGCTTGACCGCCTCCCCTTCACCGGCCAGCAGGCGCTGCACCAGCGCCATGCTGGCCTCATCGCGCCACGGCGTGCGCGCGATCGGCGTGCGACCGGTGGCCCGCACGATCGCCTCGGCGACGGCCGGTGTCGAATACGGGTTCTGCCCGGTGATCAGGCGACCGTCCACCACCAGTTTGGGCATCATCAGCGGCGCCTGCTCCCAGCGCGCACCGCGCTCGCGCAGCGCGGTTTCCAGCAGGAACGGGAACTCCTTCGCCCAGCGCTTGCCGAACACGCCCTCCTCTGCATTGGTGAAGCCGGTCATGCGCCGCCCGGCGACCAGCAGCGTTCCGTCCGCCAGCCGCACGTCCACCAGCGCAGCCGGGCCGTGACAGACCGCCGCGACCACCGCGCCGCGATCGTGCATCGTGCCCAGCAGACCGCGCAGTGCGGCATCGGCGGGCAGATCGAACATCGCCCCCTTGCCCCCGACCACGTAGACGGCCGCATAGTCGGCCGCCCGGAGGGTGGCGGTGGCGCGGGTGTCGGCCAGCAACGCGGCCGCGGCCGGATCGGCAAGGACCCGTGCATTGAAGGGCTCCTTGGCATCGAACTTGTCGGCCTCCACCGGCCCCCCGCGTGGGCTGGCCACCTGCACGGCCAGGCCGTTGTCGCGGAAGATCAGGTAGGCCTGGGCAAATTCGTCCATCTCGAACCCGGGGCGGGTCTTGCCCTGGTCACGGCCCTCGCCGCTGACCACGATGAGCACCGTATCGGCCGCCGCAGGGCGGGCATGGAGCAAGGGAACGGCCAGCAACAAGACCAGCACGGCACCGGCGCGGCGCAACAGGGACAGCATCATGGGCGGCACTCCTTGGGAAAGTGACCCCAGCCTGCGCGCCGGATGTGAATCAGATTTCAAGCCCGCCTGGGCGTGCACACAGCTGAACAACCCGGCCGCCGAGTGCCGTGTCGATGGCTCCATCGGCCCGAAGATGCGAAAATCCCTCCCCCTCCAGGGCAGGCCCCGCGCCAGCCGATTCCCGAGATACCGTGAAGACCCCCCAAGGCTTGCAGGCGCTGATCGACGACGGCGTGATCGATGAAGTGCTCCGCCCGCTCAAGAGCGGCAAGGAAGCAGCGGTATACGTGGTGCGCAGCGGCGACGATGTGCGCTGCGCGAAGGTCTACAAGGACATGGCACAGCGCAGCTTCCAGCAGCGCGTGCAGTACCAGGAAGGCCGCAAGGTCCGTGGCAGCCGCGAAGCGCGCGCCGTGGGCAAGGCCAGCAACTACGGCCGCAAGCAGCAGGAAGCGGCCTGGAAGAACACCGAAGTCGATGCGCTGTACCAGCTGCGCGATGCCGGCGTGCGCGTACCCGAGCCGTATGGGTACTTCCACGGCGTGCTGGTGATGGAGCTGGTCACCGATGCCGAGGGTTATTCCGCCGCGCGCCTGGGCGAGGTCGAACTCAGCCCGGAACAGGCACGCCAGTTCCACCAGATCCTGGTCCGCCAGGTGGTGCGCATGCTGTGCTGCGGCCTGATCCACGGCGATCTGTCGCCGTACAACGTGCTGGTCGGCCCGGAAGGCCCGGTGGTCATCGATTTCCCCCAGGTCGTCAGTGCGGCGGGCAACAATGCCGCGCGCACGATGCTGCTGCGCGACGTCAACAACCTCACCGCCTATCTGGGCCGCTGGGCGCCGGAGCTGCTGGAGACCTGGTACGGCGAGGAGATGTGGGCGCTGTTCGAGGCCGGCGATCTGCTCCCGGACAGCGTGCTGACCGGCGAGTTCGAGCAGGATGAAAGCAGCATCGATCTGGATGGCGTGCGCCACGCGATCAACGATGCACGCGAAGAAGCGCTGATCCGCCAGCAGGGCCGGGAAGCGGCGGAGGAGAACGACGACTGAGCCGGGCCGATGGCGTCCGTCGCCACCGTGTCGCACGACCATGCAGAACGCCCCGCACATGCGGGGCGTTCTTTTTTCACTCAACCGGCGATCTTGAACACCGCCACCGATTCGGTCAGTGCCTGCGCCTGCTCTTCCAACGCGCGGCTGGCAGCCGTGGCTTCTTCCACCAGCGCCGCATTCTGCTGGGTGACCTGGTCCATCTGCACGACCACCTGGTTGACCTGCTCGATACCGGTGGCCTGCTCCTTGGTGGCGGCGGCGATATCGCTCATCAGCTGATTGGTGCGCGCACTGGCCTGGGTCAGCCGTGCGATGGCCGCCTCCGACTGCACGGTCACGCTCAGCCCCGTCCTGACCTTGTCGCTGGATTCATCGATCAGCTCCTTGATCTCCTTGGCCGCGGTACCGGCGCGCTGTGCAAGCGTGCGCACCTCGCTGGCCACGACCGCGAAGCCGCGTCCGTTCTCGCCGGCGCGGGCAGCTTCCACCGCGGCGTTCAACGCCAGAATGTTGGTCTGGAATGCGATGCCATCGATCACCGAGGAGATCTCGGAGATACGCGCCGAGGAGTGGTCGATCTCGCTCATCACCGCCGCCATCTGCGCGATCGCCTGCTCGGTCGCCTTGACCGCCGCACCGGCCGCGTTGGCCTCGTGATCGGCCTGGCCGGCCAGCTCGGCGTTCTGCCGGACCGTGGAGGTCAGCTCTTCCATCGAGGCGGCTGCCTCTTCCAGGTTGGCCGCCTGCTGTTCGGTGCGGCGTGAGAGATCATTGTGGCCGGCCGCCAGTTCCTGCGCGGCATCGTTGATGCTGCCGGCCGCGCTCTGGATCTGCTGCACGATGCCGGTCAGCTGCACGGCGGTGACGTTCGCATCGTCGCGCATCTGCGCAAAGACACCTTCGTACTGACCGTCCATGCGCGAGGTCAGATCGCCGGTGGAGATCGCGCCCAGCACCTGCGACAGATCGGCGATGCTGCGCTGCGAGCTGGCCATCATCCCGTTGAGCTGGGCGACCATCGCGCGGAACTGGAACTGGAAGCCCGGCTCGTCACCGCGCACGGAGAAGTCACCCGCGCGCGCGGCCGAGGCCAGTATCTCGATCTGCTGGTTGATCGCCATCAGGCTGCCTTTGACCGTGGCCATGGTGCTGGTCAGCACGGCCTTCTCGCCCGGATAGCTGTCCAGATCGCGGCTCAGATCACCGATGGCGTAGCGCTGCATCACCTCCACCATGTGCAACTCGACCGCTACGTGTGACCCCACCAGCTCGTTGGTGGCGCGGATCATGCGCCCGAAATCGCCGGGAAATGCCGCCTCGTCCATGCGGTAGCCGAGCGCGCCGGCCTCGTGCCGCCGCGCCATCTCCAGCTGCGCGGTGATCGCCGCCTGCACGGTCTCGCGCACCGTGCCCATCGCATTGCCCAGCCGAGTGATTTCATCGCGGCCGCCGAGGCGGACATCCTGGGCCAGATCACCCTTGGCCATCCGCGCCGCCAGTTCCACCGCACGCGCCAGTGGCGCTGTCAGGCTGCGGCCGAGCAGCACGGATGCGGCAATGCCGACCACCAGTGCGATGCCGCCCAGGATCAGCAACCTCAGCAGGGTCCGTTCGCCCAGTTCGATCGCGGCGGCGGCGGCCTCACGGCTCTGCTTTTCTTCGTAGGCCACCCCGTTGTCCAGCGCCCCGTTCCAGCCATTGGCAGCTTCCTGCACGGCGCCAAGGGTGAGCGCCGTCGCCGCAGCGAAATCGCCCTGCCGCATGAACTCGCCCATCTGCTTGTTGAGTGGTTGAGCCCGGGCACGCCAGGAGGCAATCGCTTCGGCGATGGCGGCGTCCTGGCCTTCCACAGGCATGGCCTGATAGATCTTCCAGCTGGCCTCATAGCGCGCCACCAAGGCCGCGATGCGGGCCTCGTCACCCGCCAGGCCATCGCCTTGACGGAGCAGCATCTCGCGGCGCACCACCATCATTTCATTGTTGGCGTCGAGCATGTCCGAGAGCACCCGGACTTTGGCGATGTTGACCTCGACGACCTGCTGCATCGCCTCCTTCTGCAGCGAACTGCCCCTGGCGCCAATGATCACCACTGCCGCGACCAGCACCAGCAGCAGGCCAAAACCCATCCCCAGCCGCCACACGACGCTGACGTTGCGCAAACTATCCATGACATCTTCCAAACGAGGTGAATGCTCCGGTATCGGCGCTCGGGCGGGTGCCTTGACCTGTGCTGGTGTGAAAGGGTTCACGTAACGCACACCTCGCTGACGGAATGCCATTTCCGCTAAGCGCTACGTCACATTTTTCACGGCGAATGCGCAACCGACGCAGGCATGGTGGATGCACGTTATCCATGGAGTAGCCGATGTCCCATCGCATGCATCGATTCGCACGCCTCACCGCGCTGGCCCTCGCCCTGTCGTCATCGGGCTGGGCAGTGGCGCAGACGGCACCGGCACCCGCGCCCGCCAGCGCCACGCAGAAAGCACCGCTGGAGACCGGCCTGCGTTCGGACCTGCATGCGCAGGTCCTGCTGGATCGTGCGCACTTCTCGCCCGGGCAGATCGATGGCGAGCTCGGCTCCAATCAGAAACGCGCCGTCTCCGGCTTCCAGGCCGCGCGCGGGCTGAAGGTCACCGGCGAACTGGACGATGCCACCTGGCAGGCGCTGCAGCCCGATGCCGCGCCGCCGCTGACGCGCTACACGCTCACCGCAGACGACGTCGCCGGCCCGTTCCAACCGCTTCCGAAAGGGCCCGCCGCGCAGTCGAAGCTGAAGGCACTCGGGTTCGGCTCCGTGGAAGAGGCACTGGGCGAGCGCTTCCACGCCTCGCCCGAACTGCTGAAGACGCTCAACCCCGGTGTAGATCTCGGCAAGGCCGGCAGTGTGATCCAGGTACCGAACATCGCGGTCACGCCGCTGCCCAAGGCCAGCAAGCTGGTGATCGACAAATCCGACTCCACGCTGCGGCTGTTCGATGCGGACGGTAAGGTCTACGCGCAGTTCCCCGTGTCTTCGGGCAGCAAGCATGACCCGCTGCCGATCGGCAAGTGGAAGATCCTCGGGATCTCGCGCGATCCGACCTTCCACTACAACCCCAAGCTGTTCTGGGACGCCAAGGCCAGCGACAGCAAAGCGGTGCTGCCGCCGGGCCCGAACAATCCGGTCGGCGTGGTCTGGATTGATATCTCCAAGCCGCATTACGGCCTGCACGGCACGCCCGAGCCTGGCCACGTGGGCAAGACCGAGTCGCATGGCTGTGTGCGCATGACCAACTGGGATGCGCTGCAGGTAGCCGACGCGGTGGATTCTTCGGTCCCCGTTGTGATGCAGGAGTGAGCGCATGAAGACCCTGCGAGTGTTGGCGGTGGGGCTGGTGATCGGCGTGGTGGGCTATTGGTTGCTCGGGCCGGGGCCGTCCGCCCGCCTTGGTGCCGCCGAACCGACCAAGGTGGGCTCGGCCACGAGCTCCATCCGTGCCGCACTCGATGCACCACCGCCACCGGCGGCCGCGCCCGCCGCGACACCGGCACCGATCCAGACCACGCCCATACCGCCCGCCCCCGGCGCGGGCGGTGTCGCAGTGCCGCCTGCAGATGCGGGCGGGGCCCTGCTGCTACCGGTGCAGGGCATCGGCCCGGATCAACTGCAGGACACGTTCACCGATGCGCGCAGCGAGGGACGCGTGCACGACGCGATCGATATCCTGGCGCCGAACGGAACACCGGTGCTGGCCGTTGCCGATGGAACCGTGGAGAAGCTGTTCGACAGCGTGCGCGGCGGGCTGACCGTGTACCAGTTCGAATCGAGCGGCCGGTATTGTTATTACTACGCCCATCTGGACCGCTACGCCGACGGCCTTGCCGAGAAGAAGACGATCAAGCGCGGTGAGGTGATCGGCTATGTCGGCAGCACGGGCAACGCGAGCCCGGAGGCCCCCCACCTGCATTTCGAGATCCATGTATTGGGCCCGGAAAAGCAGTGGTGGAAGGGCGAATCGATCAATCCGTACCCGGTGTTGAAGGGTGCGCCGCTTCCCGCCAACTGATCAACGCGTAGCGGATGTTGTCTCGAGCATCATCCAGTCTGGCAGTACAAGCCGGCGCCGAAACCGTTCAATGCGTTTGCTTGGTACCCGTGCGACCACCTGCGGAGCTTACGGAGTAGCAGGGGGCAGAGGGTGCGGCTATGCCGGACCGGAAGACGATCGGGAAGCTTAGTGACCATTAGGGCTATCAGCTGGAGCGTACTGCTCGGCCTGAGGATGCCAATCGCACCGTCACGATTTACCCCAAGTCATCTGGGCGGGCGGCGCACCACGATCGCTGCAACGGCCGATGCCGACAGCTGCATGAAACAACGTGGGCCGGATGCGGGACTTGGTAATGATGGAGCTTCGTGTTGCTTTTCTAGCTCCCTGGCGTGGGGCCTGGTGCAATCAGCCCGGCCTGGAGTCAGGTCCACCATCAGGCGATCGACGAGTTCGCATTGTACAAAGACCAACGATACGCCACTGTCGTCGACGATCCAATCGGTCGCCAAGGCGTCAGCGACCACCATCAAACAAGAACAGCAAAAAAGAACCGCAGTCTGCGGAGCCTACAAACGCGTTCTTCAATGAGAGTCCAAGAGCGTCGCGCGCCTTAGAAAGCCCGGCCAGCCCGCCGACCGCACCAGGCATTCCAGACCAGAGTGAACTTATGATTTTAAAATACATCTACTTGCACTTGAATCTTGATGAATACCCGGCATCCACTTCCATTCCTTTTGGATTCAGAACTCGCTATATATGCAACTACATAGAACGAAATATACAGCCACTAAAATCTCAAGTCGTCGGCTTTAACAGGATCTGCATCCAAGGCACTTCTAAAACCGCAGACAATCGCACAATCAATCACGGAAAATCAATTGTCCCCAAGGTGCTTTTTGACCAATCCATCTACGAATCCCTCAACAATGATGAACTCCACGAGTTCTACTTGTCCATGATTACAGAGGGATTATTGAAGGCGTCAATTGACCACAACATACCGCTCAACCAGATCCTCAATATCATTGAGGAGTTTCGCAGAGATGGGTATAAAAACAAATGGATGTTTCAGAAGAAAAAATTCCCCAACCATAAAATCGAGTCCGAGCTCCACTGCAGCCTCGACACAAATAGATTCACATTATCGCTAACACTTTCCCACGACGGAAATGTATTTTTCAATGAGAACATCATGGAGACCAAGCCAGATGAAATAATTTTTTTAACAAGATTCAAGAACGTAGCGCTTGAAAACGATTGCATCTCCGCTCTTGACAAATTCGGAACTGAAATATTCACAACATCAGCACTACCAAGCGCCATGCCACTGCAAGCGGCTCGCTGAGTGTCTCGCCGATGGTTTTTTGAATCGCTCAGCTTCCAAGTGCTTGAGCCATAGGCAGAAGCTGTTGGGTTCCCGGTACAAAGTCTTCAGGCGATTCGCGGCCTATTGAGGAAAGCGAAAAGCAACGGGTCGAGTACCGCGACCTTGAAGAACTGGAGTACAGCATCCAGGATCACGCGGAGGCTTTGAACGTCGTGCTCAAGGAGCGGCTACGTTGCGTCCCGCATCATCCGCGCCAGCTCCCATGCACGACCGCGCAGTGCGTCCAGGCGCTCATTGAGTTCACCCGCGCCTGCCCGCCACTGGAAGTGGCCGTTGCTGTAGTCCTGGCCGAGCGCGAGATCGTTGAACGACCCCATGCCGCCATAGGCGCGCAGCAGGCTCTGCGGCGCGCCTGGATTGCCCTGCTCAAGCTGGGTGATGACCCGCTGCATCCAATCGGCCCAGTGCTTTTCTCCGTCGCCGCGCAACAGCGCTTCAAGCTCGGATACCACCGTGTGCAGCGCTTGGCCCGCACTGCTCATGCCGACACCGGCGTGGTCGTCAGGCTTCATACCGCCCCGTCGCATCCTTCAAAGGCTGCACAGCATGCCACGGCACCGCAACGCCGGGCGCGTTCACTGCGGCCCGATGCCGCGGGCAACCAGTAGAACTACTGGCGCGAATGCGGAAATTTGCCGTTGTCCGGATCTGCAGCACGGCGGACACTGGCCGCTGACGCCACGCCTCGACCACCGCACCCGCTCTGGAGATGACTGTGATGATGCCCGCGCCCCGCCTTGCCCTGCTCTTTCTCTCCGGCGCTGTCGCCGCAGGTTCCGCAGCGGCACAGGAACTGCCCGCTACCGCCGCAGACCGCTTTGCCCTGCTCGATCGTAACGGCGATGGCCGGATCAGCCGTGATGAGTACGACGGGGACGCATTCTTCCGCGTCCTCGATGCCGACCACAACTACCGGGTGACGGTGGATGAAGTGCAGGCGGTGCTCGGCCCGCAACGCGATGGCGAGTTCTCGGCGGCGGAATGGGTACGCATCGCCGACCTCAACGGCGATGGCGAACTGAGTGCCGAGGAGATGCGTCGCTCCTCGCAGATGCGCTTCCAGAGCCTGGATGCCAACCACGATGAGACCCTGGAGCTGTCGGAACTGCAGATGGGCGCCGGCCAGCGCTGACGCGGGCGCGGCAACGAAAAAGCCCCGCTTGCGCGGGGCTTTTTCATTTACACCGGGTCGCACTGCCGGGCATGGCCCGGCCCTACGCGCCTGATCAGGCGAACGGATCCTGCAGGACCATGGTGTGGTCGCGGTCCGGGCCGGTCGAGACGATGCTCACCGGGCAACCGGCCAGCTCTTCCAGCGCGCGCAGGTAAGCGCGGGCGGCCGGCGGCAGGTCGTCCCAGTTGGTGATGCCGTGGGTGTTCTCGGTCCAGCCCGGGAACTCCAGGTACACCGGCGTGCATTCTTCCCAGCCCTGCGCGTCCAGCGGAGCGTATTCGGTACGCTTGCCGCGGTATTCGTACGCGATGCAGACCTTCAGCTTTTCCATGCCATCGAGCACGTCGAGCTTGGTGATGCACAGGCCGCTGATGCCGTTGATGGCCACGGCGCGCTTGAGCGCGACGATGTCCATCCAGCCGCAACGACGCGGGCGGCCGGTCGAGGCGCCGTACTCGGCACCGCGGTCGCGGATGCCCTGGCCGACTTCATCGTCCAGCTCGGTCGGGAACGGGCCACCGCCGACGCGGGTCGCGTAGGCCTTGGCGATACCCAGCACGTAATCGATCGCATCGGCGCCGACGCCGGCACCGGCCAATGCGCCACCGACGGTGGTGTTGGAGCTGGTGACGTACGGGTAGGTGCCGTGGTCGATGTCCAGCAGGGCGCCCTGGGCGCCTTCGAACAGCACGCGCTTACCCTGCTTGCGCAGGTCATGCAGGATGCCGGCAACGTCGGACTTCATCGGCTCGACGTATTCGCCGAAGGCCAGTGCTTCGTCGTAGGTCTTCTGGAAGTCGACCGCGTCGGTCTTGAGGTAATTGGTCAGCACGAAGTTGTGGTAATCCAGCGCGGTGCGCAGGAGTTCTTCCAGCTGGGCCGGGTAATGCAGGTCGGCGATGCGGATGCCGCGACGCGCCACCTTGTCTTCATACGCCGGGCCGATGCCACGGCCGGTGGTGCCGATCGCCTTGCCGCCGGCAGCGCGTTCGCGCGCCTGGTCCAGGGCGATGTGGTACGGCATGATCAGCGGCGCGGCCGGGGAGATCTTCAGGCGCGAACGCACTTCCACGCCGGAGGTTTCCAGCTCGGCGATTTCCTTCTGCAGCGCGGCCGGCGAGATCACCACGCCGTTGCCGATCAGGCACAGCGCGTCTTCACGCAGGATGCCCGACGGAATCAGGTGCAGCACGGTCTTCTTGCCATTGATGACCAGCGTGTGGCCGGCATTGTGGCCGCCCTGGAAGCGCACGACAGCGCCGATTTCCTCAGTGAGCAGATCGACGATCTTGCCCTTGCCTTCATCGCCCCACTGGGCACCCAACACGACAACTGACTGACCCATGACGGGTAACTCCTGGTTTTTGTGCGGCCATCGGGGCCGCGGGTTTGGGACCATGCCGGGGTGGCCGCTCAGCGCGGGGTGGCGGGCTCCAGCGGGGAGCGCGCCGACGCTGGGGTACCCAGACACGGAAAAAGCCGGACGAGTGACTCTGAAACAGAGTGCCCGTCCGGCTTTTGTGCATTATCCGGGTTTCCGGTGGCCGCTGCCACCCCGGGGGCCGGTGGACTTCACCGGCCGGTCAGAACCGCCGCGGCTGGTGCCGGCCGCTGGCCGGCTCCAAGCCGTTCGGTAGTGCCGGCCGCTGGCCGGCTTGCGGGATGGCCGGGAGCCGGCC
>NZ_JBHFHW010000040.1:47261-95231 GCF_057333975.1 Stenotrophomonas sp. AGC87
CCCCCCCCCCCCCCCCCCCCCCCCCCCGCCACTACCAACCAGCGCATGGCGGTAACCCGCTCAGTGCTTCAGCCACCACAGGGTGGTCAGGCCGGCCAGCAGGATCACCCCGCCCCAGGTCCGCAGGGCGCTGCTGCGCAGCATCAGCAGCTGCTCGGCCATCCGCTTCCAGGCCAACGGGGCGGCGAACAGGAACAGGCCTTCGAGCACGGCGACCAGGCACAGGGCCGAGAACAGATCTTTCATGACATCTCCACAAACAAAACGGGGACCCGGTCTGCACCGGGTCCCCGTGGATGACTACCGCCTGCGGCCTCAGCGATCGCTCTTGAGGTACTGCAGGAACGGGTCGTTCTTGTCGAGCACGATCACGCCGTTACCGTCGGTCATGGAGCCACGGTAGGCCTCCAGGCTGCGGTAGAAGGCGTAGAACGACGGGTCGGCCGAGCCGGCCTTGCCGTAGATGCGGGCGGCATCGGCATCGCCGGCACCGCGCAGCTGCTGGGCGTCGCGCTCGGCTTCGGCCACGATCACGGTGCTCTCGCGGTCGGCCTGGGCACGGATGGTCAGCGACTGCTCTTCACCCTCGGCGCGCAGCTTGGCCGCTTCCTGCTTACGCTGGGCACGCATGCGCTCGTACACATCGTTGATCAC
Organism: Stenotrophomonas sp. AGC87; assembly: GCF_057333975.1. Taxonomy (NCBI): domain Bacteria; kingdom Pseudomonadati; phylum Pseudomonadota; class Gammaproteobacteria; order Lysobacterales; family Lysobacteraceae; genus Stenotrophomonas; species Stenotrophomonas sp. AGC87. The sequence continues at coordinate 47,916 of NZ_JBHFHW010000040.1, forward strand.
CTGGCTGTCGGTCGGCAGGTCGATCTGCTTGATGCGCAGGTCGATGATCTGCATGCCGAGCGCCTTGACCGACTCGTTGATGCCGGTCAGCTGGTTGGCGATCAGTTCGCTGCGATCTCCGGACACCAGCTGCTGCAACGAACGCGAGTTGATCTGGTTGCGCAGGGAGTCGGTGATGATCGGGGCCAGACGGGCATTGGCCACGCGGGCATCGCCGCCGGTCGCACGGAAGTACGCGCGCACGTCGGAGATGTAACCGATGGCGAAGAAGTCGACGCTGACGTCCTTCTGCTCGGCGGTGAAGTAACGCGCCGGGGCGGTATCGAGCACCTGGAAACGGCGATCGAACACGCGCACCGTTTCCACCAGCGGCACCTTGAAGTGCAGGCCCGGCTTGATGTCCGCACGGACCACCTTGCCCAGGTTCAGCACCATCGCGGTCTGGTCCTCACGGACCACGTAGACCGAACCCAGCAGGCCGAGCAGGACCGCTACTGCCAGACCAATCCACAGTGAACTTCTCATCGGCTGCCCTCCTCACGACCGGTCGGGCGCGTCGTCGGACGCTCCGCATTGCGAACGCCATCCACGGCCGTGCTGGCAGGCAGCGACGGCAGCATGACTTCCGGGGTCACCGCCGGAGCGGCATTGGTGCTGGTGCGGTTGTCGCCCGGCATCGGCACGTAGATCAGCTGGCGGCCATCGCCACCGATGATCTTGCGGTTCTCCGAGAGCACCTTCTGCACCGTTTCCAGCCACAGGCGCTTGCGCGTGACTTCCGGGGCGTCCTTGTACTGGACCTGCAGCAGGCTGAAGCGCTCGGCATCACCCTCGGCCTTGGCGACCACGGCCTGCTTGTAGCCTTCGGCGGTGGTACGGGCCCGTGAGGCCTGGCCGCGCGCTTCCGGGACCACCTTGGCGGCGTAAGCCTGGGCTTCGTTGATCAGACGCTCCTTGACCTGCTGGGCACCGTTGACCTCATCGAAGGCCGGCTTGACCTCCTCGGGCGGGCGGGCATCGGGCAGGGTCAGGCCGGTCACCGACAGACCCGTGCGGTAGCTGCCGAGCGAGGCCTGCAGGCGCTCTTCGGCGGCCACGGCCAGCGGGCCACGGTTGTTCAGCACGTTGTTGAGGTCGGCACGACCGACCTGCTCACGCACCGCGCTCTGCGCGGTCTGTTCCAGCACCTGGTCGGCATCGACCGAGCCGAACAGATACAGGCGCGGATCGTCGATGCGGTACTGGACGTTGAGCGAGACGTTGACGATGTTCTCGTCGCGGGTCAGGACCGGCACCTGGCTGCTGAACGTCTTGATCTCGGTGGCATTGACCTTGGTCACCGATTCCAGCGGCCAGGGCAGCTTGAAGTTCGGGCCAGGCTGCAGGATGCGATGGAATTGACCGAAGCGCAGCACGACGCCGCGTTGCTGTTCGCCGATCAGCTGGAAGCTGGAGAACAGCAGCAGCAACACCGCAGCCACTGCAACCCACCGCAGGATGCCGCCATCGAACAGGTCTTTCAGCGGACCGGGCAAACCGCCCCAACCGCCGCCATTGCCGCCACCGCGAGGACCGAACGGCCCACGTCGATTCTCGTCGGGGCCTTGTCCGCCCTTGTTGCCGCCGGGTGTATTCCAGGCCATGCACGCTCCATCAAGGTAAGGTTGCCTGCGGGCCACTCCCGCACCGTCAACCGTTAAAACGTTAAATCGCTGTCGATTCTACTAGATGGGGCAGATCGACAGGATTGGAAGGGGTCACGCATCTCGGGGAACGATTCATAACCGCAGCGGGTAAGGTGGTGTTTTCCCCCGTCAGGCATCTTCATGGCAATTCCCGACCGGTTCAACGCTTTCCGCATCCACCAGGACGATACCGGCTACCACGCCGGGCTGGAACCGATCGGCCTGGACCAGCTCAACCCGGGCGAGGTGGTGATCCGCGCGCACTGGTCCTCGGTCAACTATAAAGATGCGTTGGCCGGCACCGGCAAGGGCAAGATCCTGCGGCGCTTCCCGCTGGTCGGCGGTATCGACGTGGCTGGCACCGTGGTCGCCTCGACCGATCCGGCCTACCGCGAGGGCGATGCGGTGCTGGCCACCGGGTGCGGACTGAGCGAGACCCGCGATGGCGGCTACAGCCCCTATGTGCGCCTGGCCGCCAGCGCGGTGATCCCGCAGCCGACGGGACTGACCCCGCGTGAGGCGATGATCCTGGGCACGGCCGGCTTCACCGCTGCGCTGGCCCTGGTGCGGATGCTGGACAACCGGCAGACCCCCGCCCACGGGCCGCTGGCCGTGACCGGGGCCACCGGCGGGGTCGGCTCGCTGGCGGTGGATATCTTCACCCGGGCCGGTTTCGAGGTGCATGCGATCAGCGGCAAGGCCGACCAGGCTGGCTATCTGCACAGTCTTGGGGCCCGCGAGGTCCTGCCGCGCGAGGTGCTGGCAACCACACGGCCGATGGAATCGGCCCGCTTCGGCGGTGGCCTGGACAACGCCGGCGGCGCGATGCTGACCAGCCTGCTGGCGCAGACCGTGCCCTACGGTTCGGTGGTCAGTGCCGGTCTCGCCGCCAGCCCCACGCTGGAGATGACGGTGATGCCTTTCATCATCCGCGGGGTGTCGCTGCTGGGCGTTTCATCCTCCAGCGCACCGCGTGATCTGCGCGAAGCGGTCTGGGAAAAGCTGGGCGGCGCGTGGAAGCCGGCGCATCTGGAGACGATCTGCACCGGCGAGGTCGGGCTGGATGGCCTGCCCGCGGCGTTCGACACCCTGCTTGCCGGCGGCAACCACGGCCGCACGGTGGTACGAATCGACTGAGCGTGGCAGCCGGGCGACAGACGGCACGCCCGGCGCTTCACGACGGTGCGAGGCCCGCACTACACTGCGGGCATCACACGGGGAACACCATGGCACGCATTCTGATCGTCGACGATTCACCGTCGCAGCTGTTGGGGATACAGCGGATCGTCGAAAAACTCGGGCACGAGATCCTGACCGCCACCGATGGCGCCGCCGGGGTGGAAACGGCCAAGGCCGAGCTGCCCGATCTGGTGCTGATGGACGTGGTCATGCCCAACCTCAATGGCTTCCAGGCGACCCGCACGCTGGCACGCGACGCCTCGACCAAGCACATCCCGGTGATCCTGGTGACCACCAAGGACCAGGACACCGACCGCATGTGGGGCATGCGCCAGGGCGCCAAGGCCTACATCACCAAGCCGTTTTCAGAAGACGAACTGTCCGAAGTGCTGGAGCGCGTTTTCAGCCACCAGGAACCGCCGGTCGCGTAAGCCCACGGCCGGTTGAGCCCACCACCGGGCGGCTCCTGCCGCGACGGCTACCGGGTCGGTACGCCGCTGCATCGGCGCACCACCACCTGCATCACACCTTCTCGCCGAATGCCTTGGCCAGCGCCTTGTACGCTTTCTTCTGCGCCTCATCGGTGGGCGCCGGCGCAATGATCTCCAGCTCCACGATCTGATCGCCATCCGGGTTGCCCGGCAGCCCGCGGCCACGCAGGCGCAGCTTGCGGCCGGCATCGGACTCGGCCGGCACCTTCAGCTCCACCGCTCCGCCCAGGGTCGGCACGCTGATGCTGGTGCCCAGCGCGGCCTGCCACGGGGTCACCTGCAGGGTGTACAGAATGTTGCGGCCATCCACCTCGAACTGCGGGTGCTCGGCGTATTCCACTTCCAGCAGCAGGTTGCCGCCACCGGTGCCCTGCCCGGTCAGCCGGATCACCTGGCCCGGGCGGATGCCCTTGGGCACGCGCACATCCAGCTGCTTGCCGCCCACGTTGATGCGCAGGCTGTCGCCCTGATAGGCCGCTTCCAGCGGCACCGACAGCTTGGCGCGGGTGTCGCGGGTCGGCTGCGGGCCCTGGCTGGCGCCGCCGAAGCCACTGGCGCGGCCACCACCGCCACTACCGCGCTGGCGCGCGAACAGGCTCTCGAAGAAATCGCTGAAGCCGCCGCCACCGGCGCCGCCCCCGAACACCTCTTCGAAGTCATAGCCCTGGCCACCGCCGTAGTTCGGCGGGGTATGGAACTCCTCGCCGGGCCGGTAGCCCTGCGCCTTGAGCTGGTCATAGGCCGCGCGCTTCTGCGGATCGCGCAGCGCCTCGTAAGCCTCGTTGACCGCCTTGAATTTGTCCTCGGCCCCGGCTTCCTTGCTCACATCCGGGTGGTACTTGCGCGCCAGCCGGCGGTAAGCGGTCTTGATCTCAGCATCGCCCGCGGTGGGTTCCACCCCGAGCGTGGCGTAGTAATCCTTGAATTCCATCCAAACACCTCGACTAAGTTCGGCCGCCCGCGTGGGCGGGCGCCGTCCGCGCAATTCTAGCCGCTGCGGACCGGCCCACCGTGACGCCGGGCGCGAATGATCCTGCGCAATGCGGCGGACATCCCGAATGGCTACGCTGCCCCCGTGGCCCGCCTTTCCCGCTACAGATGGGTCTGCACGGCGGCTTTTCAATGTTTTCACATGGCCATCCCATGCCCCTCACTACCCTGCCTGTGTCCAAGGAGTCCGCATGACCATCCACGTTGGCGACCGCATTCCCGAAGTCACCCTCAAGCGCATCCGCGAGGGCATGGAGACCATCGATACCCATGCCCTGTTCGATTCGCGCAAAGCGGTGCTGTTCGGCGTGCCCGGCGCGTTCACCCCGACCTGCTCGGCCCGGCACCTGCCCGGCTTCATCGAGCACTTCCCCGAATTCCGCCACCGCGGGATCGAGGTGTTCTGCATGGCGGTCAACGATCCGTTCGTGATGAAGGCCTGGGGCGAAAGCCAGCAGGTGCCCGATGGCCTGCAGCTGCTGTCTGACGGCAATGGTGAGTTCACCCGTGCGCTGGGCCTGGAAATGGATGCCAGCAGCTCGGGCATGGGCATCCGCTCGCGCCGCTTCGCGCTGTACGTCGAAGACGGTGTCGTGCGCGAGACCTTCATCGAGGAACCCGGAAAATTCGACGTGTCTTCGGCGCAGTACGTGCTGGAGCATCTCCCCCGCTAGACCCACGCAACAGAGGAACCCGGCCAGCCATGTCAAAGCCAGCCAAGAACACCCAGAACGCCACCCCGGGCAACACCCGCCCGCCGGGCATCAGCGACACCGCCACCCTGCGTGCGAAGGCCCGCAAGGACATCGAAGATGGCGCGATCACCGACAGCTACAGCGCCGACCGCAAAGCGGTGATCAAACTGCTCAACGATGCGCTCGCCACCGAGTACGTCTGCGTGCTGCGCTACTACCGCCATTACTTCATGGCCAAGGGCATGCTCGCCGATTCGATCAAGGCCGAGTTCCTGGAACACGCACAGCAGGAACAGGCGCACGCCGGCAAGCTGGCCGAGCGCATCGTACAGCTGGGCGGGGAGCCGGACCTTAATCCGGACACGCTTAGCGCGCGCTCGCATGCCGAGTACAAGGAAGGCAGCGACCTGCGCGACATGGTCCGCGAGAACCTGATCGCCGAGCGCATCGCGATCGACAGCTACCGCGAGATGATCAATTTCGTGGGCGACAAGGACACCACGACCAAGCGCATCCTCGAAGAGATACTGGCGCAGGAAGAGGAACACGCCGACGAATTCGCCGACCTGCTGGACGGCTGGATCGGGGAGTAATGCCGGCCGCTGGCCGGCGCCAGGCGCCCAGGTAGTGCCAGCCGCTGGCCGGCGCGAGGCGCACAGGTAGTGCCGGCCGCTGGCCGGCACCATCGCACTCCGCGCAGCAAACTGTCAGCGCAGGATCCGGAACCGCACCTGCGTCCACGCACCATCGGCGGCCAGCGCGGTCAGCGTGTGCTCACCGACTTCATCAAAGTCGCGCTGGAACAGTCGCGCGCCTTCAGTGCGGGCAATCCAGCGGTCATCCAGCAGCCAATCCACTGTCGTTTCATTGCCCAGTGCACGCAGTTGCAGGCGAACGCCGCGCTTGGCATTCGGGGCGCGTGCGAGGGTGGCGCGGTCGTTGAGCCCTTCGATATGCAGGGTCCCGGCACTCTCGCGCCCATCGTCGCTGCAGTCCGGTGACAGCGCAGGCAACTGCGAGGCCTGGCGCTGGGCCTGTGGCAACCACGGCGACAACAGCGCCGGCCAGCGCGCGATCTCACGCGGCTCCGCCGCATGCGGTCGGCTGCAGTCCGGCGACAGCCGCAGCCCCGTACCTGCATCCACCTGGAACCGCTGCAGACCCGGCTGCCACAGCCGCGCCTCGCGTTCAGCGAAGGTCGGCGGCACGACCCCGTCCAGCACGAAGGCCGGCATCCGGCGTTGGCACAGGGGCCCTGCGGTCTGCTCAGCCAAGCCGCCGGTTGGCCAGCAGATATCGGCCTGCGCCACGCTTGCCGGCATCGGCGCTGCACTGGCATCGCCGGCTTGGCGCGGCAGGCTGTCGATCACTTCGAACATCAGCGGCAGGGCGGTCACCGCACCGTACTGCCCGGGCAGCGGCGTGCCATCCGGGCGCCCCACCCACACACCTACCGTGTAATGGCGCGTCGTGCCGATCGCCCAGGCATCGCGGTAGCCGTAGCTGGTGCCGGTCTTCCAGGCCACACGCGGGCGGCCGGTGACATCGAACGTGCCGGCGCCGTAGCCCGGGCGCGGATTGGATTCGAGCATCTCGCGTGTGATCCAGGCCGCGCCCGGTGACATCAGGCGCCGCTCGATCACCGCATCCTCGGCGGTGTAACGCACGCGCCCGGCGATGCCGTTGCGGTTGAACGCGGCGAAGGTACCGACCAGGTCCTCCAGCCGCGCGCCGGTGCCGCCAAGGATCAGCGAGAGATTGGGCGCACTGCCATGCGGAAAGCGCAGATTGATGCCCGCATGCGACAGGCGTGCGGCGAAACGCGCCGAACCAACCCGGTCCAGCAGGTCCACCGCCGGCACGTTGAGCGACAACCGCAGGGCCGTGGCGGCACTGACCGGCCCGTTGAAGGCCGCATCGAAATTGCCGGGCCGGTAACCACCGAAGCTCTGCGGCGCATCCACCATCAGGCTTTCCGAATGGATCAGGCCATCATCCAGCGCCATGCCGTACAGGAACGGCTTGAGCGTGGAGCCCGGTGAGCGCCAGGCCTGCACCATGTCCACATGGCCGAGCCGCTGCTTGTCGCCGAACGCCACCGAACCGACATAGGCACGTGCCTCCAGTGTTCGGTTGTCCACCACCAGCAACGCCGCCGAGGTGCGCTCGGGCAGCTGCGAAAAGTAGGACGACACACGCTCTTCCAGCGTGCGCTGCAGGCCGATATCCAGCGTGCTCTCGATCCGCGCCGCCCGCGGCTGTGCCGAGCGCAGCCGCTGGGCGAGCAGCGCCGCATGCAGCGGGGGCTGCAGCGCGCGCGTGACCACCGGCTCGATGCGCGCATCGTCGACCTCCTCGCGTGACCACACGCCGAGCGACACCATCCGCTCCAGCACCTTGTCGCGCGCACGCTGCGCCGCTTCCGGATGGCGGTCCGGACGCAACCGGCTGGGCGACTGTGGCAACACCGCCAGCAACGCGGCTTCCGCATGCGACAGCTGCGAGGCCGGCTTGCCCAAGTAGGCCCAGCTCGCCGCCTCCACGCCTTCGATGGTGCCACCGTAGGGCGCGCGCTCCAGGTACAGCGCAAGGATCTGCGCCTTGCTGAGATGCAGCTCCAGCTGCACCGCGCGCAGCAGCTGCTTGGCTTTGCCCCACGGCGTGCGCGTATGCGGATCGAGGATCCGCGCAACCTGCATGGTCAGCGTTGAACCACCGGAGACGATCCGCTGCTCGAACAGCCATTGCTTGCCGGCCCGCAACAGTCCCCACGGGTTGATGCCCGGATGCCGCCAGAACCAGCGGTCTTCGTAGTTCAGCAGTGCCTGCAGATACAGCGGCGACACGCTGTCGGCCGAGGCCGGATAGCGCCACACCCCGTCGGCATCGGCGAAGGCGCGCAGTGGCGTGCCATCGCGCGCGACCACCAGGGTGCTGGTGTCGCGCTGCCTGGGCAGCGGTGGCGGGAACGCGAGATCCAGCACCAGCAGCAGTGTGAGCAGCGCAGCCGTGCCCCATCGCAGATACGGCAGCACGCCGCGCAGCACCGACGCCCACCACCGCTTGGAGAAAAGAGACGTCATGTCGATTCAGCAGCGAGGCAGGCGGGCCGTCACCGGGACGGCCCGCCCTGCGATCAGGGCTGCACCACGGTCAGCGACGCCGGGAGGCTGCGCCCCACCCCGCGCAGGTCGGGACGGTACATGTCCTCCACCAGCGGCGGCGGCACGCGATACGTGCCCGGCGTGACCGCACGCACCAGATAGAACACCTTGGCAGTACTGCCACGCGAGAGTTTCAGCGCCGCTACGTAGCGGTCGTCGCGGAACTCCTCGTGCTTGATGTTGGCCGCATCGCCACGATCGTTGACGCTCAACCCGTCGACCACCACATCGGCCCACTGTTTGGCATCGCCGAGGTTGAAGTTCTCGATCTCCAGCCCGGCCGGCAGCAGATCGGTCAGCAGGGCGTCGGGCATGTCCACGTTCGGGGTGACGCTGACCCGCACGATCAGGGCTTCGCCTTCCTTCAGCGGACGCGGCGTCCACGGCTTGCCATCCGTGGTGTACCAGCTGCGCTCCACGCCGAGCGTGCGGCTGTCCGGTTCCGGCGGGTTGCGCGGAATGCCGGCCACTTCCAGGCTGGCGAACATCGGCGGCTCCCCTTGAGGGGTGAAGCGCACCCCCTTGGCCAGCGCGGCGTAGTCGAAGCTGCGGCCGAACATGCGGCGTGCCGAGATGCTCTCGCTTTCGCCCCCCACCACCAGCTCGCCGGAAACCAGCTTCGTCTGGTTGGCCGACAACGCCTTGCCCATGCGGGCCAGCGCCACCTGCTCCTGGGTGCTCAGCCACATCCAGCCACTGTTACGGCGGGCATCGAGCGCGCGACCGAGATCGACCGCACGTGCATCGTAGGCCGGCTTGGACAGCTTGCGCTCGTGCAGCAGCGCGATCATCAGCGCGTCATCGCGCACCGCACTGCCGTAATCGCCGAAGTACGCCGGACGGTCACTGCCTGTCTTGGCGAAGCCGGCGGCAATGGCCGCATCGCCGCGCTTGTGATCGCCCTGCAGGGACAGCGCGATGCCCAGGTGCACCAGCGACAGGCCGGTCAGCGACTTGCTGCGCTCGTTGTCGTACAGCGCACGCAGGGTACCCAGTGGCGCGCGGTTGACACGCGCCAGCACGTAGCCCGAATAGGCCTGGTTGGCGAATTTCAGGTTCTCGCGGCGGTCCTCGCCATAGAACTGGTTGCCGCCGGACAGCAGGTCTTCGCTCAGGCGGTTCAGCGCCTTCTGCAGCACGTTGTCCGGCACGGCGAAGCCGGCGTCCTTGGCGTCGAGCAGGAACTCGGCGATGTACGGCGTCAGCCACGGATTGATGTAGCCGTCGTCGCCCCACATGGAGAAGTTGCCGTTGGCCACCTGCATCGAGGCCAGGCGGCCGAAGGCACCTTCCATGCGCTCGCGGCGGGTCTTGGCATCCAGCCCGTCCGCGCCGAGCATGGCCGAGGTCGCCTCATCCAGCATCAGCGCGGCGTAGCCCTTGCTGGTGGTCTGCTCGGCGCAGCCATACGGATAGTTGAGCGCGCCGTTCAAGGCACTGGCGAACGGAATCGGCGGCAGCGCGCTGACCAGCATGCGTGCGGTCACCGAGTCGTTCATCAGGCCATCGGCCAGGCCGGCTTCCATCGTGACGGCCGCCAGCGGATCCAGCGTGCGGGTCTGTGCGCGCAGCACCTGCGGCCACGCCGCGCGCACCGGCAGGTCATAGCGGCGATCGACCTTGAAGCCGTTGCCATCCACGCGCACGCGCACCTTGGCCACGGTGTAGCCCTCGCGCGCGGTCAGCGGGAAGCTGAGCGTGCTCTTCGCATCGGCATTGAGCTTGAGCGTGCGGCTGGATTCGCCCAGGGTCAGCGGCCCGATGCCATCGACCTGCACCTTGAACTCGCCCGGCGTGCCGGTGAAGTTCTGCACGTCCAAGGTGACCGTGCTGGTATCCCCGGGCGCCATCACGCGCGGCATGCTGGCTTCGGCCAGGATCGGCGCGCGCACTACGGTTTCCACATCACGCTTGCCATACTGGTCATCGGCGTAGACCAGCGCCGATACGCGCAAGGTACCGTTGAAATCCGGCACCTTCAGCGCGATCCGCGCGATGCCCTTGGCATCGAGCTTCACCGGGCCGGAGAACAGGTCCACCGTCTGCACGCGCGCGGTCGGGCGCTTGGCCTGCGGCATCGCCGCCAGGGCCATGTCGCCACCGAACTTCAGCTTGCCGCTGCTGCCGTCGAAGCTCTCGATCACGCGGCTGTAGATGTCATACGCATCCACACCCAGGCGGCGCTGCGCGAAGAAGTGCGAGGCAGCATCGGGCACCGGGAAGCGGGTGATGTTGAGGATGCCCACATCCACGGCCGAGACGGTCACATGCGCGACCTTGCCGGCCAGCTGCGGGGCACTCACGGTGACCGGCAGCGTCTGCTCCGGGCGCATCTGCTTGGGGGCCACCAGGCCGACCGCGATCTGCCGCGCCTTGCGGTCCATCGGCACATGTACCACGCCGACCGCACGGGCCGGGGTGATCTTGCTCGGGGCACTGCCGCCACGGAACACCAGTGCCGTGATGTAGACGTCGTGACGTTCCCATTCGGCGGTGACCGGAATGTCGTAGGTGCTGCCCGGCTTGGCGTCGATATCCTGGACGTAGAGCATCTTGTCGCTCTCGACCATCAGCACGCCCTTGCCGGCATGCGGCGGGGTCACGGTGACGCGCACGGTATCGCCGGCCTTGTAGCCGGTCTTGTCCAGCGCCAGCTTGACCTTGTCCGGGCGTGCATCCAGGCCGCGGTTGTCGTCGTTCCAGCTCCAGCCGGCATTGAAGGGGTAGCGGCTGGTCAGCCCGGTGGCCGGGTCGAACACGTCCAACCGGTACTCGCCCCACTCCACCGGGAAATCAACGCCGACCGCCGCACTGCCGGCATCGACGGTGCGGGTGTCCTTGTTCTCGAAGCGGCGGGTGAAGTCGTAATCCCAGCGGTTGTCGTTGAAGGTCCAGTGGTAGTCGCGCAGCTCGCGCACCAGCGTGACCTTCAGGCCCTTGGCCGGCTGCGGCTTGCCCGCCGCATCCACGCGCATCAGTTCGAAACGCGCATTGCTGTTGGCATCGGCGCCGTCCTTGGGATCGAACAGCGGGCGTACACCCACCAACGCCGCGGCCGGCCACATCACCCGCTTCAGGGTGCGGGTCACGGTGCGGCCACCGGTTTCATACACACTGCCGGAGAGCACCACGGCGATCGGCGCGGTCGGCTTGACCTCGGCCGGCAGCTCCACGTCCTGGCGCAGCTTGCCGTCGGCCGGGAATTCGGTATCGATGACGTCGCGCGCCTCACGCGGCAGCGCGGTGGTCGGGTCGCCGAAGAAGTAGCCCGGCAGCGACTCGACCGGCGACTGCTCAGCCGCCACGGCCAACCGCGCGGTGAAGCGGTTGCCGTCGGCCGGCGCACCGTACAGATACGCCGCATCGGCCTGCAGCTTGAGCGGCTCGCCCGGCTTGAGCGTCTTCTGCGCGCTGTCCAGGTCCAGCTTCATGCGCTCGGGCAGGAACTCCTCGATGCGCAGGGTCATGCCCTGGATCGCTTCCTTGCTGGCCGGGTTGGTGCGGAACTCCACCTGCCAGCGCCCGGTCGGGGCCTCGGCCGGAATCAGCTGCTCGAAGCTGAAGTAGCCCTGCTCGCCCGGGGTCAGGCGGGTCTCGCGGAAGGTCTTGCCGTCGGGCTGCTTCAAGCGCAGGAAGACGGGCTGCGGCTTCACCGGCTTGCCATCGTTGTCGCGCAGCAGCGCGGAAATGCGCACGGTCTCGCCGGGGCGGTACAGATCGCGGCCCGACCAGGTGAACACGTCGAACCAGGCGTTATCGCGCCCGGCCACGGCGAACTCGCTCAGGTCCAGCGCGGGCTGGTTGAACGGCAGCATCGAGGTATCGCCGCTACTGCTGGCGATCAGCACATGGCTGGCATCGAGGGTGTAGTTGAGCAGCGCATTGCCATTGCCGTCGGTCGCGCCCTTGAGCACCACCTCACCCTTGCCATCGAGGATGCGCAGCTCGATCTTCTTCAGCGACGCCCCGCTCTGCAGCGAAGCGGTATGTACGAACAGCTTGTCCTTGTAGGCACGCGTGTGCAGGCCGATGTCGCTGACGGTGAAGAAGGCGGTGTCGTACTCGCCTTCAAACGAGCCGCTGCGCTTCATCACCGCGAAATACAGGCCGGGCTGCTGCAGCTCCTTGATGTCCTGCGTGGGCAGGTAGGTGAGCACGCGCTCGTTCTGCTTGCCGCCGATCACGAAGCGGTTGACGTACACCGGCTCGGCCAACTGCGACATCGGCGTCTTGTCGCCGTACTCGCTCTCCAGCTCCCAGCTGCCGCGGCGGCCGCCGCGCTGGTACTGGCTGAAGAAGTTCGGCAGTTCCTTCTCGCGCACGCGCAGGAACTCCACGTCCACTTCCGGCACGTTGACCGAGACCACCGGCAGGCCGCGGCTGTCCTTGGCCGGCAGCACGCTGCCCTGGGAGGCGAACCCGGCCACCGGCTTGAGCTCGCCGGTGAAGACCTTCTGGCGCAGCTCCTTGCCGATCCGGCTGCCATCGGCAGCGAGCAGGTCGGGCGAGACGATCAGGGAGTATTCCTTGGCCGCCTCCACGAACGGATAGCGCAGGGTCTTGCCGTCATCGGACAGCGACCAGCTGCTGTCCTCGGTGCCGACTTTCTCGGCAAAGCGGACCAGCGCGTCGAAATCCTGGGTGCCGACCAGCGGGCGCGAGAACTCCAGCGCCAGCGACAGGCCATCGCTCTTCTGATCCGGGTAGGCCCGGACCAGGGTGAACTCGGTGACCGCCTCGGCCTTGGCCGTGATCGGCGCGCCGGACGGTGCGGGCAGCTGGCCGCTGTCGTTGCGCTTGCAACCCCCGACGCCGATGGCCAGGCCGGCGACCAGCGCCAGGCCCGCGATTCCCTTCCAGCTCCACTGCCCGAACCGACTGCGGCTAGCCATGACGTCACTCCTTGAACAAGGCGGCCAGTATACGGGCCGTCCCGGCCCGTCCGGGGGCGGGGAGCCCTGGCAGTGCGAGCGTCATGGTAGGCGGGCAGGTGCGCCGCTGGCGGCGGCGGACGGTAGCCGATCAACGGTCGGCTCTACCCGGCGACGTAGAGGTCCACGTACTCGTGCACCGGCATCGCTTCCAGCGCGACCGGGTCCAGCGATGCCTCCAGGATCCGGCGCTGCTGCACGGTCGGGAACACCCCGGCCAGGTGACGGCGGAACTTGTCCTCCAGCAGCGGGATGCCCTCGGCCCGGCGCCGGGCGTGGCCCAGCGGGTACTCGACCACGGCCTCCATCGTGCTGCCATCGGCGAAGGTCACATGCAGCGCGTTGGCGATGCTGCGCTTGTCCGGGTCCAGGTAGTCGGCCGTGAACTGCGGCGCTTCCACGCAGGTGATCTTCGCCCGCAGCGGATCGATGCGCGGATCGGCCGCCACGTCATCCTCGTAGTCCTCGGCAACCAGCCGGCCGAAGATCAGGCCGATCGCCACCATGTACTGCACGCAGTGGTCACGGTCGGCCGGGTTATGCAGCGGACCGGGTTTGTCGATGATGCGCAGGCAGGCCTGCTGGGTGCGCAGGGTGATCTGCGCGATGTCTTCGCTGCGTTTGCCGCTGGCGCGCATCTGCGCATGCACCTGCATCGCCGCTTCGACCGCGGTCTGGCCATGGAACTCGGCCGGATAGCTGATCTTGAACAGCACGTTCTCCATCACGTAGCTGCCGTACGGCCGCTGGAAGCGGAACGGCTGCCCGCCGAAGGAGACATCGTAGAAGCCCCAGGTCGGCGCGGTCAGCGCGCTGGGATAGCCCATCTCCCCTGCCGCGGCCATCAGCGACAGGCGCACCGCACGGCTGGTGGCATCACCGGCCGCCCAGCTCTTGCGCGAGCCGGTATTGGGCGCGTGCCGGTAAGTACGCAGCGACTGGCCATCCACCCAGGCCAGCGAAAGCGCATTGAGCATGCGCCCGCGATCCAGGCCAAGCATGTGCGACACGACCGCGGTGGAGGCGACCTTGACCAGCACCACATGATCCAGCCCGACCCGGTTGAAGGCGTTCTCCAGCGCCAGGCAGCCCTGGATTTCATGCGCCTTGACCATCGCCTCCAGCACATCGCGCATGGTCAGCGGCGCCCGCCGCAGCGCCTCGGCATTGCGGCTGAGCCAATCGGCGGTGGCGAGGATGCCACCGAGGTTATCGGAAGGATGTCCCCACTCCGCCGCCAGCCAGGTGTCGTTGAAATCCAGCCAGCGGATCATCGCGCCGATGTTGAACGCGCCCTGCACCGGATCAAGCTCGAAGCGCGTCCCTGGCACCCGCGCGCCGTTGATCACCTGCATGCCGGGTACCAGCGGCCCGAGCAGCTTGCTGCAGGCCGGGAACGAAAGCGCCGCCAACCCGCAGCCCAGCGTATCGATCAAGCAGTGCCGCGCGGTGGTGTACGCCAGCGGCGAGCTGACCTGGTAATCGCGGACGTAATCGACGATGTCGGTCAGGACCGTGTCCCAGGCGGGGCGCTGGTTGCTGTGGCTGTCATGACCGGACATCGCGATTCTCCTGTTAGGCGTTACAACGTGGTGGCAGGCACCCGTACCGCACCGTCCATCAATACGCGGGCACTGCGGCTCATGATGGCCTTGGTGACCGTCCACTGACCGTCAACGCGTGCCGCCTGCGCGCCCACGCGCAGCGTGCCGGAGGGATGACCGAAGTTCACCGATTCACGCTCACCGCCACCGGCGGCCAGGTTCACCAGCGTGCCCGGGATGGCGGCGGCGGTGCCGATGGCGACCGCGGCGGTGCCCATCATCGCGTGGTGCAGCTTGCCCATGGACAGCGCGCGCGCGTGCAGATCGATATCCCCGGCGGCGATCTGCTTGCCGCTGGAGGACACGTAGTCCTGCGCGGGGGCGACGAAGGCGACCTTGGGCGTGTGCTGGCGGGTCGCGGCCTGTTCAATGGTCTCGATCAGCCCCATGCGCACCGCGCCGTGCGCGCGGATCGCTTCGAAACGCGCCAGGGCCACCTTGTCCTCGTTGATCGCCGGCTGCAGTTCGGTACCGGTGTAGCCCAGGTCAGCCGCGTTGAGGAAGATGGTCGGAATGCCGGCGGTGATCATCGTGACCTGGAAGCTGCCCACGCCAGGCACGTCGAGCGTGTCGACGAGGTTGCCGGTCGGGAACATCGCCCCACCCTCGCCATCATCGGAGGGATCCAGGAACTCCAGCTGGATCTCCGCGGCCGGGAAGGTCACGCCATCGAGGTCGAAATCGCCGTCCTCCTGCACCTGGCCCTCCACGATCGGCACGTGCGCCAGGATGGTCTTGCCGATGTTGGCCTGCCAGATGCGCACGGTGCACAGGCCGTTGTGCGGAATCCGCGCCGGATCAATCAATCCGTTGCTGATCGCGAACGGTCCCACCGCGGTACTGAGGTTGCCGCAGTTACCGCTCCAGTCCACGAAGGCGGTCTCGATCGCCACCTGGCCGTACAGATAATCCACGTCGTGGTCCGGTACCGACGGTGCGGAAATGATCACGCACTTGCTGGTGCTGGAGGTCGCGCCGCCCATGCCATCGGTGTGCTTGGCATACGGATCAGGCGAGCCGATCACGCGCATCAGCAACGCATCGCGCGCCGGGCCGGGCACCTGCGCGGCGGCGGGCAGGTCGGTCAGTTTGAAGAACACGCCCTTGCTGGTGCCACCGCGCAGGTAGGTGGCAGGAATGCGGAGCTGGGGAAGATGGGTCATGAAATCATGTCCGTGCAGGATGGATGGGGACGAGCGGATGCTTCATCCGTTTGAAGGGCGCTGCGTGCACTGGGGAACGGTCACGGCATCTGATCCATCAATGCATCCAAACCGCGCGAGGCATCCCAAACGCGAAGTATGTCAACGCGGTCCGGAAGGTCGAGGTAATAGATCAGATAGCGATCAAAGACGGGCAGCACCGTGAATCGCAGCGGGACCGGCAGTTCCTCGGTGACCCAGGCATGCCGAGCCGATCCTGCCTCAGGAAACGCTGCAATCCGCGCCAACGCGGCATCCACCGTTGCAATGAACCGTTCGCCCAGTGCCAGCCCGCCCTGACGCGCGAACCAGAGCGCAGCCTCGGCCACGTCCCGTTCCGCGCGTGGCCGCCACTCAATCGGCTTCACGGTCCAACCGCTCTGCCAGATCCTGGCGCATCCGTTCGAAGGTCGCCGGGGTGACCGGAACACTTGGGCCAGACGCCAGGCCCTCCGCAATCAACCGGCGCAGCAGCTCTTCGGCTTTTTGCCGCTGGCGCTGGCGGATCAGGTCGCGCACGTAATCGGACGTACTGGAGTACCCGCCCTGGGTGACTTCCTCATCGACAAACTGCTTGAGCGGATCGGTGAGCGAGATGTTCATCGTGGCCATGATCAGACCTCTTTGGCAATTTTTGCCATAAAAGTGTGCACCTACCTTTCATTGATCGCAACTCCGCCTCGTTCATCCCGCCGCTCCGCTATTTCGGCCACCGCGCTACGACGCTCCCAGCGGAACAGCCACAGGATGATCAGCTTGGTGCTTCCGCTGACCACGGCCAGCAGCAGCAACGGCCAGCCCAGACGCAGGCCCATGGCGAAGGCGAACACTATGGTGGAGATGTCCATCAGCAGGATCAGCTGGCTCATCTGCAGCGACACCGCGCCCGTGCGGCCGGAGCGCCAGATCAGCAGGATCTGGTGCGCATAGCCCTGGGCCAGCAGCGCGGTAACGGCCACGATCATCGCCGAGGCGAGCACGCGACCCTCATCCACGTGACGCTGCCCCCAGACCAGCCCAGCCAGCGCACATAGCAGCGCGAGGCAAGCCAGCGCCAGCCCGCTGATGGCCGCGCGGCTGCGCCGGTCCATCCAGATCTCGCGCAGGATCAGCAGCACAAGTATCGAGGCAAGCAGGCGCGGCCAGACAATGAAATGGTTGAACGGCTGGATGGAGTAGCCGTAGACGAAGAACGACAGGTACGCGAGGAAACTCACCGTGAACTGGTTGAGCGACAGGATGTCGGTGGCGATTGCGCCCGGCGTCCCGCTCGCGCGGCGCTGCCATACCTTGCGCAGCTGGGCCCACACACCCACAAGGCTCAGCAGGATGAAGGCGGTATTGATCGCGCCCGCCACCGTGTAAAACATGTCGCCGCCTGTCCTTGTTGTTGTGGAACCTACGCGCCGATGGCCCCATGCCAGCGACGCGCCAAGCCCGCACCTCGCGGGCGGGCCTGGCATACCGTCACATCGCCTGCGCCGATTCCAGGAAGTCCTGCGCGAACCGCTGCAGCACGCCACCGGCCTCGTAGATCGAGACCTCTTCGGCGGTATCCAGCCGGCAGGTGACCGGCACCCGCAGCTGTTCACCATTGCGGCGATGGATGACCAGGGTCAGCTCGGCACGCGGCACACGCTCGCCCAGCACGTCGAAGGTTTCGGTGCCGTCGATGCCCAGGGTCTTGCGGTTGACGCCTTCCTTGAATTCCAGCGGCAGCACGCCCATGCCGATCAGATTGGTGCGATGGATGCGCTCGAAGCCTTCGGCGGCGATGGCTTCCACGCCAGCCAGGCGCACGCCCTTGGCGGCCCAGTCACGCGAGCTGCCCTGGCCGTAGTCGGCACCGGCGATGATGATCAGCGGCTGCTTGCGGCCCATGTAGGTTTCAATCGCTTCCCACATGCGGGTGACCTCGCCTTCCGGCTCCACGCGCGCAAGCGAGCCCTGCGTGACCTGGCCATCGACCACGGCCATTTCATTGATCAGCTTCGGGTTGGCAAACGTCGCACGCTGCGCGGTGAGGTGATCGCCGCGGTGGGTCGCGTAGGAATTGAAGTCTTCCTCGGGCAGGCCCATCTTGGCCAAGTACTCGCCGGCCGCGCTGCTGGCCATGATCGCGTTGGACGGCGACAGGTGGTCGGTGGTGATGTTGTCGCCGAGCACCGCCAGCGGGCGCATGCCGGTCAGGCTGCGGGCACCGGCCAGCGCGCCTTCCCAGTACGGCGGGCGGCGGATGTAGGTGCTCTGCGGGCGCCAATCGTACAGCGGGCTGATCGGGGCGCCGTGCTCCACCTTGAAGGTGAACATCGGGTCGTAGACCTTGCGGAACTGTTCCGGCTTGACGCTGGCCTTGACCACCGCATCGATCTCGGCATCGCTCGGCCACAGATCCTTCAGCGTGATCGGGTTGCCGTCGGCATCATGGCCGAGCGCATCCTTTTCGATATCGAAGCGCACCGTACCGGCGATCGCATAGGCCACCACCAGCGGCGGCGAGGCCAGGAAGGCCTGCTTGGCGTAGGGGTGGATGCGGCCGTCGAAGTTGCGGTTGCCCGAGAGTACGGCGGTGGCATACAGATCGCGATCAATCACTTCCTGCTGGATCTTCGGGTCCAGCGCGCCGCTCATGCCGTTGCAGGTGGTGCAGGCGAAGGCGACGATGCCAAAGCCCATCTGCTCCAGTTCGGTCAGCAGGCCGGCTTCCTCCAGATACAACTGCACGGCCTTGGAACCGGGCGCCAGCGAGCTCTTCACCCACGGCTTGCGGGTCAGGCCGGCGCGGTTGGCGTTGCGCGCCAGCAATGCCGCGGAGATCACGTTGCGCGGGTTGCTGGTGTTGGTGCAGCTGGTGATCGCGGCGATGATCACCGCGCCATCGGGCATCAGGCCATCGGCCTGTTCCTGCTTGCCCGAGGCCAGCTTGCCTTCATCGGCGATGCCGCGCGCAGCCAGATCGGTCGTCGCCACGCGCTTGTGCGGGTTGGACGGGCCGGCCATGTTGCGCACCACGGTGGACAGGTCGAACTGCAGCACGCGCTCGTACTGCGCGGTGACCAGGTCGTCAGCCCACAGGCCGGTGGCCTTGGCGTAGGTTTCCACCAGCGCGACCTGCGCATCCTCGCGGCCGGTCAGGCGCAGGTAGTCCAGGGTCTGCTGGTCGATGTAGAACATCGCCGCGGTGGCGCCGAACTCCGGCGTCATGTTGGAAATGGTGGCGCGGTCACCGATGGTCAGCGCGTTGGCGCCTTCACCGTAGAACTCGATCCACGCACCGACCACACGCTCCTTGCGCAGGAACTCGGTCAGCGCCAGCACCACGTCCGTGCAGGTAATGCCCGGCTGCGGGCGGCCGGTCAGCTCCACGCCGATGATGTCGGGCAGGCGCATCCAGGAAGCACGACCGAGCATCACGCTCTCCGCTTCCAGGCCACCCACGCCGATCGCGATCACGCCCAGCGCGTCCACATGCGGGGTGTGGCTGTCGGTGCCCACGCAGGTATCCGGGAAGGCCACGCCATCGCGCACCTGCACGACCGGCGACATCTTCTCCAGATTGATCTGGTGCATGATCCCGTTGCCCGGCGGAATCACGTCGACGTTCTTGAACGCTTTCTTGGTCCAGTTGATGAAGTGGAACCGGTCTTCATTGCGGCGGTCCTCGACGGCGCGGTTCTTCTCGAACGCAGCCTTGTCGAAGCCGGGGAATTCCACTGCCAGCGAGTGATCCACGATCAGCTGGGTCGGCACCACCGGGTTGATCTGCGCCGGGTCACCGCCGGCATCGGCGATGGCATCGCGCAGGCCGGCCAGATCGACCAGGGCGGTCTGGCCGAGAATGTCATGGCACACCACGCGGGCCGGGAACCACGGGAAATCCAGGTCCTGGCGGCGCTCGATCAGCTGGCGCAGCGAGGCCTCCAGCGTGGCCGGATCGCAGCGGCGCACCAGGTTTTCGGCCAGCACGCGCGAGGTATACGGCAGCGTGGCATAGGCACCGGGCTGGAGCGCGTCGATCGCGGCACGGGTATCGAAATAGTCCAGCGCGGTGCCGGGAAGGTTCTTGCGGTACTGAGTATTCATGGCTGGCGATAGCTGCTTGTTGGCGGGCCGGGGCGTCGTGACACCGGCGAAGAAGGAGTAGCGACGCCGCAACGGAGCAGACCGGCATCGCGCCGGCCTGGTCCGCAATGCACCCGCGAACGGGTGCGGTACGTCTTTCTTACTTGCGCTGGTCGATCGGCACGAAGGCCTGGTCTTCAGGGCCGGTGTAGTTCGCACTCGGGCGGATGATCTTGCCGTCGATGCGCTGCTCGATGATGTGCGCGCTCCAGCCGGAGGTGCGTGCGATCACGAACAACGGAGTGAACATGGCCGTCGGCACGCCCATCATGTGGTAGCTGACCGCGCTGAACCAATCCAGGTTCGGGAACATCTTCTTGATGTCCCACATCACCGATTCCAGACGCTCGGCGATGTCGTACATCTTGACGTTCTGCTGCTCGGCGGACAGGTCGCGCGCGACCTCTTTGATGATGTTGTTGCGCGGATCGCTGACGGTGTAGACCGGGTGGCCGAAACCGATCACGACTTCCTTGCGCTCCACACGGGCCTTGATGTCGGCCTCGGCATCATCCGGATTGTCGTAGCGCTTCTGCACTTCAAAGGCCACTTCATTGGCGCCGCCGTGCTTGGGACCGCGCAGGGCACCGATGCCGCCGGTGATCGCGCTGTACATGTCACTGCCGGTGCCGGCGATGACGCGGCAGGCGAAGGTCGAGGCGTTGAACTCGTGCTCGGCATACAGGATCAGCGAGGTGTGCATCGCCTTGACCCACGAATCCTGCGGCTTCTCACCGTGCAGCAGGTGCAGGAAATGGCCACCGATGGAGTCGTCGTCGGTCTCCACGTCGATCGCGCGGCCGTTGTGGCTCCAGTGATACCAGTACAGCAGCATCGAGCCCAGGCAGGCCATCAGCTTGTCGGCGATGTCGCGCGCGCCCGGATGGTTGTGGGCGTCCTTCTCCGGCGACACACAGCCGAGCACGGACACGCCGGTGCGCATCACGTCCATCGGGTGCGCCGAGGGCGGCAGCTCTTCCAGCGCGGCCTTGACCGCGGCCGGGATGCCACGCAGCGACTTCAGCTTGGTCTTGTAGGCGACCAGCTCAGCGCGGGTCGGCAGCTTGCCGTGGACCAGCAGATGCGCGATTTCCTCGAACTCGCTGGTGTTGGCCAGATCGGCGATGTCATACCCGCGGTAGTGCAGGTCGTTGCCGCTGCGGCCGACAGTGCACAGCGCGGTGTTGCCGGCAGCGGTGCCCGACAGGGCGACGGATTTCTTCGGCTTGAAGCCGGGGGCGGTAGTGGTGTCGCTCATGATCCCTCCAGAAAACAGTGTGCGGTCTTACTTCTTGGCGGCGAACAACGCATCGAGCTGCTGCTCGAAGGCGTGGTAACCGATACGGTCGTAGAGTTCCTCGCGGGTCTGCATCGCCTCCACCACATTACGCTGGTGGCCCTCGCGGCGGATGGTCTCATACACGTTCTCTGCCGCCTTGTTGGCAGCGCGGAACGCGGACAGCGGGAACAGCTGGATGGCGACGCCGGCCGAGGCCAGCTCATCGCGGCTGAACAGCGGCGTGGCGCCGAACTCGGTGATGTTGGCCAGCACCGGCACCTTCACCGCATCGACAAAGCGGCGGTAGGTCTCCAGATCGTAGGCGGCCTCGGCAAAGATGCCGTCGGCACCGGCCTCGACGCAGGCGATGGCCCGTTCGATCGCCGCATCCACGCCATCGACCTGGATGGCATCGGTGCGCGCGATCAGGAAGAAGTCCGGATCGGTCTTGGCATCGGCGGCGGCCTTGACCCGGTCCACCATCTCGCCCTGCGACACGATCTCCTTGCCCGGACGATGACCGCAGCGCTTGGCGCCGACCTGGTCTTCGATGTGGCAGGCGGCCGCACCGGCCTTGATCAGCGACTTGACCGTACGCGCGATATTGAACGCGCTCGGGCCGAACCCGGTGTCGATATCCACCATCAGCGGCAGGTCGCACACATCGGTGATGCGGCGCACGTCGATCAGCACGTCTTCCAGGGTGTTGATGCCCAGGTCCGGCAGGCCCAGCGAGCCGGCCGCGACGCCGCCGCCGGAGAGGTAGATCGCCCGGTAGCCGGCGCGCTTGGCCAGCAGCGCGTGGTTGGCGTTGATCGCGCCGATCACCTGCAACGGCGATTCGGCGGCCAGTGCGGCGCGGAAACGGGCGCCAGCGGAGGAAACAGGGGTGCTCATGCGGCATTCCATCGTGATTGACCTGTCGATAAGCGCAAGGGCCGTGCCAGCTGGCAAGTATCTGATTTCATTGAGGCAGTGCGATGACCGAAGCGTTTCACCTTGAAACATTGAAACATCTGTAACATGGCTGGAACTGAAACATCGAAACATGCCCATGTCGATCAGCCTGCCCCGTCACCGTTCCCGCCTGTCCGATCCGGATGCCGGCCAATTGCCCGTGATCTGGACGGTCAGCGTGTCGCGCCTGACCGGCCTGCTCGGCGATGTGATTCCGGAGTTCGACCGCCGCGCCCGCATCGTGCCGATCAATCTCGGCTTCGAGGAGGCAGTGGATGTGATCGGCCAACGCCTGCGGCGCGAACACTGCGACGTGGTCATCGCCGGGGGCTCCAATGCGGCCTACCTGCGCAGCCGGCTGGAGGTACCGCTGGTGCCGATCCAGGCCAACGGCTTCGACCTGATGGAAGCGCTGGCGCGCGCACGCCGGATCGCCCCGCGGATCGGCCTGGTCACACATGCCACCGATGTGCCGACCTTCGGCAGCTTCCAGCACAGCTTCGGGCTGGACATCGAGCACCGCCGCTTCGTGACCCGTGAGGATGCGCGCGACTGCATCGCCGATCTGCGTGCCAACGGTATCGAGGTGATCGTCGGCACCGGCATGGCGATCGACCATGCCGAGCAGGTCGGCCTGCCCGGCGTGCTGCTCTACTCGGCCGATTCGGTGCGGCAGGCGTTCGAACATGCCTTGGAGCTGACCCAGACCCTGGCTCGTTCCGGGGCATCGTCACTGCGGCGGCGGGCACCGGCCAAGCGCCGGGATGCGGACCACGCCCTGCTCGGCGACAGCGCGCCGATGCAGCAGGTGCGCGAGAACATCGCGCTGTATGCCCCGTACGACAGCACCGTGCTGGTGACCGGCGCGACCGGCACCGGGAAGGAACTGGTGGCGCGGCAACTGCATACCGCCAGCGGCCGCCGGGGTCGTTTCGTCGCGCTGAACTGCGGGGCGATCAGCGAGTCACTGCTGGAAGCCGAGCTGTTCGGTTACAACGAAGGCGCGTTCACCGGCGCACGTCGTGGTGGCCGTGTCGGTCTGGTGGAAGCCGCCGAGGGCGGCACCTTGTTCCTCGATGAAATCGGCGAACTGCCGCTCCCGCTGCAGACCCGTCTGCTGCGGGTACTGGAAGAGCGCGAAGTGCTGCGCGTGGGCGCCACCGAGCCGACGCCGGTGGACGTGCGCGTGGTTGCGGCCACGCTGCAGACACTGGAATCGCTGGTGGACGCGCAGCGCTTCCGCCGCGATCTGTACTACCGCCTGGCCGCACTGCGCATCGCGCTGCCGACGCTGCACGACCGGCGCGAGGATGTCCCCTTGCTGGTGAACCACTTCTTCCGGCAGCTGGCAGGTACGGATTCGCCCCTCTCGCCCGAGGCGCTCGCACGGCTGCGCGACTACGCCTGGCCGGGCAATGTGCGCGAACTGCGCAACATGGTCGACCGCCTGCGCATCCACTGGCAGCAGCAGCCGGGTGCGCTGTCGCTGCCGCAGATGCTGCAGTGGTTGCCGGAGCTGCATGCGGTGCAGCGCCCACGGGTACTGCCAGGCGCCGGCGCCCCGACAGCGCTCAGCGCTGCCTCGCCGGCGCGACCGGATGCGGCCGCGCTGCAGCAGTTGCTGGCCGACTGCGGCGGCAACCGCGAGCAGGCCTGCGCACAGCTGGGGGTCTCACGAACGACGCTGTGGCGTTGGCTGCGCGAGGCAACACCTGCCTAGATCAGGGGAACAGCATCCGCTTGCTCCACTGCCCGTCCGCGCCGATCTCGTAGCACCAGCGCTCATGCAGGCGGAACTGCGCGCCGTACCAGAACTCGATCCGCTGCGGCACCACGCGCAGCCCGCTCCAACCTTCCGGGCGCGGCACATCGCGGCCCTCGAAGCTGGCCTCGGTGGTGGCCACGCGCGCGTCGAATTCCTCGCGCGAGCCCAGTGTCCTGGACTGCAGCGACGCCCACGCACCGATCTGGCTCATGCGCGGCCGCGAGGCGAAATACGCATCGGCCTCGGCATCGCTGACCTGCTCCACGCGGCCTTCGATACGCACCTGGATGCCGGCTTCGCGCAGACTGCGCCACAGGAACAGCAGCGCCGCCTGCGGATTGGCCTGCAGCTCACGGCCCTTGTGACTGTCCAGGTGGGTGTAGAACACGAAGCCGCGCTCGTCGAACGCCTTCAACAACACCGTCCGCGCGGAGGGCTGGCCGCTCTGGTCGGCCGTGGCGACGGTCATCGCATTCGGTTCGACCTCGCGGCTTCCCTTGGCTTCTTCGAACAGCCCGGTAAAGGTGGACAACGCTTCGGCATACAGATCGGTCATGGCGGTTTTCTTGTCACGCGGTTTGGGTTTATTGTCGCTGCATGTCTGCACCTGCGTACATGCCCCCGACGAAAGGTTTTCCGGATGCACTGGTCGCGCAGGCGCTGGACGACGCGCTGAGCTGCAGCGCGGCCGTTCCAGTATTGGCGATCAGCGGCCTGCAGGGGAGCGGCAAATCGACGCTGGCGGCCCAGGTGGTCGCATTGGCGGCATCGCGCGGCCTGCGTGCGGCCATGCTCTCCATCGACGATGTGTACCTCACCCGTGTCCAGCGCCAACGTCTGGCGCGGCAGGTGCACCCGCTGCTGCTGACCCGCGGCCCGCCGGGCACCCACGATCTGGCCTTGGCCCATGCCACGTTGGCCGCCGTTGCGGCCGGCGGCCCGGTCGCCCTGCCCCGCTTCGACAAACTCGCCGACGAGCGCCTGCCCGAAAAGGACTGGCCACTCATCGACGGCCCGCTCGACCTGCTGGTGTTCGAAGGGTGGTTCCTGGGGACACCGGCGCAGGCCGAGACCGATCTGGAGCCCCCCCTCAACGCGCTGGAACGCGAGGCCGATGCGGATGGCCGCTGGCGCCGCTGGTGCAATCACGCCCTCGCCACCGACTACCCCGCGCTGTGGCAGCGCTGCGACCGGCTGTGGTTCCTGCAACCGCCGGATTTCTCGGTGATCCCGCGCTGGCGCTGGCAGCAGGAGCAGAACCTGCAGGCGGCCCAGCCCGACCGCAGCAGCATGAGCCGCGCCCAGCTGGAGCGCTTCGTGCAGTACTACGAGCGGGTCAGCCGCCAGGCACTGCGCACCTTGCCCGCGTTGGCAGATACCGTCATTGCGCTGGACGAGCAGCGCCGGATCATCGCGACGCGCTGACCACGGTCACCACAGGGCGCGCGGGATCAACCGACCAGGAAGGTCACCCGCAGATTCACCCGCCATTCGGTGATATTGCCCTCGCCATCGGTCACCACCTTGGTTTCATTGATCCAGGCGCCCTGGATGCCTTTGACCGTCTCGGCCACCTTCTTCAGGCCACTGCGTACGGCGTCTTCCACGCTGGTCTTGGAGGACGCGTTGATCTCGATGATTTTGGCGACGGACATGGGGCGCTCCGGTGGCGCGCGGGACAGTCCGCGCCGGCCCACCATGGGGGCCGGCGCGTAAAGGCAATGGCACGGAGATGTTAGGATCGAGGGTAATGAATCCCGCGCCGAACCTCATCCTGATTGGCCCGATGGGCGCCGGCAAAACCTGTATCGGGCGCCGGCTGGCCGAGCGCTTCACGCTGGACTTCGTGGATGCCGACCAGGCCATCGTGGACAGCACCGGGGCCAGCATTCCGGCGATCTTCGAACACTCCGGGGAGGCCGGCTTCCGCCAGCACGAGCGCCAGGTCCTGCACGCCCTGCTGGACGGCCACGGTCAGCTGATTTCCACCGGCGGTGGCGCGGTGCTGGATCCGGACAACCGCGCGGCGATCGCCCGCCGGGGTTTCGTGGTCTACCTGCGGGTCAGCGTGCCGGCCCAGCTGGAGCGGCTGGCCCGTGACCGCGGCCGCCCGCTGCTGCAGCGGCCGGACCGCGAACAGGTCCTGCACGACATGGCCGCCGCCCGCGACCCGCTCTACCAGGGCCTGGCCGATCTCACCCTGGATACCGATCTCTACACGCCCGCCGAGGCCACCGCGCAGCTGGTGCTGCGCCTGGCCGCGCAGTGGCAGCGACAGGAAACACCTGAATGACCCCCTCCCCGCGCACCGTTGCCGTCAGCGGCGACACCCCCTACACCATCCACATCGGCCCGGGCCTGCTTGGCCAGGGCGAGCTGCTGGCCCGCCATGTGCGCGGCCGCCATGTGCTGCTGCTCAGCGATTCCTCGGTAGCGCCGCTGTATCTGGCCGGGGTGACATCGGCGCTGCGCGCCGCGCGCCCGGACCTGCTGATCGGTGAGCTGGTGCTGCCGGCCGGCGAAGCCTCCAAGACCTTGGCCCACTTCGGCGATGCGATCACCGCACTGGCCACCCTCGGCGCCACCCGCGATGCCTGCGTGATGGCGCTCGGTGGCGGCGTTGCCGGCGATCTGGCCGGCTTCGCAGCCGCCTGCTGGATGCGCGGCGTGGACTGCGTGCAGCTGCCTACCTCACTGCTGGCGATGGTCGACTCTTCAGTCGGCGGCAAAACCGCAGTGGACATTCCCGAAGGCAAGAACCTGGTCGGCGCCTTCCACCCGCCGCGCGCCGTCATCGCCGATACCGCCGCCCTGCGTACCCTGCCGCCGCGCGAGCTGCGGGCCGGCCTGGCCGAGGTGATCAAGTACGGCGCGATCCGCGATCCGCTGTTCTTCCAGTGGCTGCAGGCCGAACACGCCGCGCTGCTGGCCGGCGATGACACCGCGCTGGCCCAGGCCATCGCGCGCAGCTGCGAGCACAAGGCCGAGATCGTGGCGCGCGATCCGCTGGAAAAAGGCGAGCGCGCCCTGCTCAACCTCGGCCACACCTTTGGCCACGCGATCGAAACCGAACAGGGCTACGGCGCGCCGGGCAACGACAACCTCAACCATGGCGAAGCCGTCGCGGTCGGCATGGTCCTGGCCGCGCGCCTGTCGGCCCAGCTGGGCATGAGCGGGGACGCCGACACCGACCAGCTGCGCGAGCTGCTGCTGCGCTACGAACTGCCGGTCGCCATTCCGGCGGGCCTGCAGCCCGAAGCCCTGCTGGCCCGGATGCGGCTGGACAAGAAGAACGTTGCCGGCCGGCTGCGCCTGGTGCTGTGGCGCGGGATCGGCCGCGCCGAAGTGGTCGCCAACGTCGACGAGGCCGACGTGCTGCGCGTGCTTGCCGCCGGCTGAGCCTGCGACGTTCCGCCGCACCTGCCCGCCGCTGACGGCCGCCTGCGGCGTTCACGGCTACAATCGGGGCATGCGCGTCTTCCTGCACCAACACGCCCGCGGTGCCGATCAGGCCCGCTATCTCCAGCTCACCCTGCAACCGGACCTGTTCGGTGGCTGGGAGCTGCTGCTCGAGTCCGGCCCCATCGGCGGGCGCGGGCAACTGCGCCGCGAGCAGTACCTGCAGGAAGACCTGGCGCTGGCCGCGTTCGAGAAGGCGCGCGACGCGCACCTGCATCGCGGCTACGAAGTGACCTATACGAGCGGTGATCCGCCGCCCTGAGCGGCCATCGCACCGCCATCGTCCTACCGCCACAACCCCATTCGGCCCCGCGCCACCAGATCCCAAGGAAGCGTTCCGTGACCAGCCCCTCCCGCCATGATCGCCTGCTGCGCGCCCTGCGCCGCGAACCGGTGGACTGCACCCCCGTCTGGCTGATGCGCCAGGCCGGCCGCTACCTGCCCGAGTACCGCGCCACCCGCGCCAAGGCCGGCAGCTTCCTGGCGATGGCCAAGAACCCGGACATCGCCTGCGAAGTCACCCTGCAGCCGCTGCGCCGCTTCGACCTCGATGCCGCCATCCTGTTCTCGGACATCCTCACCATCCCCGACGCGATGGGCCTGGAGCTGTACTTCGTCGAAGGCGAAGGCCCGAAGTTCCGCCACCCGGTCCGCGACGCGGCCGCCATCGCCAAGCTGGCGGTGCCGGACATGGAAACCGACCTGCGCTACGTGATGGACGCCGTGCGCGTGATCCGCCGCGAACTCGATGGCAGCGTGCCCCTGATCGGCTTCTCCGGCAGCCCGTGGACGCTGGCCTGCTACATGGTGGAAGGCGGCGGCAGCAAGGACTTCGCCCGCATCAAGGCGATGGCCCTGAACGAACCGGCCGCCCTGCACCAGCTGCTCTCGGTCGTCACCGACGCGGTGATCGCCTACCTCGCCGCCCAGCGCGCGGCCGGCGCCCAGGTGCTGCAGGTCTTCGACACCTGGGGCGGCGTACTCAGCCCGACCATGTACCGCGAATTCTCCCTGCGCTACCTGACCCGCATCGCCCAGGAACTCGAACGCGGTGAAGGGGCCGAACGCACCCCGCTGATCCTGTTCGGCAAAGGCACCGGCCTGCACCTCGGCGCCCTCGCCGACACCGGCGCCGACGCCCTCGGCGTCGACTGGACCCTGGACCTCGCCGACGCCGTCGCCCGCACCGGCGGCCGCGTCGCCCTGCAGGGCAACCTCGACCCCACCACCCTGTACGGCAATCCCGCCGCCATCGAACGCGCCGCCGGGCTCGTTCTGGACAGCTACGCCCAAGGCAACGGAGGCTCCCGCGAAGGCCACGTCTTCAACCTCGGCCACGGCATGTCGCCCGACATGAACCCCGACCATGTCCAGGTCCTGGTGGAAGCTGTACACCGCTTGAGCCGACGCTGATCGCCGCTGGTGGATAGCCGGCCAGCGGCCGGCACTACCCCGGGCATGGCCGGCGAAGCACGCGTTCTGCATCCAGGACGCGTGCGCTCGTTTCCCCCCTCGAGACGACGGAAGCATCCCATCGAGTGCTTGATCGGCCCCGATCATTGCCGCGCTGCGCGCGGCCATCCACGCATGGCGTGGATTTACCCATGTCATTCCCGGCATCACGTCCATTCCCGGCAATCAAGACAAGCGTGTGATCGCCTGCATTTTCCGTGGCAGCCAACCAACTGTCATGGGTGTGGCACGGGTGGGTTGGCGGGACCATGAGCGCCATGGATGGCGCGACATGAGCCTCCATGGACGGATTTACGGCGTGTCCCGCCGACCCACCCGTGCCGCACCCTCTCCGGGACACCGACCGCACCAATGCTTCGGCTTCGGCTTCGGCTTCGGCGTCAGCTCTTGACCACACCCTGATCCCACATCGGCGATCATATCGCCCTCGTTGACGAAGGCCCGCACCATGACGACCAGCAGCTACGCCTCGATCCGGCCCCTGTTGTGGCTCGTATCGCTGGCCATCTTCATGCAGATGCTGGACTCCACCATCGTCAACACCGCCCTGCCTGCCATGGCCCGCAGCCTTGGCGAAAGCCCGCTGCAGATGCAGTCCGTCGTTTTCAGCTACGCCCTCGCCGTGGCCACGTTCATCCCGGCCTCCGGCTGGATCGCCGACCGCTTCGGTACACGGCGCACCTTCCTCGTCGCCATCATCCTGTTCACCCTGGGCTCGCTCGCCTGCGCCCTCGCCCAGACCCTGCACCAGCTCGTCGGTGCGCGCGTCCTGCAGGGCATCGGCGGCGCCATGCTGCTGCCGGTCGGCCGCCTGGCCGTCATGCGCTCGGTCTCGCGCGAAGAGTTCCTGCGCGCCATGAGCTTCATCGCCATTCCCGCCCTGATCGGCCCGCTGATCGGCCCCACCCTGGGCGGCTGGCTGGTAGAAGTCGCCTCGTGGCACTGGGTGTTCCTGATCAACCTCCCGATCGGCATCATCGGCTATGTCGCGGCCATGAAAATCATGCCTGACCACTACGCCGAGCACCGCACCCGCTTCGATATGGCCGGCTACCTCATGCTGGCCTTCGGCATGGTTGTTCTCTCTCTCGCGCTGGACGGCATCTCGGGCATGGCGACACCGCATGCGCTGGTCATGCTCATGACCGTCGCCGGCCTCGCCGCGCTCGTCGGCTACTGGCTGCATGCGGCCAACTCCACCGCGCCGCTGTTCTCGCTCGCGCTGTTCCATGTGCCGAGCTACCGCATCGGCATCCTCGGCAACCTGTTCTCGCGCATCGGCAGCAGTGCCATGCCGCTGCTGATCCCGTTGCTGCTGCAAGTCGGCATGGGGATGAGCCCGATGAACGCCGGCCTGTTGATGATCCCCGTCGCCGCCGCCGGCATGGTCTCCAAGCGCTACGCCGTCAAACTCGTCGAACGCTTCGGCTACCGCCGCGTGCTGATGGTCAACACCGTGCTGGTCGGCTTGGCGATGGCCAGCTTCATCTTCATGACCCCTGGCCAGCATCTGTGGATCCGCATCGTCCAGCTGGCACTGTTCGGCGCGGTCAACTCGCTGCAGTTCACCGTCATGAACACCGTCACCCTGCGCGATCTGGATCGCGACTTCGCCAGTGCCGGCAACAGCCTGCTCTCGATGGTGATGATGCTCGCCACCGGCTTCGGTGCCGCGGCAGCGGGCAGTCTGCTTGCGGCCTTCAACCACCTCGATGCCTCGCACGGCGCAACCGCCGCGCTGCACGCCACCTTCGTCTGCGTCGGCGCGATCACGCTGACTTCCACACTGATCTTCTGGCAGCTGCCTGACACCAGGCCGTCGCCGCGGGATGTCGAAGAGGTCGCCGAGTAACGGCAGGCACGCACCGTCAGCGGACCAACGGTCCGCTGCTAGCGGGCGGCGTGCAACACGCGCGCGATTGCCTCCACCAGCAGATCGCCGGTCACCGGCTTGCGCAGGAACGCATCGAAGCCGGCCTGGCGTGCCTGCTGCTCGATCGAGGGATCCGTTCGCGCCGTCACCGCGATCAACGGCATCTCGAATCCCTGGCTGCGCAGATGCTCGGCCAGCGCGATGCCGCCCAGCCCGGGCAGATCCAGATCCATCAGCACCACCTCGAACGGCGCCTCGCTGACCTCGCGCAACGCCGACAACGCGTGCTCGGCGTGTACCACCTCATGCCCGCGCGCCGACAACAACCCGCTGACTACCTCGGCCACCGTCAGATCGTCCTCCACCAGCAGGATCCGCAACGGTGGCAATACCCATTGCTCGCCTTCGTCCGCCCCACTCGCGTTGCTCGTCCCGGCCTCCAGCGGCAACGGCAGCGTCACCGTGAACCGCGTGCCCACGCCGAGCTGGCTCTGCACGCCGATCTGCCCCTGCATGGCCAGTGCCAGTTCGCGACAGATCGCCAGGCCCAGCCCGCTGCCGCCGTACTGAGCGGCAGTGCGCGCGCCATCGGCCTGCTCGAAGCGACGGAACAAGCGCTCCTGCTGATCGGCGCTGATGCCCGGCCCAGTATCGGAGACTTCGATGTGCAGCCCGCGGCCAGGCGTGATCGCCCGCAGCGTCAGGCGTACTTCGCCGTGGCTGGTGAATTTGACCGCGTTGCCCAGCAGATTGAGCAGGATCTGACGCACACGCAGTTCGTCGCCGATGGTGCGCGTGCCGGGCGATACCGTGTTGTCGACCACGAACCGCAGCCCCTTCTGTTCGGCCAGTGCCGCCATCAACGCACACACATCGCCGATCGGCCGCTGCAACGGGAAGGACTGCGCCTGCAGTTCCAGCCGCCCCGATTCGATCCGGGCCAGGTCGAGCGCATCATTGACCAGGTGCAGCAGATGCTCGCCGGCATGCCGGATCGACTCGGTGTAGCCGCGCTGCTGCGCGTTCAACGGCGAGGACAGCAAGAGCTCGCTCATGCCCAGCACCCCGGTCATCGGCGTGCGCACTTCATGCCCCAGATTGGCCAGAAAGCGCGTCTTGGCCATCGAGGCCTGTTCGGCGAGTTCCTGCTTCTGCAGCGCCAGCTGATAGGCATGCCGGCGCTGCAGCCGGCGCCGGTACAACCAGGCGAACAGGCTGAGCAGCAACAGCACCGCCGAGGTCAGCAGCAACAGCCCGGACAGGCTGCGCCACCACGGTGGCAGCACGCGGAACTCCAGTACCTGCACCCGCGACCAGATATGGTCGGCCGAGCGTGCCTGTACCTCCAACCGGTAACGGCCCGGTGGCAGACGCGAGAACAGGCGCTCACCGCCCGGCCCCACTTCAACCCAGTCCGGATCGTAGCCAGCCAGGCGGTAGCGATAGTTGTTGGAGGTGGAATCGGCGAAGGACAGCAGCCGCGCCACGATCCGCAGGTCGCGATCACCGTCGGCGATGTCCAGCGGCACCGCATGGGTCAGGTCCAGCACGCGCTCGCCGCGGCGCACCTCCACCCGCTCGATCACCAGCGGTGCACGGCGGGTCGCCGGCTTGACCAGCGCAGGATCGAACACCACCACGCCGGCTGGCGTGCCGCCGACGATGCGTCCGCTCGGCGTCAACGTCAGTGTGCGGCGGCGGAACTCCTGGCTGGGCAGGCCATCGTGCACGCCGTACTGGCGCACGCTGCCGGCCTCCGGATCGACCCGCACCAGCCCGCGCGCATTGGCTGCCCAGACCACACCCTGACGATCCACGACCAAGCCGGTCGCGTTGATCGCCGGGTAGCCCGCACTGCTGCCGATCACTTCCTGCAGGGTCAGCCGATCGCCCTGCCAGGCGTAATGCGAGAGCTTGCCTTCCTCGGACAGCCACACCGTGTCATCGCCGGCCAGCGCCATGGCATGGACACCCGCTGCGGGTCCCCCCGGCAAGGGCTCGAACCGCGAACGCGCCGCCACCCACTGCAGCAGGCCCTGGCCGGTGGCCACCCACAGCCGATCCTCCGGGCCACACCGGATATCCAACACGTTCTGCCCCGTGCTCAGCCCGGCATGGCCCAGTGCCACCCGGTGCAGCACGCGCCCCTCCAGATCGCGCTGCTGCAGGCCATTGGCCGATGCGGTCCACAAGCGCTGGCCGTCGCAGATCGCCAAGGATTCGATCGCGCCGTCCATCGCCGCATCGACCGCGGCATCGCGCCCCCAGCGCCGTATGCGCTTCTGCCTGGGGTCGTAGCGCAACAGCGCATCCCAGGAGCCGATCCAGACCTGACCGCGTGGATCTTCCAGCACCGACTGCAGCCACTGCGTGCCGTCCACCCAGGTCCGGTGCTGTTCGATCTTCCCGCTGACCGGATCGAACTTGTCCAGCGCGCCATGCGTGCCCACCGTCCACACGCCCCCGTCGGCGGCCGCGCCCATGCCCAGTACATACGCGTTGCGCAGCGATGCCGGGTCATCTTCCAACCGCGACAGCACCGAGAACTGCCACCAGCGCGGCAGCAGGTGCCACAGGCCGCCGTTGGTGCTGGCCAGCCAGATGCCGCCTTCGCGATCTTCGTAGGCACCGGTCCAGTTCGGCCGCACCTGCCCACGCGCGATCGCGCTGTACAGCGGCACCTGCTGGAACTGACCGTCCATGGCGCGGCCGAGGCCGGAGCGGGTGTCGAGCCAATACCCCCCCTGCTCGTCGCGCAGCATCATGCCCAGGATCTGATCGCCTTCGGCCACCGCCCAGGGCGCCGGCTCGAAGCGACCGTCCGGCCGGCGTACCGTCACCCCGGCATTGCTGTTGATCCACAGGCTGCCGTCCGCCTCGGCGGTGAGCCCGTTGATGACACGCGCCGGCAGCTGCTCGCTGGGCACGAGCTCGAAATCCTGGCCGGTCCAGCGGGCCAGCCCGGCCTGCGAGCCGATCCACAACGTCCCATCGAGCGTGGTGGTCAGTGAGCCGACCGATGCGGCCGGCAGACTGCGCGGATTGCCGGGCTCGGGCATGAAGCGGGTGAGCGTACCGTCGCGCTCCAGCCGATGCAGGCCCCCTTGATAGGTACCGAACCAGATCGCACCGTCCGGCGTGGACGCCACACTCCAGATCGTGTTGCTGCCGATCTCCGGATGGCTGTCGCGGTCGTAGAAGCGGATCTCGCGACGATCGGCCGACATCATCGCCAGGCCGGCGCTCTCGGTGCCGATCCACAACTGATTGCGTGCATCCACGTGCACGCTCCAGACATGGTTGTCGCGCAGGCCGTCCTCGGCGCGCCAGATGCGGTAATTGCGACCGTCGTAGCGGGCCAGGCCGTCGTTGGTGGCGATCCACAGATAGCCGTAACGATCCTCGGCCATGCGGTTGACTGTATTGGATGGCAGCCCGTCGAACACGGTGAGCTGCCGCGGCGTCGGCGGTACTGGCTGCGCCGACGCAAGCGACGGCCAAAGCACACACAGGCCGATCAGCAGCGGCCACAGCACACGCAACACCAATGGCTCTCCCGGGTCTGTCCGTGGATTCACTGCTAGCGCCCGGAACGGGCCTGTCGTCCCTGACCCCCCCGGTCGTCGGGCAACGCCCCGCATAGTAAACCGTTCCCCGCGCCGGCACGATCCACGCGCGGCGGCATGACCCGCTGCATGGCCGCATCGAGCGCCTCGCCCTGAAGCGGTTTGTGCACCAGGCCATCCCCTCCCGCGGCAGTCACCTGTGCCTCCAGGTCCGGATCCCGACGGGCCGTGAGCACCAGCACCGGCAGACGCTGGCCCTGCTGACGCAGCAGCCGCAGCAGGGACAATCCGTCCATGCCGGGCAGGTCCAGGTCCAACACCATCAACTGCGTGCCGGGGCGGGCCAGCGCGGTCAGTGCCGCCAGTGCGTGTTGCGCATGGGCTACGCGGTGGCCGCGCAGGCGCAGCAGCCCGGTCACGACCTCGGCGACCAGCGGATCGTCCTCGACCAGCAGCACCTGCAGGGCGTCATGATCAACCGTCGCTGCCGCATCCATGCCCGAGGGGGGCGCTGCGCAGTCGGCCAGCGGCACGCTCAGCACGGCCTGCCAACGATGATCAGGCAACTGCAGCACGTGCAGCCTTCCCTGCATGGCGCTGGCCAGCACCTCGACATCGGCCAGCACGTCACGCACCACGGCCAGCGCGGGTGAGGGACACGCACCCGGCGTTGCAATCACGTCCAGCAGCAGGCCCGAGCGGCCGGGCAGCCAGGCGACGCGCAAGCTCATCAGGGTGGCGCCGATCTGCATGGCAAGGCCCCGCGTCAGCAGGTCCATCGCCTCGCGCAACCGCTGCGGATCGCCCTCGGCACAGGCGCCGGGCGGCACCGGGGGGCCCAGCGACAACCGACACCCCTGCGCCGCCAGACGGGCGGCGAGTGTCGCCTCCAGTTCGACCAGCCACGGGCCGACGGCAAAACGGCGCTGCTCCAGCCGCACTTTCCCGGCCTGCAGCCTGGCGGTCTCCAGCGCCTCATCAACCACCTGCAGCAACGCACGCCCCCCCTGCTGGATGCGCATCACCTGTTCGTGCGCATCTGCGGGCAGCGGCACTGCCAACAGCAGCTCACTCATGCCGAGAACACCGGTCAGCGGCGTCCGTACTTCGTGGCCGAGCGTGGCGAGATACTGCGCCTTGGCCTGCGCGGCATGTTCGGCGCGCGCCTGCCGACGCGCCGCCGCGCGCCAGGCATTTGTCCGCCGCCGTCGGCGCCGGAGCCACCACACCAGCAGTGCTGCACTGCCGCCGGCGAGCAGCCAGAGCAACGCCCATGCGCCCGGGTGGGCCCAACCGCTGTAGGCCACCTGCAGGTGCATCTGCTGCAGCGGCGTCCACTGTCCATCCGCACCGCGCGCCTGGAACTCCAGCACATGCCCGCCGGCAGGCAGGCGTGGAAAGCCGCGCGTACCGCGCTGCCCGGCG
This sequence comes from Stenotrophomonas sp. AGC87, assembly GCF_057333975.1. NCBI lineage: Bacteria > Pseudomonadati > Pseudomonadota > Gammaproteobacteria > Lysobacterales > Lysobacteraceae > Stenotrophomonas > Stenotrophomonas sp. AGC87. The sequence goes on from NZ_JBHFHW010000040.1 coordinate 83,776, forward strand.
CGGACCCACTCCGGGTCCTGCCCGCGCAGCCGGAACCGGTAGTCGGCCATCCCGTGCTGGCCACCGGAAAGCAGGCGCGCCGACAACTGGATATCGCGATCATCAGCATTGAGCCGCAGCGGATTGGCGGCGGGCAGTTCGATCCAGCGCCGCTGGCGACGCACCTGCACCCGGTCGATCACCAGCAACGAAGGCGCCGTCGCCGCCACCATGCCGACCGGATCCAGTGCGAGCACATCGCCGGCCAGATCCATCGCCAACAGATGGCCGCGTACCGCGAGCATGCCGGTAGCGAAGACCATCGCTGGCAGGCCATCGTCGGCTGTGTACAGCCGGGCACTGCGGCGGTCGGGCGCCAGCCGTACCACGCCACGCGCGGTAGTGGCCCACATCGCGCCATCATCGGCATCGGCCATGCCACGCGCCTGTGCCCTCGGCAGCCCCTGCGCCGCGTCGACCCGGTTGGACGGGTGCAGGCGGGCTGCGTCGGGGCGGTAGACGGACCACCCATCCGCATCCGCCGCCCAGAGCTCGCCGTCGGCCGCCAGATGCAGCGCTCCGATCGCGCGGCGGCGGCTGCCCGGGACAGACGCGAAGCGACGATACCCGGGGTGCCACTGTTTGAGCCCCTCGCGGTCACCGAGCCACGCCTGGCCGGCGGAGTCGCACTCCAGAACAAACGCAGTGGCTCCCGGGCGCAGGCCTGCCGCTTCGTACGTGGTGCTGTCCAGGAGGCGACCGTCGCCCGCGCGCTGCTCCAACCGCCCATTGCCCGCCAGCCACAGGCGGTCGCCACAGGCCAACAAGGCGCTCCCTGCCGGCGCTGCCGACCCGCCCCCCTCTGCGCCCACGCGCCACTGCTGCCGATTCCCCAGCGCCGGTTCGATACGGGTCAGCCAGGGTGCTGCGAACACCCAGACCACGCCCTGCGCATCCTCGACCACCTTGTGGTGATCAGCACGCGCTGGATCCTGCGCGTAGGACCACACGGCCTGCGAAAATCCGTGCACCGGCGAGAGCTTGCCCAGTCTCCCGCCGCGCACCCACCACGCCTGCCCATCTGCCGCGCGGGCCAGCCCGCCCGGTGCAGCGGCGGCCGGATCGCCCGGCGCCGTGAAGCGCTCCAGGTGCCGCCACTGCGCCCCCAGCCGCCACACGCCCTGATGTTGACCAAGCAACCACACCCGCCCCTGCCGATCTTCGATCGCGCGCATGATGCGCGGCAGGCTGCGCCCGTGGAGGTGGGGCAGCTTGATTGCGTGCCGGTCATGTCCGTCCTGATCCTGCCACCACAACTGCCCGTCTTCGGCGAACCAGTCTCCACCGGCCCGGCTGGAGCCGAGCCAACGGGCCCGTTCGCGCAGTGATGATTGCGGCTGCAAAGACGGCAACTGCCGCACCTCCGTGCCATCGGCGGTGCTCGAGCGCAGCCGGCCCTGCGCATCCAGCCCCAGCGCAGTGACGGCCAGGACGGACGCCCCCAGCATTGCCGGCGTCTGGACGCGATCGCCGTGCCACCGCGCCAGACCGGCGGCACTGCCGATCCATACCCCCCCCTGCGGATCGGCTGCGAGGTGGTCCACGCGTACCGACGGCAGGCCTCCGGCACTGGGCAGGTACTGGCGCAGCCGCTGATCGAGGCCGAGCCGGAACAGCCCGGCGTCGCGGGTGCCAAACCAGACGCTGCCGTCGCCCATGGGCTGGATCGCCAGTACCGGGCTGGACGCCGTAGCCGGTGTGGCCGCCCCGGCCCACCTGGCGAGCTGCTGGCGATCCGCCGACAGACGCTGCAACGTGCCGTTCGCAGTGCCAAGCCACAGCTGGTCACTGGCATCCAGCGCCATGCTGCGCACGTCATTGTCGGCAAGCCCGTGTTCCATCCGCCACACGCGGAAGCCACTGCCGTCATAGCGGGCCAGCCCATCACCGGTCGCGAACCAGAGATAGCCCTGGCGGTCCTCCACGATCTGATGGACCACATTGGAGGGCAGTCCATCCACGGTTGTCATTCGTGCGCCGTGGCTCGACAACGCCAGCGCCGGCAGCACCGGCAGCAGCCAGCACAGCAGCACGCACAGGCACCTGTCCCGCAGCCTGTGCCTCATGCGATGCGCCGGCATCGGGCCAGGCCATCGGCCAGCGCCCTCCGGCTGACCGGCAGGCGCAGGAACACATCGAAGCCGGCCGCGATGGACTCGCGCTGGGCACCCGTATCCGCGCGCGGGGTCAGTGCGATCCGAGGCACACCCGGCCAGCGCCGCGACAACCGCGTGCCCGCCCGCTCACCGTCCACCCAAAGCGCTGGATCAACCACGATCACATCCCAGCATGCGGCATCGCCCGGGGTGAGCGGCATCTCATCGAGGCCACGTACATGCAGCGCGGAATGGCCAAGCGATGCCAGCAATGCCGGCAACACATCGGCGACGACCGGCAACGGATGAACCACCAGCACGCACAGCGGCCCGGCACCGTCGGTTTCAGCGCGCGCGGACACCAGGACGCTTCCAGGCGTGGCATCACTGCGCGGCAGCGGCAGGCAAACCTGGAAGCAGGCGCCCTCACCAGGAGCGCTGGTCACCGTGATGTCGCCGCCCATCGCCACCGCCAGATCGCGGGAGATGGACAGGCCCAGACCACTGCCGCCATAGCGAGCGGCCGTCTGTGCACCGTCGGCCTGTTCGAAGCGTTGGAACAGGCGTCGGCATTGCCCAAGGGTCATGCCAGGGCCGGTATCGACCACCCGCAGCACCACGCCCTCGCCCTCTTCTCCCCACTGCGCCTCGAGCCGGACGGTGCCCTGCGCGGTGAACTTCAACGCGTTGCTCAACAGATTGAGCAGGATCTGGCGCAGGCGGCGTGCGTCGCCGATGAACCAGGCCGACGCCGGCACGGTGCTGCACCACTCCAGCACCAGCGCCTTCCCCTGCGCGAGCGGCAACAACAGCGCATGAAGTTCTTCGATCAACGGCTGCAGCGCGAAGGGGGCCGGCTGCAACTGCAACTGCCCCGCTTCGATGCTGGCCATGTCCAGCGCATCATCCATCAGCCGCAGCAGGTGTTCGCCTGCGTAGTGCAGGCTGGTGATGCGGTTGCGCTCCTGGGCAGCGAGCGGGGCGTGCAGCAGCAGCTCGCTCCAGCCCAGGACCGCAGTCATCGGCACGCGGATACGTGCGCCCAGCGCCGTCAGAAAGCGGGTGCGCTGCACGGATGCGCGCTCGGCATGCTGCTGCCGGGCGCGCAGCCAACGCCAACGCCGCTGCCGCCGGCGCCGCGCTTGATAGCCCCATCCCCCCAGCCACAGCACGCCGATCGCCGAGGCAGCAGCAGTCCACCTCGCCGGCGGCGTCTGCCACCACGCCGGCGCGACCTGCAACGCCACGCGGCGAGTCGGCGACCATCCTCCATCGCCTTGACGGGCCTGTACCTCCAGCGTCTGCAGACCGACCGGAAGCCGTTCGAACACGCGCAGCCCCGCAGTGCCGCCTTCCTGCCAATCCGCATCGTGCCCCTTCAACCGGAACCGGTAGCGCACATGCGATGGCTCACCGCCAGTGAGCAGGCGCGCGGCCACACGGACATGCCGATCCGCACCGGAAAGCGGCACCGGCCCGGCACCCACCGGCAGCGTGACCTGTACCTTGCCGCGCCGCGCGGTAATCGCATGGACCACCAACCCCGGTGGCCGCGCCGGACGCAGCACGGCCACCGGATCGAACAGCAGCAGGCCACCCTCGTGCGCTGCAGCGACCATCCGATCCCCGGCAGTGCGCACCAGAAGGCGTGGCAGCACGTCATGCACCGGCAGGCCATCGTCGCTCCCGAAGCGGCGTACGCCCCCTTCATGCGGATCAACCCGGATCAGGCCACGCGCATCGCCTGCCCATGCGATGCCGCGCGCATCCACCACCAGGGCGCGTGCAAGCAGTTGCGGGTACCCATGCACGGGGCCAAAACTGTGCGTCTTGCGCAGCTGCTGTCCATCCCACCGATAGCGGCGCAGCACCCCCGGGCCGCTGATCCAATAGTGACCATCATCGCCGCGTGCGATCGCGCCCACCTCGTCTCGGGGCGCACCATCGACGGAAGCGAAGCGTTCCTGTGCCGGCAACCAGCGTTTCACGCCACTGCGATCGGATGCCCACAACACACCGTCCCCGGCACACAGCAGTCGCGGGCCATGCATCGTGGGCGCCAGACCGAGTGTCTGGGGCACGGCGGAGAACTGCAGCGCGCCATCGGCATCGCGTCGCTGGATCCGATCAGCACGGGCCAGCCAAAGCGAGCCATCGGGGCAGGCCTGCAGATCCACCGCACCCGCGCCGCCCTCCCACCCCAGCAGCCAGTGTCGTAACTGGCCCGTATCAGGCACATAGCGGGACAACGTGTTGCCGCTGGTGACCCATACGTTGCCACGGTGATCTTCGGTGATGCCCACGGCACCGGTGCGCAGACGTACCGGGCGGTAGTCGAAACGGCTGTCACTGTGCCCGGTGCGCACGTCCACGCGCTGCACGCGCCCGCTGTCGCCAGCTACCCATACCCGCTCGCCATGGGCGGGCGCCAGCGCCAGTACGTGGTCGCCATCCAGCCCCGGCCAACCGTCACGGGCGGCAGGCAGCAGGGTGAACTGCCGCCAGCGCGCGGACAGGTGCCACAGCCCCTGATCGCGGCCGAGCCACCACAACCCACCGACTCTATCTTCCAGTGCTTGACCGATGTCGGCGGCCTGGAGCGTGCCGCCATCAGAACCGCGCAACCGCACCGGCTGTGGCGCCTGCCCGCGCACATGACGCCGCAAGCCCGCCGGCCCGCCCGTCCACAGCTCTCCCTCCGTGCTGCGCAGCAGCGGCATCGCCTGGCGTGCCGGCAACGGCAGCAACGTGCCCATGCCATTCCAGCGATGCACGCCCTGTGATGTACGTGCCCATACGCCACCATCGGGGTCGGGCCAGAGTGATTGAACGTCGCCAAGGTCGCCGCTTGGAAGCGGCAGGACGAGAAAACGGTCGCCATCCTGGCGCAGGGCGCCGTGCGGCGTACCGACCCAGATAGCGCCGTCGCGATCGTTGATCACGCCATTGACCTGGCGCACGGCAATGCCGTTCGCCTGAAGCGGTATGACCTGCCAACGACCCTCCGGTTGCCGTGCGAACAGCCCATCGGCGCGCGTGCCGACCCACAGCACGCCATCGGGGGTGCTGGTGATGTGCCGGATCCCGGTACGCGGCAGCACCACCGCCCCGTCACCGGTCACACTCTGGATCACGCGGCGGTCAGCGGAGACCTTGACCAGTCCCTGCGAGGCGGTCGCCAACCAGAGCCGATCCCGTGCATCGACGTGCAGCGCGCGCACGTCCACATCCGGCAGCCCCTGCTCGCGGCGCCACGCACGGAAGCGATGGCCGTCGAAGCGCAGCAGGCCATCATCGCTGGCGAACCACAGGTAACCATCGCGGTCTTCGCCGACGGCACGGATGGCCGAGGTCGGCAGTGCGTCCGCGGCGCCCAGCAGCCGCGGCCATGGCAAGGTGACCAGGGTGCCCGCGACGGCAAGCATCGGCAGCCACAGCACGACTCCCAGTATCACTGCTGCCCAGCGCCTGCCCCATGGTGCAGATCGGCCTCCTGCCACACGTACCCCGACCGTTCTCCGCTGCTTGAACAGCACCGTATGTCGACACCGTGCGAAAAGGGCCGATCAGGCCGGGACTGCGTCACACCTTGATCAATGAATTTTCTGATCAAAAACGAATCTTCAAAGCACGCCGACAATCGCTGCCACGCGTGTGGGCGATCAGTACCGGGATGACTTGCCCGCACGCGCCTGCGCGATGGCGTCGACCAGCATGTCACCGGTCACCGGCTTGCGCAGGAACCCATTGAACCCGGCGGCCAGCACCTGCTGCTCGGCATAGGCATCCGAGCGTGCGGTTACCGCGATCAACGGCAGCTCATAGCCCATTGCGCGCAGCTGTCCGGCAATGGCAATACCATCCAGCGCCGGCAGGTCCAGATCGAGCAACCCGACATCGAAGCTCCCCGCAGCGACTTCGGACAATGCCGCCAATCCGTGCAGCACATGCACCACGTCATGCCCACGGGTGCGCAGCAGCCCGGCGATCACATCGGCCACGGTGGCATCGTCCTCCACCAGCAGGATGCGCAGGGGCGGCAGCTGCGTGCGCGTCTCCAGGCCGGTTTCACCCGACGCCGCAACCGGCTGCACGGTCCACGGCAGCGGCAGTTCGACGGAGAAGCGGGCGCCATCGCCCAGCCGGCTGTCGATCCGGATGTGGCCGCCCATCGCCACCGCCAGTTCCTGGCAGATCGCCAGGCCCAGGCCGCTGCCGCCATAACGCGATGCAGTGCGGGGGCCATCGGCCTGTTCGAAGCGGTGGAACAACCGCTCCTGCTGGTCCTGGTTGATGCCTGGCCCCGTATCGGAGACCTCGAAGATGATCGCGCGACCGCCGTCGAGCAGCTCGACACCGAGCCCGACGTGGCCGTGATCAGTGAACTTGATCGCGTTGCCGAGCAGGTTCATCAGGATCTGGCGCACGCGCATCTCGTCGCCACTGACCTGCACCGGACCGGGCAGGTTGAAGCTGCGCTCGAAGGCCAGGCCACGGTGATGGGCCATGGGTTCCATCAGAGCCTCGACCTGGTCCAGCAACGACATCAGATCGAACGGCCGCAGATCCAGTTCCAGTCGCCCAGCCTCGATGCGGGCAAGATCCAGCGCATCGTTGACCAGCCGCAGCAGATGTTTGCCGGCATGCTGGATCGAGCCGGCGTAGCCGCGCTGCACATCATCCAGCGAGGTGGAGAGCAGCAGTTCGCTCATGCCCAGCACACCGGTCATCGGCGTGCGCACTTCATGCCCCAGCGTGGCCAGGAACCGGCTCTTGGCCTGGGAGGCCTGCTCGGCCAACTGCTGCTTGTGCACCGTCAACTGCCACTGCTGGCGGCGGCGCAGCCGCGCGCGCGCGACATACGCCAGCGCGGCGACCCCGATCAGACCGAGCAGCACGTAGCCCACGATCGCCCAGCCACTGCGCCACCACGGCGGGCGCACCTCCAGCTCCAGGGTACGGGGCGGCGTCCAAGCGCCCTGCGGGGTCGCCGCCTGCACCTCGATACGGTAATTTCCGGACGGCAGGCGCGACAGCAGGCGCTCGCCGTCGGCCGCCTGCATCACCCAGTTCTGGTCATAGCCGGAGACCCGGTAGCGGTAGCGGTTGCCGTGCGGGTTGGCGAATGAAAGCAGACGCGCGGACACGATCAGATCGCGGTCCTGCGGCCCCAGCACGATCGGTGCCTGCGTCGGCAGCATCTGCTGCCCTTCGGCATCGTCGCGGCGGACCTGCACGCTGTCGATCACCAGCTGCGATGGCGGCAACAGCATGTCCGCCGCATCCGGATCGAAGCCGACCAACCCGGGCGCGGTCACTGCCAGGACGCGACCGTCGCGCGCCTGCACCGGCGGGCGGTTGCTGAACTCCACATCCGGCAGCCCGTCGCGTTCGCCATACAAGCGCAGCCGACGCTCGGCGCCCTGCCAGCAGATCAACCCACGCGGTGTGGTTGCCCAGACCTGCCCGTGACTGCCCAGCGCGAGCCCGCCCATCGATACAGCGGGCATGCCCTGGGCAGCGCCGACACGTTCGCGCAGGCTCATGCTCAGCCCATCCCAGCGGTAGCGCTCCAGCGCGCCCTGACGTGCCAGCCACAGTTCATCCGGGCCGGTCCAGGCCGCATCGTAGATGCTGCCGCGGGAAATGCCCGGCACCTGCTCGAAGCGACCATTGCGCCACCGCATCAGGCCCATGCTGTCGCCCATCACCCAGAGCTGCCCACGCGGATCGAACACCATCTGTTCGACCGGGTTCTCGGTCAGCCCGCGGTGCTGGTCATTGCGGATGGTATCGAGCACGTTGCCCCGGGCATCCCGACGCTGGATACCGAAGTTCATGATCGACAGCCACAGGTCGCCATTGGGCGCCTGGCGGATCAGATCGATGCGTTGGCGCACATCCGCGCCACCACCGATCTTCCACTCGCGCAGCGAGCGCGTGGCGGGCTGGTAGAGGCTCAATCGACCGGCGCGCCCGATCCACACCGCACCATCTTCGCGCGGCAGCAGCGACCACGCCGCGCCCACTCCGATCTGTTTGTCGTCGGCGATCTGGCGCAGCTGGCCCTGCGCATCCAGCGTATAGAGGCCGTGCGCACCGGAGATGTAATACGTATCGCCCAGCGCTGCCGCGCCGAGCAGATAGACGCTGTCCAATGGCTTGCCGTCGAGCTGGTACCAGCTGGAGAAGCGCTTCCAGTCTGGCGGCAGATACGCCAGACCCTGGGTCAGCATCGCTACCCACAGCCCGCCTTCGTGGTCCTGCAGCATGTCCAGCACGCCGCTGCGCGCGGTCAGGAAGCCACTGCCGGCGTCGCCGGCGAGCAGCCGCACCGCGCGCGCATCGCCGCGGTACAGGCCATCAGCCGTGCCCAGCCAATAGCCGCCATTGCGGTCATGGATGACCGTGGCCGCACGCACATCGGCACTGAGCGTCCAGGGTGCGGGCCGGACCTGATCATCGGCACCGATCTGGAACAGCCCACCTTCGGTGCCCGCCCAGACCGTGCCATCAGGCTCACGGGTGAGGCGGAACACGCTTTTCCCACCGAGCAGGGCCGGCGCGATACGGGTAAAGCGATCACCATCCCAACGGGCAACGCCATTGGAGGTGCCTACCCATACACGCCCTTGCGGATCGGCCAACAGACTGTAGATGGTGTTGTCGGGCAGGCTGCGCGGATCGTCCGGCTCGGCCTGGTACCTGACCAGCGTCCCGTCCTCGCTGCGGCGGCAGATGCCGTGCTGATTGGTGCCGATCCACAGCGATTGCGCGGCATAGGCCAGCGACCAGAACTGGCCCTCGCACGCGGCATTGAGCTCGGGGAACCGCGCGAACGCGCTGCGGTCGGGGCCGAGCATGCTCAGGCCAACCCCATTGCTGCCCACCCAGACCCGGTCCTGTGGATCGACGAGCAGGGTTTCCACTTCGTTGCCGGGCAGCGAGCCGGGCACGTCTGGATCATGCCGCCACACCCGCAGGCCGACGCCGTCCACGCGAGCCAGGCCATCATCGGTACCGGCCCAGATATAGCCCTGGCGATCCTGGGCCAGCGCCAGCACCATGCGCGACGGCATGCCCTCGGCCGCGCCCAGACGGCGCAAGCGTGGCGTTTCTGCCGATGTCCCTGCGGCTTCCAACACTGGCGGCACTGCACACAACCACAGCCCCAACAGCACGATGCCTGCACCCCAGCGGCGCGTGCTCATCGATCCGGTCTCCCTGTTGGTGCGGATTGTCACACAGCGATCAGGACGGTGTCCGCATTCTGAGCCGGCTGTCGTGGATGGAACGGGCTGTTTCCGCCCTGGGCGGGCGAGGCAGCACAGGCGGGCGGCGCTGTTGTCGGCCGCACCACGATCTGTTGCAGCCATGACGCTGCATCCGATGACATGGCTGTGCGTATGATCGCCCCAGACCCTGATGGAGGCTGCGCCGTGCTCAAGCGCCTGACACTTTCCCTGCTGCTGGCCGCCACCCCGCTGCTCGCCACTGCCGCGCCCGACCGCTATCGGCTGGATCCGGTGCACACACGCGTGTTGTTTGCGGTGGAGCATGCCGGCTTCTCGCAGGCGTTGGGTACGGTGTCGGGCAGCGAAGGCGTGCTGGTGTTCGATCCGGAGGACTGGCCAAGCGCGCGGCTGGAGGTCAGCGTGCCGATCCAGCGGCTGGACCTGGGCGATGCCAAATGGAATACCGCCACGCTGGCGCGCAACCTGCTGGATGGCGAGCGCTTCCCCGAGGCGCGGTTCGTCTCCACGCATGTCGAGCCCATTGATCCGACCCACGCCAACGTTACCGGCCAGCTCACCGTACGGGGGGTGACCCGCGAGGTCACTCTGGCCGTCACCCTCAATGCGCTCAAGCGCCATCCACTGCCGCCGTTCCGCCGTACCGCCGGCTTCTCGGCCACCGCCACACTCAGCCGCAGCGCCTTCGGTGTGGATGGCTGGGCCTCGATGATCGGCGATGAGGTGCAGCTGCGGATCGAGGCCGAAGCCGTGCGTGATCGCAACGCCGACGATCCTGCCGATACCGCCCCCGCCGATGCGCCGGGAACTCCCGCCGCTCCGGCCGACTCAGATACCCCACAGCCGGTCCAGGAGACCACGCCATGACCGCCAAGAACACCCCGACCCGATGGGGCGGCGTCAGCCAGACCCTGCACTGGCTGATCGCCGTACTGATCCTCGCCCTGGGCATCGTCGGGCTGACCATGGGCGAACTGCCCAGGACCCCGAAGTACTTCTGGGTCTACACCATGCACAAATCCATCGGCATCACCGTACTGGCCCTGGTGGTGACCCGGCTGCTGTGGCGCCTGTATGCCGGCGCACCACACCCGGTGCCGGGCACGCCGACGTGGCAGGAGCGCATCGCCTCGGCAACCCATTGGCTGCTGTACGTGCTGATGTTCGCCATTCCGCTGTCGGGCTGGCTGTACGACTCGGCCAGCGGCCTGCGCCCGTTCCGCTGGTTCGGCCTGGTCGATGTGCCCAAGCTGAGCCCGCCGGACGAACGCGTCACCCAGATCTCGCACGCCATCCATGAGTGGGGCTTCTGGCTGCTGATCGCCGTGGTCGTGGCCCATGCCGGCGCCGCGCTTTACCACCATTTTTACCAACGCGATGCCACGCTTGCGCGCATGCTTCCGCAGCGCTGGCTTGCCTCCCCCCAGAAGGATTGACCATGAACATCAAGCTCACCTCCCCCGCCGCGGTCGCCGCCGCCCTGGCCGGCCTGCTGGCCACCGCCCCGGTGCTGGCCGCCGACTACGTGCAGGCACCCGGTTCGGTGCTGGCCTTTGCCACCAAGTACGACGGTGAAGTGTTCACCGGCACCTTCCCGGGCTTCGATACCAAGCTCAGCTTCGATCCGGCCAAGCTGGACGATGCCAAGCTGGAAGTGACCATTCCGCTGGCCGGTGCGAAGAGTGGCAACAGCGACCGCGATTCGACCCTGCAGGGCGCGGACTTCTTCAACGTGGGCAAGTTCGCCCAGGCCAAGTACAGCGCCACCAAGTTCCGCTCGCTGGGCAACAACCAGTACGCGGCCGACGGCACGCTGGAGCTGCGTGGTGTGAGCAAGCCGGTCACCCTGACCTTCACCTGGACCCCGGGGGCGCAGCCGGTGCTGGCCGGCAAGGCGACGGTCAAACGCCTGGACTTCGGCGTGGGCGGGGGTGATTGGGCCGATACCAAGACCATCCCGAACGAGACCGCGATCAGCACGAAGGTGGTCCTGAAGGCGAAGTAACGTCAGATGGCGGTAGGGCCCGGGGGGGGGGGGGGGGGGGGGGGGGGGGGGGGGGGGGGGGGG
>NZ_JBHFHW010000040.1:95268-98219 GCF_057333975.1 Stenotrophomonas sp. AGC87
CCCCCCCCCCCCCCCCCCCCCCCCCCCCCCCCCCCCCCACTACAGCATCCAGCACCGCCAAGCGACGCTGCGTGTCAGCCGATCCAGGCTGCTACCGCCGCGACATCGAACGGCCAGTCCAGCTCGCGGCCCCGCGCATCGCGCAACACCGGCACCCGCAGCCCGTAGCGGGCCTCCAGCGCGGTGTCGTCATCGATGAACACACTGTCCAGATTGGCCACCCGGGCCTGCGCCAGCACCGCCAGGGCCTGGTCGCACAAATGGCAGTCATCACGCTGGTACAAGGTAAACACCGGCCCACCCACCTTGGAAAATGTTGCGCCGCAGCCAGAGCCGGCGGCACGAAGCGCATAGAATAGCGCTCCATCCGATACCCGCAGTTTGGCAATCATGGCTGTCAGCACGTTCGACGTTTTCAAGATCGGCATTGGCCCGAGTTCTTCGCACACCGTGGGACCGATGAAGGCTGCCGAACGTTTCGTGCACCGCTGGCTCCTCGATCCGGGCCACCTGCAGGACGTGGTGCGCATCCGCGCCGACGTCTACGGCTCGCTGGCCCTGACCGGCCGTGGCCATGGCACCGACAAGGCCGTGCTGCTCGGGTTGGAAGGCCAGCGCCCGAACCTGATCGATCCGGACATCATCCCCGAGACGCTGGAGCGCATCCGCAGCAGCAAGCGCATCCGCCTGATGGGGCAGCATGAGATCGCCTTCGACGAGAAGCGCGACCTGGGCCTGAACAAACGCCAGAAACTGCCGTACCACACCAACGGCATGCGCTTTACTGCCTACGGTGCGGACGAGCAGGTGATCGCCACGCGCGATTACTACTCCGTCGGCGGTGGCTTCGTGGTCAACCAGGACGATGCGGCCGATGACCGCATCGTGCCCGATGAAACCCCGCTGCCCTACCCGTTCAAGAGCGGCGACGAGCTGCTCGCGCAGACCGCACGCAGTGGCCTGAGCATCGCCCAGATGATGTTCGAGAACGAGAAGTGCTGGCGGACCGAGGACGAGATCCGCGACAGCCTCCGCGAAATCTGGAGCGCCATGCAGGCCTGCGTGGAGCGCGGCATCCGCCAGGAAGGCACCCTGCCCGGCGGCCTGCATGTCTCGCGTCGCGCCCCGGCGCTGTACCGCGAACTGTCCTCCAAGCCGGAGGCGGCGATGCGCGACCCGTTGACCACGCTGGACTGGGTCAATCTGTACGCGCTGGCGGTGAACGAAGAAAACGCCGCCGGTGGCCGCGTAGTCACCGCCCCGACCAACGGCGCTGCCGGGGTACTGCCGGCGGTGCTGCACTATTTCGACCGCTTCTGCCCCGGCGCCAACGAACAGCGCGTGTTCGATTTCCTGCTGACCTCGGCGGCGATCGGCATTCTGTACAAGGAAAACGCCTCGATCTCCGGTGCCGAAGTCGGCTGCCAGGGCGAAGTGGGCGTGGCCTGTTCGATGGCGGCCGGCGGCCTGGTCGCCGCGCTGGGCGGCAACCCGAGCCAGATCGAGAATGCCGCTGAAATCGGCATGGAACACAACCTCGGCCTGACCTGCGACCCGATCGGCGGGTTGGTGCAGATTCCCTGCATCGAGCGCAATGCGATGGGCGCGGTCAAGGCGATCAACGCCTCGCGCATGGCGATGCGTGGCGATGGCAAGCACAAGGTCTCGCTGGACAAGGTCATCAAGACCATGCGCGACACTGGCCGCGACATGCAGGACAAGTACAAGGAAACCAGCCGCGGCGGGCTGGCGGTCAACGTCATCGAGTGCTGATCGACCGTTCCCGGCGGTAGAGCCGACCGTTGGTCGGCTGCTCCGGTGGCATCGTCGGTACGCCTGCACGGCCGCTCCGGTACAGTCAGGACTTCCCCCCGATGGAGACCGCCATGCGCATCCTGGCTGCCGCCCTGCTTGCCTGCCTGCCGCTGACCACCCTCGCCGCCGACACCTACGGCCCGCGACTGGAAGGCTTCGACTATCCGTACCCCGTGAAGATCTTCCGCTTCGAGTCCCAGCGCCAGCCGCTGGAGATGGCCTACATCGACGTCCCCGCCGGTGGCAAAGGCTTCGCCGGTACGGTGGTGCTGCTGCACGGCAAGAACTTCTGCGCGGCCACCTGGAAGGACACCATCGCGGCACTGAGCGCGGCCAGCTACCGGGTGATCGCGCCGGATCAGATCGGTTTCTGCAAATCGAGCAAGCCCGAGCGCTATCAGTACTCGTTCGGTCAGTTGGCTGCCAATACCGAAGCGCTGCTGGAGCATCTGGGCTATGGCGAGGGCAAGCTGCACATCGTCGGCCATTCGATGGGGGGCATGCTCGCCGCGCGCTTCGCGCTGATGTATCCGCAGCGCACGATCAGCCTGTCGCTGGTCAACCCGATCGGCCTGGAAGACTGGAAGGCCAAGGGCGTGCCATGGCGCAGCATCGACGCCTGGTATGCGGGTGAGCTGAAAACCAGCTTCGACAGCATCAAGAAGTACCAGCTCGACGTCTATTACAACGGCCAGTGGAAGCCCGAGTACGAGCAGTGGGTGCGCATGCAGTCGCGCATGTACGACGGCCCCGGCAAACAGGCGGTGGCATGGAGCCAGGCGCTGACCTCGGACATGGTGTTCAACCAGCCGGTGGTCTATGAGCTGCCCAAGCTGACGGTGCCGACCACCTTGTTCATCGGCCAGACCGACCGCACCGCGATCGGCCGTGACCTGGCACCGCCGGCCCTGAAAGCGACGCTGGGCAACTACCCCGCCCTGGGCAAGGCAGCCGCCGCGGCGATTCCGGGCGCCACCCTGGTGAGCTTCGAGGATCTGGGCCACTCGCCGCAGGTGCAGGACCCAGCCCGGTTCAATGCGGCACTGCTGAAGGCACTCTCACACCACGACTGAGCCGACACCCCGGTAGTGGGCCACGCCATGCGTGGCAGCGGACGTCCTCCGGTAGTGCCACGC
>NZ_JBHFHW010000040.1:98239-134841 GCF_057333975.1 Stenotrophomonas sp. AGC87
CGCCATGCGTCCCCGCGGCCGCCATCAGCATTCTCCGCTGACGCAGCCAGCTCACCCCTGGCACTACCGTGTGCCTTGCTGGGATCGCACGGCATTCAGCGCCGCACGATCGCCAGCACGTCGTCCAGCAACGCGGCGGCGGTGACGTCCGCCCCGGCGCCCGGCCCCTGGATCAGCAGCGGCTGGGCGTGATACCGGTCGCTGTGGATCGCGACCCGGTTGTCGGTCTGTGCCCCGCCGGCCAGCGGATGATCGCGCGGAAGCACACGCAGCCCCACCGCAGCTCCGTGGTTATCGAAACCACCGACGAAGCGTAGACATCCTGCCTGTTCCTGCGCCTGCTGCCAGTACGCCTGCAGCGGCGCATCCAGCAGTGACAGCTGCGCCAACGCATCAGCCGCCGACAGCGCGGCGAGCGCGTCCGGTACCAATGAAGCGACCTGTACCTGCTCGGCCCGCAACGCGATGCCGCTGGCGCGCGCCAGGATCAGCAGTTTGCGACGGACATCTTCGCCGGAAAGATCCACGCGCGGGTCCGGCTCGGTGTACCCAGCCTGGGCCGCCTCGCGCACCCACGCCGAAAACGGACGCTGGCCATCGTAGTGATGGAACAGCCACGCCAGCGAACCGGACAGCACGCCCTCCACGCGATGGATGCGGTCGCCACCGGCAACCAGCGCGCGCAGGCTGCTCAGCAGCGGCAGGCCTGCCCCCACCGTTGCACTGTCGCCGTAATGCGCAGCACCCTGCTGGCCGCTGTCGGCGATGGCCTGCGCACGGGCCAACTGTGCGCCTTGGCCGAGCTTGTTGGCGGTCACCACGTGCACGCCCCGCGCCAGCCACTGTTCATGCCAGTTGGCGACCTCGTCACTGGCGGTCGCATCGACCACCACATCGCCGCGCTGCAGGCCTTCGGCTTCCGCCCACGGCTGCAATGCGACCGCACCGCGCGCGGCCAGATTGGCCTGTGCAAGCTCATCGGCAGGCGTCTGTTCGCAGGCGCGCGCCGTGCGTGAGTTGGCCAGCCACGAGAACGCGGGCAGCGTGACGCCGCGATCCTGCAGCGCGGCGTACCGTTGCACGAACGCGGTGCCGACCGTGCCGGTACCGAGCAGGGCCAGCTTGCGGTGGGCCGCCAGCGGCAGGTTCAGCACCGCGCTCATGCATCCACCTGTTTACGGCGCTGCACGTCGCGGTGCTGATCGATCACGACCTGCGCGCGCTCCAGCCCGGCCTGCAGATCGGCCACCAGGTCTTCCGGTGACTCGATACCGACCGACAGGCGCAGCAGCCCTTCGCTGATCCCGGCATGCGCACGCGCTTCCGGGGTCATGGCCGCGTGGGTCATGGTCGCCGGATGCGCGATCAGGCTCTCCACGCCGCCCAGCGATTCGGCCAGGGTGAAACAGCGCAGGCCATCCACGAAGGCGCGCACCGCCGCATGCGGATCCTCGCCCGGGCACGAGGCCAGTTCGAAGGACAGCATCGCGCCGAAGCCGCTCTGCTGGCGCGCGGCAATCGCGTGGCCGGGGTGATCAACCAGGCCCGGGTAGTACACGCTGGCGACCGCATCGCTGGCGGCCAGCAGCTCGACCACGGCCGCCGTGTTTTCCTGATGTGCGCGCAGGCGTGCACCCAGCGTGCGCAGGCCGCGCAGGGTCAGGAAGGCATCGAACGGCGAACCGGTCAGGCCCAGCGCGTTGGCCCACCACACCAGCTGCTCGTGTACCGCCGGATCACGCGCGATCACCGCACCACCGACCACATCGCTGTGGCCGTTGATGTACTTGGTGGTGGAGTGCAGCACCAGATCGGCACCAAAGCTGATCGGCTGCTGCAGCGCCGGCGACAGGAACGTGTTGTCGACGACGACCTTGGCACCGGCCTTGTGCGCGGCATCGATGACGAAGCGCAGGTCGGTGATGCGCAGCAGCGGGTTGGACGGGGTTTCGATCAGCACCAGGGTGGGCGACTGCGCCAGCGCGTCGGCCAGCGAGCGTGGGTCGGTCAGGTCGGCGGTGATCAGGCCGAAGTGGCCCTTCTTCGCCAGTGCATTGAACAGGCGCCAGCTGCCGCCGTACGCATCGTGCGGCACCACCAGGGTATCGCCGGGCTGCAGCAGTGCATTGAGCACCAGGTTGATCGCGCCCATGCCGGTGGAGGTGATCACGCCACCGGCGCCGCCTTCCAGTTCGGCCAGCGCCTCACCCAGCAGATCGCGGGTCGGGTTGCCGCTGCGGGTGTAGTCGTACTGGCGCTTGTTGCCGAAACCATCGAAGCTGAAGTTGGAGGACAGCACGATCGGCGGGGTCACCGCGCCGTGGGCGGTGTCACGGTCGATGCCGGCACGCACGGCGGCGGTGACGCGGCTACAGGACGGCTCGGTACCAGCGGAACGGCTCATGCGGATTCTCCGGGGGATCGAAAAGCGGTGGCGAGGATCGCGTCGATGCGATCGGTTTCTTTCAGGAAGGCGTCGTGGCCATAGGGCGAGCGCAGCACGCGCAGGCTGCCGCGCGGGCCCAGTCCTTCCACCAGGCCGACACAGTCAGCCAGCGGGACCAGGCGGTCACCCTCCACGGCAACAACGACGGTCGGCACCTGGATGGCGGCCGGGTCGATGCGGTGAAGGTCGATCGATTCGGACAGGCGCAAGTAAGCATCGACCGGGGTACGGGCGACGTACTGCGCACCGGCGGCATCCAGATAGTCCTCGGCGGCAACGCGCACGCGGCCATTGACCACTTCCGGCGCGGCATCGAAGCGCTCGCCGAACTCTTCCGGCGTGCGGTAGCTGAGCATGGCGAACTGGCGTGCCAGCGACAGCCCGTGGCTCTCGGCGCATTGCAGCTGACCCAGCGCGACCGCACGGCGCTGCAGCGCGCGCCAGGCCGCGGCATACGGGTGCGGGCGATGCGCACCACTCACCGCGATCAGCTTCTGCACGCGCTGGCGGTGACGGATCGCGAACTGCTGGCCGACCAGCGCGCCGTAGGAGTAGCCCACGAAGCACTGCAGGCGGGCGATGCCGAGATGGTCGAGCAGCAAGGCCAGCGCATCGGCCTGGTCGGCGGTATCGATCGGCAGGTCGAGCGCCCCATCGGCACCAATGAAATCGAACGCCAGGATGCGCAGCGAGGCCGGATCCAGCGCGCGACCTGCGGCCACCAGGCCCTCGGCCCAGCCCTTTTCGGGGAACTCGGCATTGGCCGCCACATGGCGGTGCGCGGAGATACCGCCGGCCAGCACCACCACCGGCGCATCGGCGCGACCGACGCATTCGTAGCGCAGGCGTACCGGCCGCGGCCCGCCGTGACGCATCGACAGCACCGCCGCGATATCGCCGCGCACGGCGTTCAGCCCGGCGTCGACGGGGACGCTGAGCGGTGCGAAAGAGTCGGTGGCGACAGGGGCGGCGGTAGCGAAGCGCATGGCGGTATCCAAAGGAGGAAAACGGCCATCGAGCTTTCGCGGAGCTCGCGTTCGAAGCGCACGCACGGTACGCGGTTCGAACCATCTTTCGGAAGACACCAACGGTCTCCGCAGGATTTGGCACCTACGCAGGTCGCTTTCGCGTCTGCGGGCTGCCCCGGCTTCAAAGGGCCTGTCCCTCTGCCGGTCTCGATGGTGGAGCCACGATGCCAGTGCCCCCGGCCCATGTCAATCCCTTCATCGGCATGAAGCGATATATATTCCAGATGATCATCAGTCGCGCATACTCCGGGATCCTCCCTGCCCGGCCGACGCCTTGCGCTGCCTACGTTTCACTGCCCTCACGCTGATGATGATGCCGGTGCTGAACGCTTGGGCCAGCCCGGGGGCGAACTGGCGGAACGGCTGGCGACTCGACCGTCCTGCTGTCGCTACCCCAGCCCAGCGCGCCGCGGGTGTGGAGGCGCCGGCCTTGGCGGCGCTGACCCTGGAAGGGGCTGGCGACCGCTGGCAGGCCCGGGTCGACAACCGCGTGGCCGGGCCGGTCCAGGTCGAACTGCGACCCGCCGCCGACGCCGCGGCGCTACCGGGGCTCCCCCTTCAGACGGTGGTCGCCGCAGGCGCCAGCGTCGTGGTGACCCACCTGCAGCCGCCGGCCGGCAGTACCGCGATCCGGCTGGATCTGACGGCCGTTCCGGGCGACCCCGGCGCGCGCGCGCAGGACGTCACCTACCAGTTGCCGTTCGATGCCGTCCGCATCCAGGTCAGCCAGGCGCCGCGGGGGCGGTTCAGTCACCACGATGCGGAGAACCGCGAGGCCATCGACTTCGCCCTGCCCGAGGGCACGCCCGTACTCGCGGCGCGGGCAGGAACCGTCATGCAGGTCCAGGCCGGGTATCAGGGCAATGGGCAGAACCGGGACCACGATCTGGGCCGGGCCAACCTGGTGCGGGTGCTGCATGAGGACGGCAGCATGGCCGTGTATGCCCACCTGCGGCACCACGGCGTGCTGGTCCGCCCCGGCGAGCAGGTCCAGGCAGGGCAGCGCATCGGCCTATCGGGCAACACCGGCTACAGCGCCGCGCCGCACCTGCACTTCGCGGTGCAGGTAAATGCCGGGATGCGGCTGCGCTCGATCCCGGCACGGATCGTCAGCCCACACGGCGAGCTGCACTTCGCCCGGACCACGGACGAGGCCGGCGCATCCGCCCTGCCCTGACCCCGGCTACGCCCGCCCCCGTTATACTGGGCGGCTTATCTCCATGAAAAGCGCCCCGGGCGGGCGCGTCACGCCATGTCCGAAGTCGCTACCGAAGCTGCGCGCCGCCGCACCTTCGCCATCATTTCCCATCCTGACGCCGGCAAGACCACGCTGACCGAAAAGCTGCTGCTGTTCGGCGGTGCGATCCAGATGGCCGGTTCGGTCAAGGGCCGCAAGGCCGCGCGCCATGCGACCTCCGACTGGATGGCGCTGGAAAAGGAGCGCGGGATCTCGGTCACCTCCTCGGTGATGCAGTTCCCGTACGAAGGCAAGATCGTCAACCTGCTCGACACCCCCGGCCATGCCGACTTCGGCGAGGACACCTACCGCGTGCTCACCGCGGTGGACTCGGCACTGATGGTGATCGACGTGGCCAAGGGCGTGGAAGAGCGCACCATCAAGCTGATGGAGGTCTGCCGGCTGCGCGACACGCCGATCATGACCTTCATCAACAAGCTCGATCGCGAGGGCAAGGAGCCCATCGATCTGCTGGATGAAGTGGAAAGCGTGCTCGGCATCCAGTGCGCGCCGGTCACCTGGCCAATCGGCATGGGCCAGCGCCTGAAGGGCGTGGTCCACCTGATCAGCGGTGAGGTGCATCTGTACGAACAGGGCCGCAACTTCACCCGCCAGGATTCGACCATCTTCCCGTCGATCGATTCGCCGGGGCTGGCCGAGAAGATCGGTGAGCGCATGCTGGCCGACCTGCGTGACGAGCTGGAGCTGGTGCAGGGCGCCAGCCATCCGTTCGACGTGGAGGCCTACCTGGCCGGCAAGCAGACGCCGGTGTTCTTCGGCTCGGGTGTGAACAACTTCGGCGTGCAGCCGCTGCTGGACTTCTTCGTCGAGCATGCGCCGTCGCCGCAGCCGCGCGCCACCACCGGCCGCGTCATCGCACCGCAGGAAAACAAGCTCACTGGCTTCGTGTTCAAGATCCAGGCGAACATGGACCCGCAGCATCGCGACCGTGTGGCATTCATGCGGGTGTGCTCGGGCCGTTTCGTGGCCGGCATGAAGACCTTCCATGTGCGCACCGGCAAGGAAATGAAGCTGGCCAATGCGCTGACCTTCATGGCCAGCGACCGCGAGATCGCCGCCGAAGCCTGGCCGGGCGATGTGATCGGCATCCACAACCACGGCACGATCTCCATCGGTGACACCTTCACCGAAGGCGAAGCGGTCAGCTTCACCGGCATCCCGAACTTCGCGCCGGAACTGTTCCGCCGCGCACGCCTGCGTGATCCGCTCAAACTCAAGCAGCTGCAGAAGGGCTTGGCGCAGTTGTCCGAAGAGGGCGCGACGCAGTTCTTCCGCCCCCTGATGAGCAACGACCTGATCCTGGGCGCGGTGGGTGTGCTGCAGTTCGATGTGGCCGCTTACCGCTTGAAGGACGAGTACGGCGTGGAAGCCACCTTCGAGCCGGTCAGTGTGACCACGGCGCGCTGGGTCACCTGCAGCAACGAGAAGAAGCTGGAGGAGTTCCGCGAGAAGAACGCCGGCAATCTGAGCATCGATGCCGCCGGCCAACTGGTCTATCTGGCACCGACGCGGGTCAACCTGCAGCTGGCGCAGGAGCGCGCGCCGGATGTTCGCTTCGCGGCCACGCGCGAAGCAGCGCACAGCATCTCGGTCAGCTGACCGCTCGGCCGGTCTACCGGCTGAACAGGCGCGCGTGCATGCGCGCGCCATCGCGGCGATGATAGGGGGGAGCGGGCTCCCCCTCCCCGCACATCCGATCATCGCCATGACCTCTGTCGTTTCCGTTCGAGAAGAAATCGCCAGCGCCCTGACCCACGGGCTTGGCGCCGTCGCTGCACTGGCTGGCAGTGCGGTACTGATCACCCTGGCCGCCATCTATGGCGACGGCTGGCAGCTGGCCAGTGCGATCGTATTCGGGGTGGCGCTGTTGCTGTTGTATACGGCGTCCACGCTGTATCACGCGATCCAGCATCCGGTCGCCAAGGGCCGGCTGAAGGTGTTCGATCACTGCGCGATCTATCTGCTGATCGCCGGGACGTACACGCCGTTCACGCTGATCGGTCTGCGTGGGGGTCCGTGGGGTTGGGGAATGTTCACCGCGATCTGGGCGCTGGCGCTGTTCGGGGTGGTATTCAAGCTGTTCTATACGGGCCGGTTCAAGCTGTTGTCGACGATCATCTATATCGCGATGGGCTGGATGGTGATGGTGGCGATCAAGCCGATGTGGCATTCGCTGGATGCGTGGACGCTGGGGTGGCTGTTGGCCGGCGGTGTGTTCTATACGTTGGGGACGGTGTTCTATCACCGGGAGTCGGTGCCGTATTCGCATGCGATCTGGCATCTGTTCGTGATCGGTGGGAGTGTGTGTCACTTCGTTGCGGTGACGGCGCAGATTCTCTGAGTGCTGTTTTTCTGCCGGGCAAGTGCAACGGCACCCGGACCAGCCAGAGCACTAGCACTAGCAACAGCAACAGCAACAGCAACAGCAACAACAACAGCAACAGCAAGAGCGAGAGCGAGAGCGAGACCAAGAGCGACTCGGGCGTCAGGAATGCGCCAGGCGGGGTCGGTACGGGCGGGTTGGCGGGACACGCCGTAAATCCGTCCATGGAGGCTCATGTCGCGCCATCCATGGCGCTCATGGTCCCGCCAACCCACCCGCACCGCCCCGCTCACCGTTGGCTGGTGGCCTGAGAAGGTCAAAACCCTGGTTGGACCGGTGCCAAGCATGGCCGCCGTACTGCGCCTGGCGTGGTCGTCGCCAGCGGCGACGCTGAGTATCGACACGCCTCACCCTGACAGTACCCTTACCAATGCTTCGCGCTGCCTGCACGATGCAAGGGCAACCATGGGGATGTGAATACTGTGCCCTCCCCTGTTCCTTCCGATGCTCCTTCTCGTTCCCGCTGGCGCTGGCGTCGTCCTGGCAAGCGGGGGCAGCGGTGGTTGGCGATCCTGGTGTTTCTGTTCGCTGCGCTGTTGATCCTGATCGCGCTGTGGGATTGGAACTGGTTCAAGGGTCCGATGGAGCGGGCGGTGCAGGCCAAGACGGGGCGTGAGTTCCATATCACGGGCGATCTGGATGTCGATCTGGGTCGGGTGACGACGGTGCGCGGTGATGGGCTGACCTTTGCCAATGCGACGTGGGCCAAGCAGCCGCAGATGGCAACGGCGGATCGGGTGGAGATCGATCTGCGGGTATGGCCGTTGCTGCGTGGGCAGGTGCGGATTCCGGAGATCCGGCTGACGCGGCCGGATCTGTTGCTGGAAACGGCGCCGGAGAAGGATCAGCCGGGCAATTGGGATTTCCTGGGGCCGAGCGACGGTGACCCGCCCGTGCTGCAGCGGTTGTTGGTCGATGATGGGCGGCTGCAGTTCCGGGATGCGGCGGGCCGGACCGATGTGCTGGTGTCGCTCGACAGCGGCAAACCACGCGACAAGGACAGTGGTCCGCCGCTGCTGGTGAAGGGCAAAGGGCGCTGGCAGGGCAATCCGTTCTCGCTGGAGGGCAATACCGAGTCGCCGCTCGAGCTGACCAATACCGGGCATCCGTTCCGCATCCATCTGGATGGGCGCGCCGGCAATACGCATGCGATCGCCAGTGGGACGTTGACCAATCCGTTCCAGTTGCGGGTGTTCGATCTGGAGTTGATGCTGAGTGGGCAGGATATGGAGGATCTGTATCCACTGATCGGGGTCGCCATGCCCTCCACGCCGCCTTACAAGCTCACGGGGCAGCTCAAGCGCGACAACGCGATCTGGCGCTATGAGAATTTCACGGGTACGGCCGGTGACAGCGATCTGGGCGGGACCGCGCAGATCGATGTGAGCGGTGACCGGCCGTTCCTGAAGGCGGATCTGGTGTCCAAGCGGTTGGACTTCGACGATCTGGCCGGCTTCATCGGGGCGCCGCCGAAGACCGGCGCGGGGGAATCGGCCAATGCCGAGCAGAAGGCGAAGGCAGCCGCGCTGGCCGCCCGTGCCAAGGTACTGCCGGATACGCCCTACAACCTGTCCAAGCTGCGCGCGATGGATGCCGATGTGCGCTGGAAAGCGCAGCGGATCAATTCGCCGGCCCTGCCGCTGGATGACATGGATGCGCACCTCAAGCTCAATGACGGGCTGCTGCGCCTGGAACCGCTCAACTTTGGTGTTGCCGGCGGCGATATCCGCAGCACGATCCGGATGGATGCCCGCAAGCAGGCCATTTCGACTCAGCTGCAGGCCACCATCCGCAAGGTGCAGCTGGGCAAGCTGTTCCCCGATGCGAAGCTGGCCGAGCAGGCCTCCGGTGGTATCAGTGGCGACGTCAACCTGACCGGCCAGGGCAACTCCGTCGCGGCCATGCTCGGCAGTTCCGATGGCACCGTGGCGGTCGGCATCGGCCGCGGCCATGTCGGCAATCTGATCATGGAACTGGCCGGGCTGGATGTCGCCGAATCGGTGAAATTCCTGTTCACCGGTGACAAGCAGATTCCACTGCGTTGCGCGTGGGGCGACTTCGGGGTGGCCAACGGCGTGATGCAGTCGCGTTCGCTCGCCTTCGATACCACCGACACCCTGATCCTCGGCGAGGGCAAGGTCGATCTGAAACAGGAGCAGCTGGATCTGCTGCTGCGGCCGCGCCCGAAGGACATGAGCATCCTGGCGCTGCGCTCGCCGCTGCGCATCGGTGGCACCTTCAAGGATCCCTCGTTCCGGCCGGACTTCAAGGCACTGGGCATCCGCGGGGCGATCGCCCTGGCGCTGGGCAGCATTGCCCCGCCCGCCGCGCTGCTGGCAACGATCGAAACCGGGCCAGGCGAGGACAGCAACTGCGGTGGCCGCTACGCCAAGTGATTCTGGCCCGTCCTGGCCGGATGCCGACTCAGGGCCGGCATGCCGGACAGCATGGATCGACGCTCAACCGGCGACGATGTACTGCTGCAGCTGATCGAGTTTCTGTGCCTGTTCGTCGATCACCGATTTGACCAGGTCGCCGATCGAGATGACGCCGAGGACCCCGTTGCCATCGACCACCGGAAGGTGGCGGATGCGGTAATCGGTCACCAGTTGCAGGCAGTGCTCGACCTGCTCGCCTGGCGCGACGGTCACCACCTTGGGGGTCATGATCTCGCGGACTTCGGTCGTGCGTGAGGAGCGTTCGTGCAGCACGATCTTCCGTGCGTAATCGCGCTCGGAAAGAATGCCGACCAGCTGCCGGCCTTCCATCACCAGAACCGCGCCGATGCCCTTTTCAGCCATCAACCGGATGGCGTCGATCACCGCCGACGTCGGGGCTACTGCGAATACCTCAGGGGACTTGCCTTCCAACAGCTGTCGTACCGTGGTCATCTCGCTGCTCTCCACCGATGGGATGCAGGGCCGAGTCTGCCACGAACGGGGCCTGCCAGGTGTCAATCAGGTACAGCGGGCGCTGTTTGGATTCTTCGTACAGCCGGCCCAGGTATTCACCGATCAAGCCCAGCGCGATCAGCTGTATCCCGCCAAGGAACAGGATCACCGCCATCATCGTCGGCCAGCCAGCGACACGGTCGCCGTACAGCGCGGCCTTGAGCACCACGACCAGCGCGAACAGGAACGCGAAACTCGCCGCCGCCAGGCCCAGATAGGTGGTCACCCGCAGCGGTGCGGTCGAGAAGCCGGTGATCCCTTCCAACGCGAAGTTCCACAGCCGCCAGAACCCGAACTTGCTCTCCCCGACCAGCCGCGCATGGCGGTGGTAAGGCAGCGCCTTGCGCCGGAAGCCCACCCAGCCGAACAGCCCCTTCATGAACCGGTGGCGCTCACGCAGCTGACCCAGCGCCTGCAGCGCGCGCGGCGACAACAGACGGAAGTCGCCGGTGTCGGCCGGAATCGGTGTCTTGGACAGCCGCCCGATCACCCGGTAAAACGCCTTGGCGGTAGACCGCTTGAGCCAGCTTTCGCCGTCGCGCACCAGGCGCGTGCCGTACACGTTGTCATAGCCCTGTTGCCACAGCGCGACGAATTCGGGAATCAGTTCCGGCGGATCCTGGCCATCGGCATCGAGGATCATCACCGCGCCGTCGTCGACGAAATCCAGCCCGGCGGTGAGCGCCGCTTCCTTGCCGAAATTCCGCGAGAGCCGCAGCACCCCGACGCAGCCGTCCGCAGCAGCCAATCCCTGCATGACGTCCCAGGTCGTATCGGTACTGCCGTCGTCCACATACACCACGCGGCCGTCGATGCCTTCCAGTCCATCGAGCACCGCACGCAGCCGTGGGTGCAGCATCGGCAAGGCAAGCGCTTCATTGTGGGCGGCGACGACGACGGTCAGGCGTGGGCTGTTCATGGGGCGATTGTAGCGTCAGCCAATCACGTACATGAACGCTCAGTCTTCGCTGAGGTAACCACTCCCGCCCAACTGCCGCGCCTGCCGCTGGATCCATGTCGCGCGGCGTTGGACGTAGGGCCCGGGCTGGGCCGCGTTATAACGTCGCGGTGATGGCAGCACCGCCGCCAGCCGCGCGCTTTCGGCCGGGCTCAGCCGCGACGCGTCCTTGTTCCAGTACTGCCGGGACGCGGCCTGCGCGCCATAGATGCCGTCGCCGAACTCGGCGATGTTGGCGTACATCTCCAGGATCCGCGACTTCGGCCACAGCGCTTCGATCAACACCGTGTACCAGACCTCCAGCCCCTTGCGGATCCAGCTGCGGCCCTGCCACAGGAACAGGTTCTTGGCGACCTGCTGGCTGATCGTGCTGGCCCCGCGCAGGCGGCCGCCGCGTGCGTTGTGGTCGCGCGCCTTCTCGATGGCCTGCAGGTCAAAGCCGTTGTGCTCCGGGAAGCGCTGGTCCTCGGCGGCCACCAGCGAAATGGGCAGGCTCGGCGCCATCTGGTCCAGGTCGCGCCACTGGTAGTGCAGCCGGTAGCTCCAGTCGCCCTCCCCCAACGCTTCGCCGTAGCGCCACAGCATCACGCTGGACACCGGCGGGTCGATGAAACGCAGGGCCAGCACCTGCAGCACACTGAAGCCGGCAAACAGTACCGGCAGCCACAGCAGGCGCTTCCAGTGCCAGCGGCGCGGACGTGACGGTTCCAGGTCCGGCTCGACCTTGAGGTTGCTGCGCTCTGCCCCCATTACTGGTGCATCCTTTACTTGCACGGTTGTCGGCGCATTATCCGGCAACCGGCACTCCTTTCGCGCAGCCACCGAACCGATGACCGCCCAATCCGACTCCCTTGTCCGTTTCCTGCTCCCCGATGCCGGCGTCCGCGGCGTGCACGTGCACCTCGATGACACCTGGCGGGAGATCCTGTCCCACGCGGTCTATCCGCCGGGCGCCGCTGAACTGCTCGGCGAGGCCAGCGTGGCCTCGGCGCTGTTCACCGGCCACACCAAGGTCGATGGCCGCCTGTCGATCCAGCTGCGCAGCAACACCGCGATGCGCACCCTGTTTGCCGAGTGCACCGCGGCCGGCACGCTGCGCGGGATCGTCCAGCTGGCCGACGGCGGCGGCGATGCGCCGCGCGACCTGACCGCGCTGGGCGAGGATGCCTTGCTGGCGATCACCATCGAAAACCCCGGCCTGGACCCGCGCGAACCGCAGCGCTACCAGAGCCTGGTCGGCCTGACCGCAGCCGGTCTGGACGAAGCCTTCGAGGATTATTTCCGCCAGTCCGAACAGCTGCCCACCCGGCTGCTGCTCGCCGCCGACGGCACCCGCGCCGCAGGCCTGCTGCTGCAGAAGCTGCCGGGCGATG
Organism: Stenotrophomonas sp. AGC87; assembly: GCF_057333975.1. Lineage (NCBI taxonomy): Bacteria > Pseudomonadati > Pseudomonadota > Gammaproteobacteria > Lysobacterales > Lysobacteraceae > Stenotrophomonas > Stenotrophomonas sp. AGC87. The sequence goes on from NZ_JBHFHW010000040.1 coordinate 110,637, forward strand.
AAGGCGACCAGGACGGCTGGTCGCGTGCCAGCGCGCTGTTCGAGACCCTGGGCAAGCAGGAACTGCTGGAGGTGCCGGGCCACGATCTGCTGCACCGCCTGTTCCATGAAGAGACGCCGGAACTGCTCGGCGACAAGGCCCTGCGCTTTGCCTGTTCGTGCTCGCGCGAGCGGGTGGCGGGCATGTTGCAGTCCATTGGCGAGGAAGAGGCCCGGGCTGCCGCCGAGCCGACCGGCGCGGTGGAAGTGCGGTGCGAATTCTGCGGGCAGGAGTATCACTTTCCGTTGACGGAATTCGACATACTGTTCCGCGAGATGGATGTATCCTCGCCGGCACCTGAACGGCTTCAGTAAACTTGGCAAGCGTTTTGTTCTGGGGAGAACCAAGACTTGTTAAGAAATCATAAACGCCCTAGGATCAATGTCCCGCTTCGGCGGGAACTTGTGTTCACCGCGCTTGTCTGAGAGTTCCCATGCATTCCCTTCTGCGTCTACCGCTGGCCCTGATGATCGCCCTAGGCGCGATCTCGGGCGCGCATGCGCAGGCCAAAGGCAAGCAGGATGGCACCGTGTTGCCGGTCTGGAACAAGGGCAGCGGCAAGGTGGAGGCGTTGCTGTATCTGGAACCCACCGGCGAGCAGGCGGTCGGTGCGCGCTGGCATTTCGGCCGCAGCTCCCTGGACGCGGCCTTCGGCCTGTCCTCGGGTGACTCGCTGGGCCTGCTGTGCAACAGCAGTCGCGGGACGAGCATCAGCGGATTGGCCAGTCATTGCATGCTGGCGACGCTGGGCGATGAGGAAGACAACACGCTCAGCCGCCGCGTCAGTGGCACCGCCGCGTTCAACCGGCCCGGCGGCCGCGTGGGCATCACCGCCGGCAGCGGCCGCGACACCCTGCCCGCGTGGCTGGCTGGCCCGAACAAGTCGCCTTCACTGCGCGCCGAACAGAACGACCTGACCGTCTTCGGGCAGAAGAACATTGGCCGCGAGGGCTTCGTCTCGATCGGTGGCACCTATGCCAAAGCGCGCTTGGTTCCCATCGCGGACGCCTCGCCGGCGATCGTCGACCGCTGGGACAGCAAGAGCCTCACCATCGGTGCCGGCTATGGCAACTTCAGCGGCAACATCATCGGCCGCGTGGTCGATGTACCCGGCCAGCCCGGCAAGTGGGAAGGCCTGGGCGTCGGCTTGACCTGGCGCACGCCTTGGAGCGGCCAGCTCACCGTCGGGGCCGAGAATGTGGTCACCCGGGGCAAGAACCCGTTTGCTCCGCGCAACGAGAGCACTGACGAAGGCACTGTGCCCTACGTGCGGTACGAGCAGGATCTCTGACCTGCGTTTGCTGCGACCCGTCAATACACGTCACCCAAAGGGCGCCTCCACGAGGCGCCCTTTTACGTTTGGGCTGCCTGTCAAGGGTACGCAAGGCCCATTCAGGGTGAAATTTTTTTAACAAAAATCTTAACAAATGAGACGTTTTAGGCGACAGATATCGCTTACAGCCTTATGCCGCAAAGGCTTTGCCGAATTTCACCTAAATCACATGGAACATTAACGGCTCTTTAATTTTTAGTTGCACGTGGTTACTATCGAGTCAGCTTCACGGATTGGGAACGCCTTTCGTCCCCGCGCTGAAGCCCATCCCAACACGTTGCACCCAAGTCAACTTGGAGAGAGAGCCCAATGAATCGCAACAGCAACAAACTGCGTGACGCCGTCGTCCTCGCGCTGATCGCCAGCGCTGCCGGCACCGGCAGCGCCGTCGCCCAGGAAGCCACTGGCACCACCAATCTGGACCGCATCTCGGTCACCGGTTCGCGCATCCGCCAGGTTGACGTCGAGACCGCGCAGCCGGTGCTGACCATCTCGCGTGCAGATATCCAGAACCAGGGCTTCAGCTCGGTCGGCGACATCCTGCAGAACATTTCGGCCGCCGGTAGCCCGAACTTCAGCCGCGCCTCGCCGCTGACCTCCAACCAGGAAGCCGGCGGTCAGTACATCGACCTGCGCAACCTGGGCGCACAGCGCACGCTGGTGCTGGTCAATGGCAAGCGCCTGGGCATCAGCCCGGACGGCTACCAGGACATCTCCATCATCCCGACCTCGATGGTCGAGCGCATCGACGTGCTGAAGGACGGCGCCTCGTCGATCTACGGTTCGGACGCGATGGCCGGTGTGATCAACATCATCACCCGCAAGAACTTCGACGGCCTGGAAGCGAACGTCTACAAGGGCCAGTACAGCCAGGGCGATGGCGAGAAGGAAACCTACGACTTCGTCATGGGCTTCTCCGGTGACCGCGGCTCGCTGACCGTCGGCGCCGAGTACCACAAGGAAGAAGGCGTGTGGGCCAAGGATCGTCCGTTCACGGCCGACACCTACCCGGATTGGGATCCGGCCTCCTCGCTGACCCCGGTCGGCCAGTACGGCAACTACAACCGCTTTGCCAACCAGTTCAACCGCAATGCTGCGGGCGCGCTGGTGCTCAACGCCCAGGGCATCCCGGTCCGCCGCAGCGCCGGCTGGTCGGTCGCCAATCAGGGCAGCGATGCCATCGGTGCCAACGACTTCCACCCGCAGACCGCTGCGGATCAGAGCCGTTCGTCCGACCAGATGCACCTGCTGACCCCGCTGGAGCGTCGTTCGCTGTTCGTCAGCGGCAACTACGACATCACTGACAACGTCCGCTTCACCACGGACCTGTCCTACACCAAGCGCCAGTCGCAGCGTCAGATCGCCGGTTACCCGCTGCAGTCGTCCGCCTTCGGCGTGCCGATGGCCGGCGCGGTCTATCAGACCAACCCGGATGGCAGCCGCACCCTGGTCAGCAACGGCAGCTACTTCAACCCGAACGGCAATCGTGACTTCTACCAGGCCGACGTCGCCACCTACCTCGATGACGATGGCAACCCGCTGTACCAGCAGACCAACGACGTCGACTTCCGTCGCCGTGGCTGGGAAGTCCCGCGTACCACCGATTCGACCCTGACCACCTGGCGTTTCGCCGCGGCACTGGAAGGTTCGTTCGAAATCGGTGACCGCTTCTTCAACTGGGATGTCGGCGCGCTGTACAACGAAAACGACAGCCTGCTGATCAACAACGGCAACTTCTACATCCCGGCCGTCGCCGCGGCTGTGGGGCCGTCGTTCCTCAACTCCGCCGGCCAGGTCGTCTGCGGCACCCCGGGCAACGAGATCGCCGGCTGCGTGCCGTGGAACCCGTATGCCGGCTACGGCGCAGGCAGCGACCAGTACTCGCTGGGCGATCCGAACGTGCAGAACTACCTGTTCCGCGAAGAACACGCCACCGGCAAGACCACCACCCACAACTACTTCGCCAACCTGTCCGGCACCATCGTGCCGCTGCCGGCGGGCGACCTGGGCTTCGCGATCGGTTACGAATACCGCAAGGAAAGCGGTGCGTTCAACCCGGATGCGATCGCCCAGTCGGGTGACTCGACCAACCTGGCGTCCGGTCCGACCAAGGGTTCCTACGCCCTGGATGAGTTCTACCTGGAATTGAACATCCCGATCCTGGCGGATCTGGCGTTCGCCAAGGAACTGACCCTGGACGTGGCCACCCGTTACTCGGATTTCACCAGCTTCGGTGACACCACCAACAACAAGTTCGGCCTGAAGTGGCGTCCGATCGACGACCTGCTGGTCCGTGCCACCTATGCCGAGGGCTTCCGCGCCCCGACCATCGGTGATCTGTACGGCGGCAGCTCGCAGACCTTCCCGACCAACTTCGTCGATCCGTGCGACAGCGTCTACGGCGACGTCCGCGGCAGCGCGCGCTGCGTCCAGGATGTGGGCCAGGGCTACCGCCAGCTGTCGCAGGGCTTCGTCCCGACGACCGGCCGTGCCGCACAGAGCCCGGTGCCGTTCAACTCCGGCTCGAACCCGAACCTGACCCCGGAAACCTCCGAGTCCAAGACGGTCGGCTTCGTGTACAGCCCGAGCTACGTCACCGGCCTGAGCGTGGGTGTGGATTGGTGGAGCATCCGCATCGACAACACGATCGTCAGCGACAGCCCGAACCTGATCATGGAAGACTGCTATGTCCGCCTGATCGAATCGCGCTGCTCGATGTTCAGCCGTGACCCGAACAACGGCAACATCGTGGGCACCCTGAACTACGGCAACCGCAACGCCGGTTACACCGAAACCGAAGGCTTCGACTTCGACATCAGCTACAGCCGTGACACCGATTTCGGCCGCTTCTCGGCCAAGTCGGCCACCACGTATGTGGGCAAGTACGAAGAGAAGTCCACGGACGATGTCGACGCCGTGCCGTCGCAGAACAATGGCTTCGGTGCATTCTTCCGCGTCCGCTCGAACCTGGGCCTGGGCTGGAGCATGAACGACCTGTCGGTCAACTGGAACATGCGTTACTACTCCGGCACCAAGGAAAACTGCCGCTTCGCCACGCGTTGCACCCTGCCCAACTACAGCGCACCGGATACCTTGGGCGTGATCTCGCCGAAGACCGAGCTGGGCGCAGTGACCTTCCACGACGTGCAGGTGTCCTATGCCACCCCGTGGAATGCCACCGTCGCCGTGGGTGCCAACAACGTGTTCAACAAGGTCGGCCCGATGATGACCTCGCAGCCGAGCTCGAACTTCTCGTACTACGGCGGCTACGACATCGGTCGCTTCCTGTACATGAAGTACTCGCAGAAGTTCTGATCGATCCACTGATCAACAACGTCTGATGCAACGGCCCCGAAAGGGGCCGTTGTTTTTTGTGGTGGTGCGCGTGGCCAGCAAACGGCACGCATAGAAAAGGCCGCGTTTCCGCGGCCTTCTGCTTGCCTCCAGCGATCAGATCAACCCAGCGGAATCAGCGTCTCGATCACGTGCTCCACATAGGCCTCGAAATCCTCGCGCGCCTGCTTGGGCTGCTGCAACTGCAGCGACAACTGCAGGAAGCCGACATAGGCGGCATAGGCCAGGCGTGCACGGTGCTGCGCGTCAGTCCGGCTGAGGCCGGCCTGGCGGAACGAGGCGACCAGGTACTCCAGGCGGCGATGCGAAACACGGTCGATGACCGGGCGCACCATCGGGTGATCCAACGCCTTGAGCAGTTCGCTGTAGATGATGTGCGGCTGCACTTCATGCGCCACCACCTGGAACAGCTGGCGCAGGCGTACGCGCGGGTCGGTCACATCGGCCAGGCTGCCGAACACCTGCTCCTGCTCGAACAGCTCCCAGCGCTCCAGCGCGGCCTGCAGCAACGCATCGCGCGAGGGGAAGTGCCAGTAGAAGCTGCCTTTGGTGACACCCAGGCGCCGCGCCAGCGGTTCCACCGCGACCGCGCCCACGCCTTGTTCGGCAATCAGATCCAGTGCGGCCTGGGCCCAGTCTTCGGCACTGAGGCGGCTGTTGCGGCCGGCACGTGGCTCGCCGGCGGAAGCTTCGGGTTCATTCATAGGTGGATTTAACCATACGCCGGGGTTGGTTGCAGTACGTCAATGCACACAGGGGCGCCTGGAGCCTCGCCGCGCAAGGGATGTACCCACCATACTCCCAAGTATTGACATCGCACAGGGCAGGTCCATACTAGCGAGTATGGTCACTCCCTCTTCTACTCTGCCCCGTTTTGACGATGAGCGACTGACCGGCGCGCACGACGCCGTGCTGGCCGCCACCCGCTCGGGCCCGGGGCGCCGCGGCACCGTGCTGTTCGCCCACGGCTTCGGCCAGACCCGGCATGCCTGGAATGCCACCGCCTCCGCATTGGTCGACGCCGGTTACCAGACCCTGTCCTACGACGCACGCGGCCATGGCGATTCCGACTGGAACCCAGCCGACCTTGCGTATCACGGCGAACAGTTCGCCGATGATCTGATCGTGCTGGCCGGCGAGCAGGCGCAGCCGCCGATCCTGATCGCCGCCTCGATGGGCGGCCTGTTCGGTTTGCTCGCCGAGTCGCGCTGGCCGGGCCTGTTCTCGGCGATGGTGCTGGTGGACATCACGCCGCGCTGGGACACCGCCGGGGTCGAAAAGATCCTGATGTTCATGACCGCACACCCGGACGGCTTCGCCTCGCTGTCCCAGGCGGCCGATGTGATCTCCGCCTACATGCCGCACCGCCCGCGCAAGTCGGACGATTCCCTGCGCGCGTTGCTGCGCGAGGACGGTCACGGCCGCTGGCGCTGGCATTGGGACCCGCGCCTGGTCGCCGAACTGGCGCGTGACAGTGAACACCACCAGGACGCGCTTGCTGACGCGGCGCGCCAGGTGAAATGCCCATTGCTGCTGGTCAGCGGTGGCCGCAGTACCCTCGTCACCCCGCAGACGGTGGCCGAGTTCCTCGCGTTGGTGCCACACGCACGCCATGTGCAGTTGCCGGAGGCCACGCACATGGTCGCCGGTGATGACAACAACGCCTTTACCGCTACTGTGTTGGACTATCTGGACGTGTTGCCCTCGGCCTCCGCCGTCGCATCGTCCGCCATTACCGAGCACGTCACCGGAGCACGCTCATGAGCATTGTCGTTCCCTTCCTCGTTGTCCTGTTGGCAGGTGCGTTCGTCGCCTACCACCGGATGCGCCTGATCACCTGGACGATCATCAGCCTCGTGCTGCTGGCCGCCTGCTGGTTCATCCCGTACGTCAACCAGACCGCCACGATCGTGGCCGCGGCCATCGTCGCGGTGATCGCCGTGCCGCTGCTGCTGCCCTTCATCCGCAAGCCGCTGCTGACTGCGCCGATGATGAAGGTGTTCCGCAAGGTGCTGCCGCCGCTGTCGCAGACCGAGCGCATCGCGTTGGAAACCGGCTCGGTCGGTTTCGAAGGCGAGCTGTTCACCGGTGATCCGGACTGGAACATCCTGCTGAACTACCCCAAGCCGCAGCTCACCGCTGAGGAACAGGCCTTCCTGGACGGCCCGGTCGAAGAGCTGTGCAAGATGGTCAACGACTGGGAAATCACCCACGTCTACGCCGACCTGCCGCCGGAGCTGTGGAGCTTCATCAAGAAGAACAAGTTCTTCGGCATGATCATTCCGAAGGAATACGGCGGCCTGGGCTTCAGCGCGCTGGCCCACCACAAGGTCATCCAGAAGCTGGCCTCGGTGTCGAGCGTGGTCAGCTCCACCGTCGGCGTGCCCAACTCGCTGGGCCCGGGTGAACTACTCAACCATTACGGCACCCAGGAACAGAAGGACCAGTACCTGCCGCGCCTGGCCGATGGCCGTGAAGTGCCGTGCTTCGGCCTGACCGGTCCGTTCGCCGGCTCGGACGCCACCTCGATTCCCGATTACGGCATCGTCTGCAAGGGCGAGTGGAACGGCGAACAGGTGCTGGGCGTCAAGCTCACCTTCGACAAGCGCTACATCACGCTGGCCCCGGTGGCCACGCTGATCGGCCTGGCCTTCCGCATGTACGATCCAGACGGGCTGATCGGCAGCACCCGCGACATCGGCATCACCCTGGCGCTGCTGCCGCGTGATACCGTCGGCGTGGAAATCGGCCGTCGCCATTTCCCGCTCAACTCGACCTTCCAGAACGGCCCGATCCGCGGCAAGGATGTCTTCATCCCGCTGACCCAGTTGATCGGCGGCGCCGAGAAGGCCGGCAAGGGCTGGAACATGCTCAACGAGTGTCTGGCCGTCGGCCGCTCCATCACCCTGCCCTCCACCGCCAGTGGCGGTGCCAAGGCCGGTGCCGTGGTGACCGGTGCCTATGCCCGCATCCGCAAGCAGTTCGGCCTGTCGGTCGGCCGCTTCGAGGGTGTGGAAGAAGCACTCGCCCGCATCGGTGGCAAGGCGTATGCGATCAGCGCCCTGTGCCAGGCCACGGCGGCGGCGGTGGACCGCGGCGACGTGCCGTCGGTGCCGTCGGCCATCGCCAAGTACCACTGCACCACCATGAGCCGTGAAGTGATCTCGGACGTGATGGATGTGATCGGCGGCAAGGGCATCATCCTGGGGCCGCGCAACTTCGCCGGCCGCAGCTGGCAGGCCGCGCCGATCGCGATCACCGTCGAGGGTGCCAACATCATGACCCGCAGCCTGCTGATCTTCGGCCAGGGTGCGATCCTCTGCCACCCGTGGGTGCTGAAGGAAATGAAGGCCGCGCAGGATCCGGATACGCGCGCCGGCCTGCAGGAATTCGACCGCAGCCTGTTCGGCCACATCCGCTACGGCATCTCCAACGCCGTGCGTTCGTTCTGGTTCGGCCTGACCGGTGCCCGTTTCGGTGCCGCCCCGGGCGATGCCTACACCCGCCGCTACTTCCGCAAGCTGGACCGTTACTCGGCCAACCTGGCGCTGATGGCCGACATCTCGATGATGACGCTGGGCGGCAAGCTGAAGTTCAAGGAATCGCTGTCCGGCCGCCTGGGCGATGTGCTGAGCCACATCTACATGACCAGCGCCATGCTCAAGCGTTACCACGACGAAGGCGCACCGGTGGCTGACCAGCCGCTGCTGGCCTGGGCCTTCCATGACAGCGTGCACAAGATCGAAGAGTCGCTGTCGGCCGCCCTGCGCAACTTCCCGGTGCGCCCGATCGGTTGGCTGATGTGGGCGCTGATCTTCCCGTTCGGCCGCCGTGCCGAGGCCCCGGGCGACCGTCTGGGCCACCGCGTCGCCGCGCTGCTGATGGCGCCCAACGAAGCCCGCGACCGTCTGGCCAGTGGCGTGTTCCTGACCCCGTGCGAGAACAACCCGGGTGGCCGCATCAACAGCTACCTGTCCAAGGCGATCATGGCCGAGCCGGTGGAGCGCAAGTTCATCAAGGCGCTCAAGACCAAGGGTATCGAAGCGCTGGACTTCGTTACCCAACTGGACGAAGCCGTGGCCGAGGGCGTGATTACCCAGGACGAGCGCACCCTGCTCGAAGAGCTGCGCACGCTCACCCTGGAAACGATCACCGTGGACGACTTCGATCCGGAAGAACTGCGCTCGGCGGGCTACTACAAGCGCCAGCAGAAGGACGCGCAGTCGCAGGCCGCGTGATTCCGGCCACCGTGTAAACGACAACGGCGGACTTCGGTCCGCCGTTTCTTTAGGGAGACCCCCGATGTCCGCTCCACTGCTCACGCTTTACCGCCGCATGCAGCGTTGGCCTGCCGGCAACTGGCTGTTCTCGCGCGCGGTGTGCGTCAAAGCGCCCTACTTCGCCAGCATCGCCCCGCGCATCACATTGCTCGAACCGGGCCGCTGCGAAGGCCGCATCGCGCACCGGCGCAAGGTCACCAACCACATCGGCACGGTGCACGCGATCGCGCTGTGCAACCTGGCTGAGCTCACCGCCGGGCTGATGGTGGATGCCTCGCTGCCCAAGGGCATGCGCTGGATCCCGAAGGGCATGGAGGTGCAGTACCTGGCCAAGGCGATGGGCACCCAGCATGCCGTGGCCACGCCGGAGAAGCCGATCGTGGCGGCCGAGGCGGGTTACGCGCTGCCGGTGAAGGTGCAGGTGCGCGATGACGCCGGCACGGCCGTGTTCGAGGCGCGGATCGCCATGTGGGTGTCGCCGGTCAAGCGCTGATCGCTGGTGCGCAGCCACCCATGGGGTGGCGCTACCTCCGATCCGTCTGTCGCAGGGTAGCGCCACGCCATGCGTGGCTGGCGCCTGTCAGGCCGGCACCATCCACCATGCCGCTACGGCCAGGATCGCCGGCACCGCCTGGATGAAGAAGATCCGCTTGTTGACGCTGTACGCGCCATAGCAGCCGGCCACGATCACGCAGCCCAGCATGAAGTTCACCAACATCGGCAGGTGATCGAACAGGCCCCAGAACAGGCCCGCGGCAAGGAAGCCGTTGTACAGCCCTTGATTGGCCGCCAGCACCCGCGTGGCCTGCGCCTTTTCCGGCGTATTGCGGAAGGTCTTCAATCCCAGCGGCTTGGTCCACAGGAACATTTCCAGGACCAGGAAGTACACGTGCAGCAGGGCGACCAGCAGGGTCAGTGACAGCGCGATCCAATACATGGGCTCAGGTTCCTGGAAGACTGCACAGAGCTTACTCCGGGCGCTCGCCCGGCAGCTTCTTTTCCTCGCGCAGAAGGCCCAATGCTGCGACCGTCATCACACCGGCAACCACCAGGCCACCGAGGAACACGATGTGCGAGCCGAACAGGGACAGCCCCTTGTGCACCCAGGCGAAGGTCAGATCGCCACCGCGGTAGACCACGGTGTCAATCGCCGCGCCGGCCTTGTAGCGCCACTGGCGGTCCACACGGGTGTAGATCGTCTCGCGCGCCGGCTTGGCCAGTGAGAATTCGCTGGCGCGGGTCATGACCTGCACCATCGCCACCATCAGCGGCAGCGGCGAGGCCGCCAGGATCGAGAACCCGATGATGATCGCCACGCCGGGAATCAACAGCGCCGGGGCGATCCCATACCGCGACAGCAACCAGCGCGTGAAGCCAAGCTGGATGATCAGGGTCAGCGAGTTCACCGCCAGGTCCACGCGTGAAAAACACGCCGTGCTCGCCGCGGCATCGGGGTACAGGCGGCGCACGATCGAGGCCTGCTCGTTGTAGAGCATCGTGCCCACGCCCACGCCGAACAGCACCAGCACGGCCAGCCAGCGCAGCAGCGGCTCACGCACGATCAGCTTCAGGCCGTCGAGCACGCTGCCGCCCATCGGGGTTTCGCCTGACACCAACTGCTGCTCCTGCTCCCGCGCCACCGCCCACAACCGCAGCCGCCAGATGCAGACCAGGCAGGCACTCAGAAAGCCGGCCGAGACCAGCATCAGGTTGGCAATACCCACCCGCTCCACCAGCGCCGCAGTGATGATTGGCCCCAGGAATGCACCGAGAGTGCCCGCCGCGCCGATGTAGCCGTATACCTCACGTGCCTGAGCGTTGGAGAACACGTCGGCCATGAAGCTCCAGAACACCGCCACCGCAAAGAGATTGAACACGGCGGCCCAGAAGAAGAACGCCATGCCACGCCCTGGCACGCCACTGTCGAACAGCAGGTAGAAGCCGAGCAGGGAGACGATGAAAAAGACATACACCGCGGGCAGGAATACCCTCCGCGCATAGCGGCTGACCACCGCGCCGTACAGCGGCTGCAGCACCAGCATGATGAAGAACACCCCGGTGAACAGGAACTGCAGCACGAAGTCCTGCACCGCAATGCCACGCGCGCTGAACCAGTCGATCAGTACCGGCGGGAACACCGCCCTAGCGTCGGCCGAGGCAGCCATTGCCTCGCGCACCGGACGCAGCACGTAATAGCCGCTCAAGAGGCAGAAGAAGTACAGACACGCCCAGATCAGGGGCGGCGACTGCCGCAGCGCCCCGCGCAGGCCCGATTGCACCGGTGCTGTTGCGGCAGCACTCATCGCAGCCACTTCCGGCTTGGGCGGCGTGACAACGGCGGCATCGTGGAAACTCCGGGCAGGAAAGCGCGCAAGGTAAACGATGCACCGCAACATCGCCAGCCTCCGGCACGCCCATCGGCGCAACGCTGCGTGGCGCACCCCGCAGCCCCTGCCTGCCCCAACCTGTCTTATGCTCGGTGCGCACCCGGGCAAGGAGCGGCATGTACGACTACATCGTGATTGGAGCCGGCTCTGCCGGCTGCGTGCTGGCCCACCGGCTCAGCGAAGACCCGGCCTGCCGGGTACTGCTGCTGGAAGCGGGCCCGCGCGATACCAACCCCTTCATCCATATGCCGGCCGGCCTGGCGCGGCTGGTCAATAACCGCCGCATCAACTGGAATCTGGAGACTGCGCCCGAGCCTGCGCTGGACGGCCGTCGCCTGTGGTGGCCGCGCGGCAAGGTGCTGGGCGGATCGAGTTCGATCAATGCGATGTGCTACGTGCGCGGCGTGCCGGCCGACTACGACGGCTGGGAAGCGGGTGGCGCCACCGGCTGGCGCTGGGACCAGGTGCTGCCCTGGTTCCTGCACAGCGAACGCAACAGCCGCGGCGCCAGCGCGCTGCACGGCGCCGCAGGACCGCAGTCGGTGTCCGACCTGCGCCACCACAATCCCCTCTCGGCTGCGTTCATCGCCGCCGCTCAACAAGCCGGCCATCCCCACAATGCGGACTTCAACGGTGACCAGCAGCTCGGCGTAGGGCTGTACCAGGTCACCCAGCGCGACGGTGCGCGGTGTTCGAGCGCGGACGCCTACCTGCGCCCTGCACGCCACCGGCGCAACCTGACGGTGCTCACCGGTGCGCAGGCGACCGCGCTGAGCTTCGAGGGCACGACAGCGACCGGCGTGCACTACCGACGTGGCCGCCACCACCTGCATGCACGCGCGGCGGCCGAGGTGATCCTCAGCGCCGGCGCCATCCATTCCCCGCACCTGCTGATGCTCTCCGGCATCGGCGAGGCAGACACGTTGCGCTGCCACGGCATCACCCCGCGCGTGGATCTGCCCGGAGTCGGCCGCAACCTGCAGGACCACCTGGACATCTGCACCGTGGTGCACACCACCCCGGGCGTCAGCTACGACCGCAGCAACGAGCTGCGCATCGCCTTCGACTACTTCCTGCGCGGCCACCGCGGTGCCGGCACCAGCAACCTGGCCGAGGCCGGCGGCTTCGCCCGCTCGTCGCTGGCTACGGATGCCCGCGCCGACATCCAGTTCCATTTCGTCCCGGCGATGCTGGACAACCACGGCCGCCACCGGCTGCCAGGCGATGGCTATACGCTGCATGCCTGCCCGCTGCACCCACACAGCCGCGGGCAGCTGCGCCTGCGTGATGCCGATGCGCGCTCGCCGCCGCGCATCCACGCCAACTACCTGGGTGACGCCGCGGGCCACGATCTGAAGATGATGCTCGAATGCGCCCGGCTGTCGCACGAGATCCTGCAGCAGCCGGCGTTTGACCGCTGGCGCGGCGCGCCGGTGTTCCCGGCGCACAACGCGCTGGACGACGCGGCACTGGAAGCCTTCATCCGGGCCAAGGCCGAGACCATCTACCACCCGGTCGGCACCTCCGCGATGGGGCAGCATGCCGAGGCGGTGGTCGATCCGGGCACCCTGCGCGTGCACGGCACCGAACGGCTGCGGGTAGTCGACGCCTCGGTGATGCCACGCCTGATCAGCGGCAATACCAATGCGCCGACCATGATGATCGCCGAGCGGGCTGCACATTGGATCCGGAGCGCCGCAACTGCCTGAACAGGGGTGCGCTGGCCTGCCCTCCCCCCCCTGGGCGCCGGACCCTGTCGGGATTGGCAAAACCCACGCGTTTTCAATGCGATACGCATTCATCTTCGTTTCGTTTGTGCAATCACGAAAAGCGGCGCTAGAATCGGTCACAGCAGTCGCGCACGGGCACCCATACGATGAATCAGAACAACAGGCGCCGACCGATCCGTTCGGCGGCAACCGGGTTGTTGGGCATGTTGATGCCCATCGCCATGTCTTCCACTGCACAGACACCCGCCGCTGCGCCCGCGGGGTTCCCGGTCAACATCGAGGAATCGGCGCCGAGCGCCGCCCCGCATACCCAGCCTGCCGCGTATCGCACCACGCCGGCCGGCCTGAAAGTGCAGCCGCCCGCGCAGGGTTTCAACGTGGCCTCGATCGAATCGATGGCGCAGCAGCTTACCTACGGCGAGCGCGTGCCGGGCATGGCGGTTGCGATCGTCCAGGGCGGCCGTGTACTCAGCGCGCGCGGCTACGGCGTCACCGACGTCAACAACCCGCAGCAGGTCGATGCCCACACCGTGTTCCGGCTGGCCTCGCTGTCCAAGGCCTTCGCCGGCACCATGGCCGGCCTGCTGGTCAACGATGGCACCCTGCGCTGGGACAGCAAGGTCACCGATTACGTGCCCGGCTTCCAGCTGAGCACGCCCGAAGCGACCGAGCGCCTGACCGTGGCCGACCTGCTCAGCCACCGCGTTGGCCTGCCCTACAACGCCTACGACCGCGACGTCGAAGCCAACGCCGAGTACTACACCCTCACCCACAAGCTGGCGGCCACCTCGCTCAAGTGCCTGCCGGGCGATTGCTACGCCTACCAGAACGTGGCCTTCAGTCTGATCGGTGATGTGGTCTACGCCGCCTCCGGCAGCTTCTACGAACAGTCCGTCGAGCGCCGCCTGTTCAAGCCGCTGGGCATGGACGACGCCAGCCTCGGCCTGGCCGGCATCCAGGCCAGCTCGCGCTGGGCACGCCCGCATGTGCGCAGCCGCAATGGCTGGGTCGCGCTCACGCCCAAGCCGACCTACTACCGCCTCGCCCCGGCCGCCGGCGTCAACGCCAGTGCCAGCGACATGGCGCAGTGGCTGCTGGCACACACCGGCCATCGCCCCGACGTACTGCCCGCCCCGTTGCTGGCCACGCTGCATGCCAGCCTGATCAGCACCCCCGGTGAGATGCGCTCGGGCTGGCGCCGCGAACGCCTCAACTCAGCCGGCTATGCGCTGGGCTGGCGCACCTTCGATTACGCCGGCCATGAAGTGATCTTCCACGCCGGTGCCGTCCAGGGCTATCGCGGCCTGGTCGCCCTGGTGCCCGAGCGCGACCTCGGCATTGCCATCATGTGGAACGGCGAAAGCAGCCTGCCCAGCGGCCTGCTGCCCACCGTACTGGACCAGGCCATGGGCCTGCCGACCCAGCGCTGGCTGGACGTGGACACCGACTTCGGCAGCGACAACCTGATGGCCGAGGACGCCGCCCCGCAGGGCAAGCGCAAGGGCGTCTCGTCGAACCGCGCGGTCGCTTCACCGCGCTGATCCCGCCCGCAGGTAGCATCGTAAAAGGCGGCCGGATGGCCGCCTTTTTTTTGGTTTTTGGTATCGCCCATAAAAAAACTCCTTCCCCGCTGGGCTGCCAGGGAAGGAGTCTCAGGTACGGCTATCGGGAAAAACTCAGATCAGCGGTGCCGGGGTTGCCGGCAGCGCGACCGGCGCGGCCTTCTTCTTGCGAACGGCCGGCTTGCGCTTTGCGACCTTCTTCACTGCCTTTTTCGCGGATGCCTTCTTGGCCGGAGCCTTGCGGGCAGTCGCCTTCTTGGCGGTGGCCTTCTTGGCTACCTTGCGGGTGGCCTTCTTGGCGGTCTTCTTGGCAGCCTTCTTCGGAGCGGCCTTCTTGGCTACCTTGCGGGTCGCCTTCTTGGCCGTCTTCTTTACCGCCTTTTTCGCGGTCTTCTTGGCGGCTGCCTTCTTTGCAGTCTTCTTGACGGCTTTCTTTGCCGTCTTCTTGACGGCCTTCTTCGCCGTCTTCTTCACTGCCTTCTTTGCGGTCTTCTTGGTCGCAGCCTTCTTTGCCGTCTTCTTCACGGCCTTCTTCGCCGTCTTCTTTACGGCTGCCTTGCGAGCGGTCGCCTTCTTGGCCGCCTTCTTCACCGTCTTCTTGGCAGCGGCTTTCTTGGCTACCTTCTTCACGGTCTTCTTGGCAGTCGCCTTTTTAGCGACCTTCTTGGCTGCCTTTTTGGCGGCCGGCTTTTTCTTCGCAGCTTTCTTGGTTGCCATGGGATGGCTCCTCGTCAGTGATCTATGGAGTGGAAACGCCCAGGTAAAGCAAACCCGCCGTTGCTGCGTCGCGGGGACCGCCGTCGCGTCATGCGCGTCGTGACGGATACGGAGACACCTGCCACATGCGGCCAGGCAGATATCGGATCAGGAAGGGTCTTGCGGTTCGCTGAAGGAAGCGAAGCCATCTCCACCGTCATCGGACGCGAGGTGGATGTCCAGGTTGTGCTTCGCGACTTGATGTCGATTCTGCTCACTCTGTTCGCAGGCAAGGTCTGCTGAGGCGAAACCTAATCACGCTTTTTTTCACTGTCAACAACCCCGGCGAAAAATTTTCACACCGGCACCCTGCCGCGCCCCCCTCTCCGTACCCGTCACCGAGCCAACGAGAGCGCCATGCCAACGCCACCGCGAACACCCCACGCAATCAAACACAGACAACACAGAAAAGAAAAACACTTAAAAGAAGCACTTTCGTGTAGCGACATCGCAACAACGTCGTGCGCCGCCCTGCAACGCCACGCGCGCATCGCATGCCATCACCGCTGCCACAGGACTCCCCGTGCGCACCTTAAACAGACCGCAAAACTTTTCACATCTGCCCGCGCTTTTTTCGACCCGATTCGCGTAACTGCGCAAACTTTTGACCGTTCGGGACCGACACGTTCGCGCCTGGCGTTCGCCGTTGAACGTCGCCGCACGTCCGCCGGGATACCTGTTCGGCATGCCGTCGGCGCGTCGGCGCAGACCAGATCACCGGCGCGCATCGGCACCGAACCGATCGTCATGAGCCAGCCGTCGCGACCACCGCCCATCGCACGCGCACTGCAATCCTCACGCACTACTAACGCGATCGGCGCGCGCCCGACGCGCGGGCAAAAAAAAACGGCCGCACCGGGCGGCCGTTCTTCAGCGGAAACGACGATCAGTGATCTTCGTTTTCCAGCAGCTCGGCGTAGTCGTCCGGACCGAGCAGGTCGTTGACTTCATCCAGGCCAGCCACTTCGACGACATAGATCCAGCCGTCGCCGTAGGCGTCTTCGTTGATGGTTTCCGGCTTGTCGCTCAGGGCCGAATTGACCTCGACCACCGTGCCGGTGATCGGGCTGTACACGTCCGAAGCGGCCTTGACCGACTCGACCACGGCAGCCTGTTCGCCGGCCTTGACCTCCTGGCCAACCTCCGGCAATTCAACATAGACCAGGTCGCCAAGCAGGCCCTGGGCGTGGTCGGAAATACCGACGGTGACGCGGCCGCTGCCTTCAACGCGTGCCCACTCGTGGGACTTGAGGAATTTGAGGTCGCCGGGGATCTCGCTCATGGGACTGCTCCGAGGAATATCAGGGGGGGTCAAGAAACGGGGGTAGTGTAACCAACCGGCGCGGACACGAACGCGTCCGCACCGGATACATCACGGCATCAGCCGTCGATCAACACGCCGGGCTGGGCCTGGCCTTCGCGCACGAACGGGAACTTCACCACGCGCACCGGAATCTGCTTGCCACGGATATCCACGCGGACCTCGCCCAGTTCGCCGCCCGGCACGCGGGCGAACGCGATGCCCTTGCCCAGGGTCGGCGAGAAGGTGCCCGACAGGATCTCGCCCTCACCGCTGGCGGTGAGCACGACCTGGCCGTGACGCAGCACGCCCTTCTCATCCATGACCAGGCCGATCAGCTGGCGGGCATTGCCGGCCGCCTTCTGCGCCTGGAGCACATCGCGCCCGATGAAGTCGCGGCCTTCGTCCAGTGCCACGGTCCACGCCAGGCCGGCTTCATAAGGCGTGATCTCCTCGTCCATGTCCTGGCCGTAGAGATTCATGCCGGCTTCCAGGCGCAGCGTATCGCGCGCACCCAGGCCAGCCGGACGCACACCCGCGGCGCTCAGCGCATTCCAGAAGGCAACCACGGCGGTCTGCGGCAGCAGGATCTCGAAACCGTCTTCACCGGTGTAGCCGGTACGCGCCACGAACAGCGCGGTGCCGTCGGCGGTGGCGGTCTCCAGGGCAGCGAAGCGGCCCAGCTTTTCCAGCGCGGCGCGGTCGTTCTCGCCCAGCAGGCCGATCACGCGCTCGCGTGCGGTCGGGCCCTGCACGGCGATGATGGCCAGCTCTTCGCGCTCGAGGACCTCCACGTTGAAGGCTGCCGCCTGCTCGCGGATCCAGGCCAGGTCCTTTTCGCGGGTGGAAGCATTGACCACCATGCGGAAGAAATCGTCAGCCATGTAATAGACGATCAGGTCGTCGATCACGCCGCCGCGGGCATTGAGCATGCACGAGTACAGCGCCTTGCCGGTGGCCTTGAGCTTGTCCACCGAGTTGGCCAGCAGCGTGCGCAGGAACGGCTTGACCTGCTCACCGCGCAGATCCACCACGGTCATGTGGCTGACGTCGAACATGCCGGCATCGCTGCGCACCAGGTGGTGCTCGTCCAGCTGCGAACCGTAATGAATGGGCATGTCCCAGCCACCGAAGTCGACCATCTTGGCGCCGAGTGCGCGGTGGGTATCGTTGAGAAGCGTCTTCTGGGTCATGACCGGTTCCGGGGGAATGAAGGCAAGCCATCATTATCCCAGAACCGTCTTCACAACGCCTGCGGCGGTGCGGGAAAACCGCGGATCAGGCCTGCTGCACCTTCAGCGTCATCCCTTCCACCGCCACCACGCGCACCGGGCTGCCGGCCGGCAGATCCGGCCCGGCGACCACCCAGAACGCATCGTCGATCTTGGCCCGGCCCTTGCCGGCCACGATGCCCTGGTCGAGCACGACCACGCGCCCGATCAACTGCTCGGCGCGCCGGTTCAACAGCGGCTGATCACTCTGGCGATCGTGCGATCGCCCCCAGCGCCGGTAGCACTGGATGGAGACCACGCTGAGCACCACGAAGGCGACCACCTGCCACAGCAGCGGGATGTCGGCGAACACCGCGACCAGCACGAACACGGCCGCCGCCCCGATCCCGATCCACAACATGAAGGCGCCGGGCGCGAGCGCCTCGGCGGCGAACAGCACCAGTGCCAGCGCGCCCCAGGCCACCACTTCCCAGCGCATGTCAGCCTCCGATCCGCGGCGGGACGCCGCGCGTGGCTTTCTTCTCTTCCTGCTTGGCGAACGCCTCGCGCGCCAGTTCGGCCACGCCGGCGATCGAGCCGATCACGCCGCTGGCCTCCATCGGCATCAGCACCAGCTTCTGGTTGGGCGAGGTCGCCAGTTCCTTGAATGCTTCCACATACTTCTGCGCGATGAAGTAGTTGATCGCCTGCACGTCTCCCTGGGCGATCGCCTCGGAGACCATCGTGGTCGCCTTGGCCTCCGCCTCGGCCAGGCGCTCGCGCGCTTCGGCATCGCGGAAGGCAGCCTCCTTGCGGCCCTCGGCCTCCAGCACGGTGGCCTGCTTCTCGCCTTCGGCGCGCAGGATCTCGGACTGACGCGAGCCTTCGGCTTCCAGGATCTGCGCGCGCTTTTCGCGTTCGGCCTTCATCTGCCGCGCCATCGCGTCGAGCAGATCGCGCGGCGGCTGGATGTCGCGGATCTCGATGCGGTTCACCTTCACGCCCCACGGGTTGGTGGCATGGTCGACCACGCTCAGCAGCTGGGCGTTGATCACCTCCCGCTGGCTGAGCGATTCATCCAGATCCATGGAGCCGATCACGGTGCGGATGTTGGTCTGCACCAGCGCGATCATCGCCACCTCCAGGTTGGCGACCTCGTAGGCCGCCTTGGCCGCATCGAGCACCTGGAAGAACACCACGCCATCCACGCGCACGGCGGCGTTGTCCTTGGTGATCACTTCCTGGCTCGGCACGTCCAGCACCTGCTCCATCATGTTCACCTTGCGGCCGACCCCGTAGACGATCGGGATCAGGAAGTGCAGGCCGGGCGACATGGTGTGGGTGTAGCGGCCGAAGCGCTCCACGGTCCATTCGTAACCCTGCGGCACCATCCGCACCGCCTTGAAGAGGATGACAACGGCCACGAAGGCCAGCACCAGCGAGAACAGCATGGTCGGAAACATCAGGTCACTCCCTTTCCCCGGAATCGTAGGCCCGAGTATAGCCACGCCATCTTCACGCCGGCGTCGGGGAGTGTCCTCGGTACCCGTCAGGCAGGATCAGGCGCTGCGCGGGGCGAACATGATCACCATCATCCCGGCCAGGCACAGGCCGACGCCGAGCAGGTCCCAGCGGCTGGGGCGGATGCCATCCACCAGCCACAACCACATCAGCGCGGTGCCGATGTAGACCCCGCCATAGGCGGCATAGACACGCCCACTGGCGGCCGGGTGCAAAGTCAGCAGCCAGGCAAACAGCGCCAGGCTGGCGGCGGCCGGCAGCAGCAGCCACGCACTGCCGTCCTTGCGCAGCCACAGCCAGGGCAGGTAGCAGCCGACGATTTCGGCCACGGCGGTCAGCACGAACAGCAGCAGCGTTTTCACGGCTTGGCCTCGTCCTCCTTGGCCTGCTGCCAGAGCGCTTCCTGCGCCTTTAGATCCAGCGCGGCCATGGACTGCCCCGCTGCGTCGGCCTGCGCCTCCATCGCGCGGAAGCGCCGTTCGAATTTGTGGTTGGCCAGACGCAGCGCAGCGCCCACATCGACCTTGGCGTGGCGGGCCAGGTTGGCGCAGACGAACAGCAGATCGCCCAGCTCTTCCTCCAGGCGCGACTGATTCTCCTCGACCGGGCCACGCGCGAATTCCGCGGCGACTTCGTCCAGTTCTTCGCGCACCTTGTCCATCACCGGCGCAGGGCCCGGCCAGTCGAACCCGACCCGTGCCGCGCGTGCCTGCAGTTTCACCGCCCGCTGCCACTCGGGCAGGCCACGCGAGATGCCGGCCAGCGCCGAGGTATCGGTGTGGCCCTTGGCGGCGCGCTCGGCGCGCTTGATCGCCTCCCAGTTGCTGTTGACGTCCTCGGCCCCGTCCACCTGGACCTGGGCGAATACGTGCGGATGGCGACGCTCCATCTTGTCGCTGATCGCGCGGGCGACGTCGGCAAACCCGAACGCCCCCTGCTCCTGCGCCATCTGCGCGTGGAAGACCACCTGCAGCAGCAGGTCGCCGAGCTCATCCTTGAGGTCATCCAGATCGCCACGGTCGATCGCATCGGCGACCTCGTAGGCTTCTTCGATGGTGTACGGCGCGATGCTGGCGAAGTCCTGCTGCAGGTCCCAGGGGCAGCCCTGCAGCGGGTCGCGCAGGCGCGCCATGATGCCCAGCAGGCGGTCCAGTTCGGGGGTGGCAGGCATCGTTGCTCCAGTCAGGTCAGGCGGGCAGCCACGCGCGCCACGGCAGGCGGGTATCGCCCAGCGCGATGAAATCGCCGTTCAACAGGCTCTCGCGGCGGTTGTAGCGGAACGGCTTGCCGGTCTCGGCCGAGAGCACCGCGCCCCCGGCGGCGTGCAGCACGCACTGCCCGGCGGCGGTGTCCCACTCGGAGGTCGGGCCCAGCCGCGGGTAGACGTCCAGCGTGCCTTCGGCCAGGCGGCAGAACTTGAGCGAGGAGCCCTGTGCGAGCACCTCGATATCGCCCATGCGATCCAGCAGCGCCTGCGTCTGATCGCTGCGGTGCGAGCGGCTGGCGGCCACCCGCAGCGGGGCCGAAGCAGGCGTGCGGGTGCGCAGCACCGAATCGCGCATGCCGTCGCGGCGATACGCCAGCTCGCCGCGCATCGCATGCCAGACCTGGCCGGTGGCCGGGGCGAGCACCACGCCGAACGCCGGCGCGCCCTGGTAGATCAGCGCGATGTTGACGCTGAACTCGTCGTTGCGTTTGACGAATTCGCGGGTGCCATCCAGCGGGTCGACCAGCCAGTAGGCGCCCCAGTGCTGGCGGATCTCCCACGGCACCTGCGCCGATTCCTCGGAGAGGATCGGCAGCTCCGGGGTGAGCTGGGCCAGCCCACGCTCGATCACCTGGTTGGCGCCGAGATCGGCCGCCGTGACCGGGCTGTGGTCGGATTTGATTTCCACATCGAACGGCGTGGCATACACCGCCATGATGGCGGCGGCCGCGTCCTGGGCGATGGCGATGACGGTTTCGCGCAGATCCGTCGTGAGTTTGATCATTCCTTCCGTCCCAGCCACTCGCGCGCGATGAACAGCGCCGCCAGCGATCGGCCTTCGGAGAAATCCTCGCGCAGCATCAACTGGTCCAGATCGGCCAGCTTCCACGGCACGACCTCCAGCTCCTCCGGCTCATCACCGACCAGGCGCTCGGGGTACAGATCACGCGCCACCACCAGCCAGGACTGGTGACTCATATAGGTCGGCGCCAGGGTCATCGCGCGCAGCACGTCGACCCGGCGGGCGCCGTAACCGGCTTCTTCCTTCAATTCACGGTCGGCGGCCTGTTCCGGGGTTTCGCCGGCATCGATGCGGCCTTTCACCAGCCCCAGCTCATAACGGTGCATGCCGGCGGCGTACTCACGCACCAGCAGCACGGTCTCGTCATCGAGCATCGGCACCACCACCACGGCCCCATGGCCGCGGGTCACCAGCCGTTCGAAGCGGCGGCGTTCGCCATTGGAAAACTCCAGATCCAGATGCTGGCGCTGGAACGGTCCGCTTTCCTCGTCCGTGATCTGGTGGATGATGGGCAGGCGACGGCTCATGCGAGCATCTCTAGAATGGGTACTGGTGAAAACGTGTTCATGAGCCCGAAATGCTAGCAGACCCAGCCCCCCTCACGCTGGCCGATCAGTGGCGGCAACGCGATCTGGCCGTGCTTTGGCACCCGTGCACCCAGATGCGCGAGCATCCCGACACCCTGCCCCTGCTGCCGATCGCCCGCGGCGAAGGCCCGTGGTTGATCGACCATGACGGCCATCGTTATCTGGATGCGGTGAGCAGTTGGTGGACCAATCTGTTCGGCCATGCGCAACCGCGCATCGGTGCGGCCATTGCCCAGCAGGCCACCCAGCTGGAACAAGTAATGCTGGCCGGCTTCAGTCATGAGCCGGCGGTACGGCTGGCCGAGCGCCTGCTGGCGATCGCCCCCCGCCAGGCCGGGCGCGACCCGCTGGCCAAGGTGTTCTATGCCGACAACGGCTCGGCCGGGGTGGAAGTGGCGCTGAAGATGGCGTTCCACTATTTCCGCAACCGTGGCGAGAACCACCGCACCCGGTTCGTCGCGCTGGAGAACGGCTATCACGGCGAAACCCTGGGGGCGCTGTCCGTCGGCGATATCCCGCTGTATCGGCGCGTGTATGCGCCGCTGCTGACCGCGGCGCTGTTCGCGCCCTCCCCCGATGCCTACCTGGCCGAGCCGGGCCAGACTGCTGCCCAGCGTGCGCACCAGGCGGCCGATGCACTGGCCACGCTGTTCGACCAGCACCCGGGCGAAATCTGCGCGGTGATCCTGGAACCGCGCCTGCAGTGTGCCGGTGGCATGCGCATGTACGACCCGGTCTATCTGCAGCGTGCGCGCGCGCTGTGCGATGCCAATGGAGCCTTCCTGATCGCCGATGAGATCGCCACCGGCTTCGGCCGCACCGGCACGATGTTCGCCTGTGAGCAGGCCGGTGTGATGCCGGATCTGCTGTGTCTGTCCAAGGGCCTGACCGGTGGTTTCCTGCCGCTGTCGGCGGTGCTGGCGACGCAGGCGCTGTACGACGCCTTCCTGGATGATTCACGCGAGCGCGCCTTCCTGCATTCGCACAGCTACACCGGCAATCCGCTGGCCTGCGCCGCCGCGCTGGCGACCCTGGACATCTTCGCCGGCGAGGACGTGATCGCACGCAACCGCAGCACTGCCGAGGTGATGCGCACCCTGGCCGCACCATTCGCCGACCACGCGCATGTCGCCGATGTGCGCCAGGCCGGGATGGTGGTGGCCTTCGAACTGACCCGCAACGGCGACAAACGCATGCCATTCCCGGCCGAGGCCCGGATCGGGTTGCATGCTTATAAAGCTGCGCTCAAACGCGGTGTGGTGCTGCGCCCACTGGGCAATGTGCTGTATTGGATGCCGCCGTACTGCGTTGAGGATGAACATTTGGACCTGCTTGCCCTGACCACCCTCGCCGCCATCGACGAGGCCATCGCATGCGCGTGACCCGCAGCCATATCGACCATCCGCTGGCGGTCGGCCAGACCCTGGCGCTGCCAGAGGATGCGGCCAATCACCTGGTGCGCGTGATGCGCCTGCGCGAAGGCGACGGCTGCGTGCTGTTCAATGGGGACGGCCAGGACTACAGCGCCACCCTGGTGGCGGTCGGCAAGCGCGATGCGCAGGTGCGGATCGAAGCGGCCACCGCGCTGGACAACGAGTCGCCCTTGCACATCACCCTGCTGCAGGGCATCGCCCGCGGGGAAAAGATGGACCTGATCCTGCAGAAGGCTACCGAACTCGGTGTGCAGGCCTTCATGCCGGTCAACGCCGAACGCACCGAAGTGAAGCTGGATGCGGCGCGTGCCGAGAAGCGACTGGCGCACTGGCACAGTGTGGTGGTCTCGGCGTGTGGCCAATCCGGCCGCGCCCGCGTGCCGACCGTGGCCGCGCCGCGATCGCTGCAGGACGCCGCCAACGCGGTACCAGCTGATGCACTGAAGTTGACCCTGGATCCACAGGGCGAGCATCGCTTGTCGACGCTGTCGGCCGCACCGGGCGGCGTGGTGATCGCGATCGGCCCGGAAGGCGGCTGGTCGCCGCGCGACCGCCAGGCGCTGGCTGCGGCGGGCTTCCAGGGATTGCAGCTGGGTCCGCGCGTGCTGCGCACCGAGACCGCGGGTTTGGCGGCGATCGCGGCCGTGCAGGCACGTCTGGGCGATCTGGGCTGAAAAATAAGAAATAACGGGGACGGGGGGGG